>DXEA01000113.1 GCA_019115225.1 Candidatus Evtepia faecigallinarum
GGCTTTCATTTTAGCTTCACTGTCCCAGCGGAAAGTGCGGTGAGCGAAGTCAATATGGATACCTGCCTTAAAAAGGGGTTTCCACAGGTTAGCAACAGCCTCTCCCTGTGTCACAGAATTTGTGGAAACCAGTGCAGAGCGAATTGAGGTATCTTTCATTAGATTTGTGGCTTTTTTATACCAACAGGATACATAATCTAGGTTTCCAGCGTTTTTCCATGCTGGAAAAACGCTATTTAAGTCCTCTTTCTGTGCAGGGCTCATCATTCTGGCTCCTACGAAGGGAGGATTGCCCATAATGTAGTTCAGGTGCTGCTTCGGCACCACACTCTCCCAGTCTATCCGAAGGGCGTTGCCCTCTACAATATTGGCGTAAGAGCGCAGGGGCAAAAAGTCCAGGGACATGCGAATGATATCCTCAGTCTGCTTCATCATCTGGCTCTCGGCGATCCACAGGGCGGTCTTGGCCACGGTCACGGCGAAGTCGTTGATCTCGATGCCATAAAACTGACTGATGGAGACCTGGATGGGATGCTTTCTCACGCCGCCGATGACAATTTGGTCGGACAGGGAGCGGATAACCTCGTTCTCCAATTTGCGCAGGGAAAGATAGGTCTCCGTCAAAAAGTTGCCCGAGCCGCAGGCGGGGTCCAGAAAGGTCAGCCCCGCCAGCTTGTCCTGAAAGGCGGTCAGCTGCCGCTTCCGGGTGGTCTCTACGGCGATGGCCTGAATTTCCACCAGTTCTGCGTTCAAATCATCCAGGAACAGCGGGTCAATGACCTTGTGGATGTTCTCGATGCTGGTATAGTGCATCCCGCCGGCGCGCCGGGTCTCCGGGTTCAGAGTGCTCTCAAAGACGGCGCCGAAGATGGTGGGGCTGATGGCGGACCAGTCAAAGTCCGCGCTGGCCCGGTGGAGGATCAGGTCCACGATGGTCTCATCCAGGCGGGGGATCTCAATGTTTCCGTCGGAGAACAGGCCGCCGTTGACATAGGGGAAGGAAGCCAGGTCATCCTCCATATAGGGGTCCCGGTCCTCCGGCTTGGTGTCCAGCACCTGGAACAGGTCGATCAGTGCCCGGCGGGCGTCCCGGTGGTGCCGCTGCAAATAATCGTGGAATTTCCCGTGCCCGCCAAAGACATTGGCATCCTCGGCATACAGACAGAACACCAGCCGGACACACAGGGCATTCAGGCTTTTCAGGGTCTCCGGGGAGCTGGGGTCCCGGTACTGCTTCAACAGCGCGTCGTACAAGGCCCCCACGATCTCCCCGGCCTGCAAGGAGATCTCCATTTCCTTTTTGATGTTTTCATCCCCGGTATCCACCAGAAAGTGCAGCCGGTGATATTCTTTTTCCAGGTCTGCCAGGGCCACCACTTCCGGCTCGTCGTTGGGGCGGTTCATGTCGTGGATCTGGAACTGCTGGAAATTGCACACCACGATCCAGCGGGGGTTCTGGTCGTGGGGCAGATACCCGGCATAGCGGCGGGCCTGCTGGTAAGGGGTGAGCATGGAACCGTCCGACTGCCGGTACCCCCGCCGCAGGTCCACGTCCATCCCCTTTTGCTCGATGAGCACCCGGGTCTCCGGGATCAAAGCATCAATGAAACTGGTATGGTCCAATTTCACCGGATACTCAAACGAGATGAATTTTTCCGGCTCGGACAAGCCGTAGACATTCCGCAGCAGGCCGATCCAAAAGCGCTGCGTATCCTGTTTTTCGTCGCCATGGTCTGCCCAATATTGCGCAAACTCTTTCGCCGCTGTGCGCTGCTCCATATCCGTCATGGTAGAGCCCTCCCGCAGATGGTCTTTTGTTTTCAGCATACCATATTTCCAAGCGGTTTTCCAGTAGCAGGAAAACTAGCGGCGATGTTAATGCTCTGTGAGAAAATTTTGGGAAGCTGAGTTGTTTGTTGGAAAGCCAACATACAATCCCCCGCACCCTGGGTATAATGGCCCAAAGCTCAGCCCGCAGAGGCTGTCCCCCGGCCCGACTGGGGGAAGGTAAGAAACGATAGGATCAAAGGGGGACCCATCCCATGCAGGAGATCATCAAAAACATCACCCACGCCCAGGTGCTGACCCTCCGGGAGGAGGTCACCAGCCAGCTCGGCCAGATCGTCAGCAAAACCCTGGCCCAGAACGACGCCGTGAGCATTACCCTCTTCGCCTTCTGGCAGGGGGAGGAGATCGGCACCCATGCCTCCCAGGGGGACGCCTTTGTCACCTGCCTGGAGGGGATGGGGAGGATCACCATTGACGGGGAGGACTTCCTGCTCCGGGAGGGACAGTCCATCGTCATGCCCGCCGGCCGTCCCCACAGCGTCTATGCCCAGGAGGCCTTCAAGATGCTGCTGGTGGTCGTCTTTTGAATACCCAAGGAGGTTTGTGTCATGCAAGAGAACATGTTTTGCTATCAATGTCAGGAGACCGCCCGCTGCCAGGGCTGCACCGTCACCGGCGTCTGCGGTAAGAAGCCTGACGTGGCCGCTATGCAGGACCTGCTGGTGGATGTGACCCGCGGCCTGGCCGCCGTCACCACCGCCCTGCGGGGCCAGGGGGCGGCCGTCGAGCCTGCCGTGGACCAGCTGATTACCTACAGCTTGTTTGTCACCATCACCAACGCCAACTTTGACAAGGAGGCCATCCGGGCCGACATCCAGGCCGTGCTGGACTGCAAGGCCGGGCTCCTGCCCCAGGTCCAGGACCCCGCCGCCCTGCCCGCCGCCGCCCGCTGGGACGGGTCCGGGGACTGGGAGGAGAGGGCCAAGGCCGTGGGGGTCCTGGCCACCCAGGATGAGGACATCCGCTCTTTGCGGGAGCTCATCACCTACGGCCTGAAAGGTCTGGCGGCCTACACCAAGCACGCCAACGCCCTGGGCCAGCAGGACCCGGAGGTAGACGCCTTCCTCCAGCGGGCCCTGGCAGCCACCCTGGACGACGGCCTCACCGTGGACGAGCTCATCGCCCTCACCCTGGAGACCGGCAAGCACGGCGTGGCGGGCATGGCCCTGCTGGACCGGGCCAACACCACTGCCTACGGCCATCCTCGGCTCACCAAGGTGCAGCTGGGGGTGGGGAAGAACCCCGGCATCCTCATCTCCGGCCACGACCTGCGGGATCTGGAGATGCTCCTGGAGCAGACCCAGGGCACCGGCGTGGACGTGTACACCCACTCGGAGATGCTCCCCGCCCACTACTATCCCGCCTTTCAGAAGTACCCTCACTTCGTGGGCAACTACGGCAACGCCTGGTGGAAGCAGAAGGAGGAGTTTGAAGCCTTCCACGGCCCCATCCTCATGACCACCAACTGCATCGTGCCCCCCGCCCCCGGCTACCAGGACCGGCTGTACACCACCGGCGCGGCGGGCTGGCCCGGGTGCGTCCACATCCCCGGCGGCATCGGGGAGGAGAAGGATTTTTCCGCCCTCATTGAGCACGCCAAGAGATGCGCACCCCCGGAGGAGCTGGAGAGCGGTGAGCTGGTGGGGGGCTTTGCCCACGAGCAGGTCTTTGCCCTGGCCGACCAGGTGGTGCAGGCCGTGAGGAGCGGGGCCATCCGGAAGTTTGTGGTCATGGCCGGCTGCGACGGCCGGGCCAAGAGCCGGAACTACTA
>DXEA01000114.1 GCA_019115225.1 Candidatus Evtepia faecigallinarum
GACCATGACCATGAGCACCCCCATGAGCACCATCATGAGCATGAGCATGAACACCATCACGACCACGACCATGAGCACCATCATGACCATGAGCATGAACACCACCACGACCATGACCACGAGCACCACCATCACCACCACGACGGCACCTGCTCCTGCGGCCATGACCACGATGCCGATGAGGTCTTTATCAGCTGGGGCACCGAGACGCCCCGCAAGTACACCGAGGAGGAGATCAAGACCGCTCTGTCCGCCCTGGACGACGAGGCCCGCTGCGGCGCTGTCCTCCGGGCCAAGGGCATCGTGCCCTGCACCGACGGCAGCTGGATCCATTTTGACTATGTGCCCGGAGAGCAGAATGTTCGCCGTGGTCCCGCCAGCTTCACCGGCCGCCTGTGCGTGATCGGCGCGGAGCTGAAGGAGCACGAGTTAGAGCACCTGTTCTGCCTGCACTGAAGCGGGAGGAAAACGCCATGATGGAAGAGATCCCTGTTTACCTGTTCACCGGCTTTCTGGACGCAGGGAAGACCAAGTTCATCCAGGAGACCTTGGAGGATGTGCGCTTCAACAACGGCGAGAGCACCCTTCTGCTCCTGTGCGAGGAGGGAGAGGAGGAGTACGACCCCACCACCTTCTCCGGTAAGAACGTCTTTATCGAGGTCATCGAGGAACCCGAGGAGCTCACCCCCACCAACCTGGAGCGGCTGCAGAAGAAGCACGCCGTGGAGCGGGTGATCGTGGAGTACAACGGCATGTGGATGCTGGACCAGCTCTATCAGAACATGCCCGAGCCCTGGGTGGTCTATCAGGAATTTATGTTTGCCGACGCCCAGACCTTCCTGGTGTATAACAACAACATGCGGGGCCTGGTGGTGGATAAGCTGAAAAGCTGCGAGATGGTGGTGCTGAACCGGTCCGATGAAAAGGTGGACAAGGTAGAGATCCACAAGATCATCCGGGCGGTCAGCCGCCGCACCAACATCGCCTATGAGGACCGCAGCGGGGAGGTCTACTATGACGACACCCCCGACGAGCTCCCCTATGACATCGACGCCCCCGTGGTGGAGATTACCCCCGAGGACTATGCCATCTGGTACCAGGACATCTCCGAGGAGCCGGAGAAGTACAAGGGCAAGACCCTCAAAATTGGCGGCTTTGCCATGGTCCGGGATAAGCTCCCCGCCGGCAGCTTCGTCTTTGGCCGCCGGGTGATGACCTGCTGCATCGAGGATATCACCTTCGCCGGCCTGCTGGCCACGGGCTATGACCCCAAAAAGCTCCAGGACCAGCAGTGGGTGGAGCTGACGGCCAAGGTGGCCATCAAGCACAACCGCCTGTACAACCAGAAAGGCCCCATCCTCAACGTCCTCTCCCTGACCCCCGGCACCCCGCCGGAGCAGGATGTGGCGACCTTCTACTAAGCCAATGTGAAACAGACCCACGCCCCTTTGTCTTGGGGCGTGGGTCTGTTTTGGTTTGCAAACGGGATAGGCACACGTCCTGTTCCGAATTAAAGACATCAGAGGACAGGGGGATTCTCCTGCTCCACCTGGGCGATCTGGGCCAGCAGGCGCTCCCGCTTGCGGTTACGCCGGTCCCGGAAGGGTTTGCCGATGCGCTCGGAGAGGCTGTCCAGGAGGGAATAGTAGACCGGGGTGAAGAAGAGGGTGACGATGGTGGAGATCATCATGCCGCTGATCATCACCACGCCCATGGGCTGGAGGATCTCGTTGCCCTCGCCGGTACCCACGGCCATGGGGATGAGGGCCAGCACGGTGGTCAGGGTGGTCATCATGATGGGCCGCACCCGGAGGGGGCAGGCCTCCATGATGGCCTCGTCCTTCTCCTGGCCCCGCTCCCGGCGGATGTTGATATAGTCCACCAGCACGATGGAGGAATTGACCACCGTGCCCACCAGCATGATCAGCGCCAGCAGCACCACCATGGACAGGTCCATCCCCGTCAGCGGCAGGCCGAACAGGGCCCCGGACAGGGCGATGGGCAGGATGAGCATGACCATGACCGGCATGAGGAAGGACTCGAACTGGGCGGCCAGGATGAAGTAGACCAGGCAGGTGGCCACCAGCATGGCCAGCATCAAGGTCTGAAAGTTCTCCATCATGTCGGTATAGGCGCTGTTGATCTCCGCCTGGTAGCCGTCGGGGAAGTCATAGGCGTCCAGGACGGCCTGGATGGCCTCGTTCATGGCGGCGGTGTCCCCGCTGAGGGTGTCGCCGGTGACCTCGATCTGCCGGGACTGGTTGGACCGGGCGATGGTCTGGGGGCTCAGCTCCACCGCCACCTCTGCCACCGAGGACAGGGGGACCGTCCCGCCGGTGGGGGAGGAGATAGGCATGGAGCGCAGGGCGTCCAGACTCTTGCCGCTGGCCCCGCTGCCCCGGACCACCACCTCCAGGTCGCTGCCGTCCATGGTCACCGTGGTGGCGGTGGAGCCGGTGAGCTCGCTGCGCACGGCGCTGCCGATGGAGGCGGCCGTCAGGCCGTACTGGGCCGCGGCTGTATGGTTTACCGTCACGGAAACGGCGGGGATGCTGTTTTCCAGGGAGTTTTTCACCTGGGAGGCATCGGGCAGGGCGGCGATCTGCTCGGTGAGGTCGTTGGCGATCTGGGTGAGGATGTCATAGTCTGCGCCGGTGATGTTCACCTGGATGTCGTTGGTGCCGGTGAGGCTGCTCATCATGCTGGTGTCGCTGACGGTGATCTCACAGCCGGCGATGTCCGCCATGGCCTTTTGCAGGTCCTGGGCCACCTGTTTGCTGGAGCGCTCCCGCTCCCCGCGGCCCACCAGGTTTACGGTGAGAGAGGCGGAGTCTGTCCCGCCGCCCCCCATGGACATGGCGCTGCCAATGGTCATGTACATGTTGTCCAGCTCCGGGCACTCCTCCTGCACAACGGCCATCACCCGGTCGCCGTATTCCATGGTGTCCTCCAGTTCCGTGCCGGTGGGCATTTCGATGGAAACACTCACCATGCCCTGGTCCATATCCGGCAGCAGGACCATGTTGGTGTTCAGGCAGCTGGCCAGAAAGAGGACCACCAGGCCCACGGAGATCAGGCAGGCCACCAGCCGCCGGCGGAGGAAGTAGGCCAGCAGCACCTTGTAGCGGGCGGACAGGCGGGCCATGAGCCGGGTCATCCGGGAATCCCGCCGGGCATTTTGCAGCTTTTGCAGCCGCACGGCGTTCTCATCCAGCAGGAAGTAGCACATGAGGGGGACCAGGGTCAGGGCGATGAAGAGGGAGGAGAGGATGAGGAAGACCACGGTGAGGGAAAAGTCCAGGAACATCATCCCCGCCATGCCCCCGCTCAGGCCGATGGGCAGGAAGACGGCGATGGTGGTCAGACTGGAGGCGGTGATGGAGGTGATGACCTCCGAGGTCCCCAGCACGCAGCTGTCATACCGGCTGTGGCCGTCGCCGGCGTAGCGGTAGATGTTTTCCAGCACCACGATGGAGTTGTCCACCACCATACCGATACACATGGCCACGCCGCCCAGACTCATCATGTTCAGGGTGGTGCCAAAGACGTTCATGAGCAGGAACACCGTCAGCACGCAGAAGGGCATGGACAGGGAGATGGTCACCGTGGCCCCGCCCCGGCGCAGGAAGAGGAGCACCACCAGGGCAGAGAGGACCACACCCATGACGATATTTTGAATGGCGTTGTTGGCCACCTGGAGGATGTATTCACTGGCCTCATAGGGGACGATATAGGACAGGGATGGATTGTCCTGCTTGAGTTCCTCCAGGGTGCTCAGGATGCGCTGGGAGATCTCTACCTCATTGGCCCCGGAGCGCTTGTTCACCGACAGAATGACGCAGCTGTCCTGGCCCACCTTGGCGGCGCTGTCCTCTAAGGAGGACTCCAGATAGACATTGGCAATCTCGCCCAGCCGGATGGTGCCGCCGCGGGGCAGGAAGATCATGGTGTTGGCCACGTCATCCACCGACTGGAACTGGCCGTCGGTGGTGACGGTGAGCACATTGGTGCCGTTCTGCACGTCGCCGCCGGGGTAGAGGACGTTGGCGGCGGCCAGGTAGCTGGAGATATCCGACAACGTCAGGCCATAGCCTGCCAGGGCGGTGGTGTTCACCTCCACGGTGATCTGCTGGTCGATGCCGCCCATGATGTCCGCCGAGGCCACCCCGTCCAGCCGTTCCAGGGCCGGGCCCACGGTGTCTTCGGCCAGGATCTGCAGCTGGATCAGGTCCTCACCGCTCAGGGCGATGATGGCCACGGGCATCATGTCGTTGATGTTGAAGTTGTAGATGATGGGGTCGCTGCACCCTTCAGGCAGGGTGACGGCGTCAAATTTTTCCCGCAGTTTGATGGCGGCACTGTCCACGTCGGTGCCGTCCTCATAGGTGATCATCACCATGCTCACGTTTTCCGAAGAGGTGGAGGAGATCTCCTCCACGCCGGCCAGGGTGGACACGCAGGACTCCAGGGGCCGGGTGACCAGCTCCTCCATGTCCTCCGGGCTGGCCCCGGAATAGGTACACAGGACATAGGCGGCGGGAAACTCCATGTCGGGCATCAGGGCCAGCTTCAGGTTGGAGTAAAAGACCGCCCCGAAGACGGCGATGATGACAAAGGCCAGGATGGTGGTGACCTTGTGATTGATACAGAAAGAGGCAATCTTCATGAGGCCACCTCAGAGGAGACCACCCGCACGGCAGCGCCCTCGGACAGATAGAACTGACCCACGGTCACCAGGACCTCGCCGCCGGACAGGCCGGAGGTGATCTCGGTGACCCCGTCGCCCACCAGACCGGTCTCCACCACCACCCGGTGGGCGATGTTGTCCTGGTCCAGGGTGTAGACATACTGGCCGTCCATCCCCGTCTGGATGGCCTCCGTGGGGACGATGACCACGTCATTCTGGGTGTCGGTATAAAAGACCACGCTGGCAAACATCCCCGACAGCAGACCTCTGGCAGAGGAGGGGGGGACCTTGATGGTCACGGTATACAGATGGGTGTTGGCATCGGGGGCGGTATCCAGGGCGTGGATGGTCCCCTGGAAGGAGGTCTGGGCGGAGTCCACCGTGACGGTCACCTGGCCGCCCACCTGGAGCTTGCCGATGAGGGACTCTGCCACCCCCACCTGGACCTCCATGTCCGAGGTGGACTCAATGGTGGCGATGGGGGCGCTGGGGGAGACGAAACCGTTCTCCACAGCGGACAGGGAGATCACGGTGCCCGAGATGGGGGCAGTGACCTTGCCGCCGCTGCCGATGTTGGCCAGGGAGGCCTGGATCTGTTCCATGGTGGCCCGGTAGTTCTGCATGCTCACCTCTAACTGGTCCAGGGTGGCGGTCATGGAGGTCCTGGCGCTGTCCAGGGCCAGCTGGGCGTTGTCCACCTCCGCCTGGGAGGCGGCCCCCAGTGCAAAGAGGGCCTGGGTGTCAGACAGGTTTTTTTCCGCCTGCGCCACCTGCTGGGCCAGCAGGGCCGACTGGTCGGCATAGCTCTGCTGGGCCTTGGCATAGCTCAGGGAAGCGGTGTTGTAGTTGGCCTGGGTGGCGGCGATGTCCAGGGTGCAAAGGATCTGGCCGGCGGAGACGGTGTCGCCCACCTCCACATTCACGGCGGTGCAGCGCACAGACAGGGCCACATAAACCGACTCCTGGCCGCCGGAGACCACCTGACCGGAGACGGTATTCTCCGCAGAGATGGTCCCCCGGCTGACGGTGGCGATCTCTACGGCGGTGGTTTGATCCTCGGCTTCCGGCTCATCTTCCTCCCCGCAGCCGGAGAGCAGGAAGAGTGCTCCCAGGGCCAGGCAAAGGCTGATGATGCGTTTTTTCATTGGGATACCTCCAGAGACAACATGACAAAGTGAGAACGTGGCACCCTTAGGGGGCCACGCGAATCAGATTTTCCTCGATCTTTCCCAGCAGATGGCAGAGCTGCGCTACTTCCTCCTGAGACAGGCTCTGGACCATCAGGCGGTTCAGCTCGCCCAGGATCTGCATGACCTGGGCACTGGCAGCCAGACCGTCCTGGGTCAGGACCAGCTTTTTCAGCCGGGCATCGTGGGCCACCGGAACCCGCCGGATCAGCCCCTTTTTCTCCAGCGTGTTCAGCTGGCTGCTGACGGTGGAGCGGCGGAGCTTGAAAAAGGACTCGATGTCCCGCTGATAGACGTCGTCATTCTGGGAAAAATACAGAAAGCCGATGGTAGACAGCTGGGCGATGGTCATGCCGCCGGGCAGCGCCTCCGGAGGGGCGTGGATGGCCATACGGTGCAGCAGGTTGACGATGCAGGCCAGCTGGGTGACGGGATAGGTCCGATGGGGGGGAGTCTTCATCCCAAACACCTCCCAAACTTGTTAGAATTCGGACAAATAAAGTGTACAATATCCCACCCACCTTGTCAACCAAAAATGGGCGGGGGTTCTTGGGCCTGCCTGCTTGTCAGGGGCGGCAAAGCAGGCTATAATAGGGCCATTGTCACCCGGCACCCGCCTGCTTTTCGGAGGTCCTGTATGAAACGAACTGTAGCCTATTATCAAACCACCCGGCCGCTGAGGATCTTTCTGTCCTATTACCGGCCCCACATCCATCTCTTCCTGCTGGATATGACCTGCGCCCTGATCATCTGCCTGATCGACCTGGCCTTTCCCTATGCGTCCCGATGGTGCCTGAACAACCTGCTGCCGGACCAGGCTTACCGCACCTTCTTCCTCATCATCGGCATCTTTGCCGGGGCCTATGTGTGCAAGGGACTTTTGTACTTCACCGTCTCCTACTGGGGCCACGTCTTCGGCGTGCGGGTGGAGGCCGACCTGCGCCGGGACCTGTATGCCCACATGGAGAGTTTGAGCTTTAGCTTTTTTGACAAAAACCGCACCGGGGTCCTCATGTCCCGGGTGACCAATGACCTGTTCGAGATCACCGAGCTGGCCCACCACGGGCCCGAGGACCTGTTCATCTCCACGGTCACCCTGGTGGGGGCCTTCTGCGTCATGTGTACCATTGAGTGGCGCTTGGCGGTACTCTCCTTTGCCATCGTGCCCTTCTTCATCCTCTTTACCGTCTACCAGCGGCGGAAGATGCGCCGGGCCAACCTGAAGCTCAAGGCCCAGACCGCGGAGATCAACGCCGCCATCGAGTCCGGCATCTCCGGCATGCGCACCGCCAAGGCCTTTCAGAACGAGGAGACGGAGAAGGCCAAGTTCGGGGCCATGAACCATCTTTTCGTCCAGGCCAAGAGTACCTATTATAAAACCATGGCCACCTTCCAGGGGGGCATGGAGTTCAGCCTGTCCATCATGCCCGTGCTGGTCATCGGGGCAGGGGGCTATTTCATCATGCGGGGGACGGTGGACTATGCTGACCTGGTGGCCTTTACCTTATATGTCACCACCTTCACCACGCCGGTGAAAAAGCTGGTGAGCTTTGTGGAACAGTTCATGCAGGGCTCGGCGGGGTTCCACCGCTTTCTGGAGCTCATGCGCCTGGAGCCGGAGATCCAGGACGCCCCCGACGCCCGGGACCTGGGGCCTGTCCGGGGAGAGGTCACCTTTGACCACGTCTCCTTCCACTATGGGGACAAGGCCGAGGTGCTGCGGGAGATCGACCTGGACATCCGGGCCGGGGAGAAGTTCGCCTTCGTGGGCCCCTCCGGGGGCGGCAAGACCACCCTGTGCCAGCTCATCCCCCGGTTCTACGACGTGAGCCAGGGGGCGGTGCGCATCGACGGCCAGGACGTGAGGGCGGTCACCCAGAGCTCTCTGCGCCGCCAGATCGGCATCGTCCAGCAGGAGGTCTTCCTCTTTGCCGACAGCGTGTTGGAAAACATCCGCTACGGCCGCCCCGACGCCACCGACGAGGAGGTCATCCAGGCCGCCCGGCGGGCGGAGATCCACGAGGACATCCTGGCCATGCCCCAGGGCTATGAGACCTATGTAGGGGAGCGAGGGGTGATGCTCTCCGGGGGCCAGAAGCAGCGCATCAGCATCGCCCGGGTGTTTTTGAAAAATCCCCCCATCGTCATCCTGGACGAGGCCACCAGCGCCCTGGACAGTGTCACGGAGGCCAAGATCCAGGCCTCCTTTGACCGGCTGTGCCAGGGGCGGACCTCCATCATCATCGCCCACCGCCTATCCACCATCCGCAACGCCGACCGCATCGCGGTCATCGACCGGGAGCATATCCTGGAGCAGGGCAGCCACCGGGAGCTCATGGCCAAGAACGGCGCCTATGCCGCCCTGGTCCGGGCCCAGGAGGAAGCGGCGCTCTCCTAAAACCTGTCCCGGCCCCGCCGGCGCCCCCCGGTTTGGGGGAACCAGAGGGCTCAGCGGTCGCTGACCGGGGGGACGTCAGAGTCCCAGCGGAAGATGAAGTCATCCAGGTCCTGGGGCGCCGGCGGGACGGGGGGCAGGGAACGGGTATCGTGTTCAGCCATAAATAAAACGGCCTCCTTTCCTTGGGGTATACAGCCCAGTATATGCCGGGCGGGGGAGATTATGTGCCGGATTTTTGCGAAAAGTTTCCTCCCGTCATAAAATAACGCCGCATGGTTTTGCGCCGGCGGGGCAGACTATGGCGGGGTGATAACCATGCAGTATGAAGATCCGAAGATGCAGGCCTACTATGACGCACTGCCCGGCAAGGTGCGGGCCTTCATCGACAACGCCGGGGTGGACATCAGCACGCCCGGGGAACTGATGCTCATCGGGGAGCACTTTCGCAAAAAGTTCGGGGAGGATGACCGGCCGGGCAAGGGCAGCCTCTGACGGACCCTTTTTCCAGGCCGCTGCGGCGGCCTGGAAAAAGAAAATCCGTGATTTTAGAAAAAAGTGCTTGACAATGGATGCCGTGCGTGCTATAGTAATTAAGCACTCAGGAGTGCACGACTGGGAAATGCCGGAGTGGCGGAATTGGCAGACGCCTGGGACTTAAAATCCCATGGGAGTGATCCCGTGCCGGTTCGATCCCGGTCTCCGGCACCATATCGCGGAGTAGAGCAGTTGGTAGCTCGTCGGGCTCATAACCCGGAGGCCGCAGGTTCAAGTCCTGTCTCCGCAACCATGATGAAAGCCCTTATGGCAGAATGCCATAAGGGCTTTCATCCGTTTTATGCCATGGGCCGTGAACCATGCCGGCGCCGGCTGCACAGCGGGACCGGGGATTGGCAGCCTCGGTCAGGGTACAGGCCCGACCGGCGGCAGTGGGGAAGGGGAGAGTGGGAAGATGGATCAGGTTTGGGAGTTTTTTGAAAAGATGGACGAGATGGTCTATGCCGCGGACCTGGAGACCCATGAGCTGGTGTACATGAACGCCCATCTGCGGGCGGCCATGGGGTTTCAGAGCCATCAGGACTACCGGGGCAAGCCCTGTTACCAGATCCTCCAAGGCAGCCAGGTGCCCTGCGCCTTCTGCAACAACGACGCCCTGTCCGCCCTGCAGCCGGGAGAGTTTCTCTCCTGGACCCACGGCAACCCCGTGCTGGGCAAGCGATTTTTGATCAAGGAGAGCGTGGTCGTCTCCCAGGGGCGGAAGTATCGGATGGAAATGGCCATCAACATGGAGGCCGGCACGGCCTGCGGCGCCGCGTATTATTACTCCCGCAGTGAGGCTATCCTCAACGACTGCATGAAGCAGGTGGTTGCCGAAACCGACCTGGAGGTATCCATCCAAAAAATACTGGCCTATATGGGCAGCACCTTTTCCTGCCGCCGCACCTACATCTTTGAACTTGTCGGCGGCGGCTGGGGGCTGAAAAATACCTATGAGTGGTGTGCGGAGGATACGGCGTCCCGAAAGGAGGAGACCCGGAATGTGCCCGTCTCCTCTTTCCGCTGGCTGAAGCTGCCCTTCCTGCGCAATGAGGCAGTCGTCGTGCAGGACCTGGAGCAGCTGCGCCCAGAGCACCCGGAGGCCTACGATATCCTAAAAGCCCGCGGGGTGGCCTCCCTGGCAGCGGTCGCCATCAAGGTGGATGGCCAGATCATCGGCCTGCTGGGGATGGACGACCCGGACCGGAGGATGGTGCCAACGCTGACCTCCCTGCTCAACGTCATCGGCTATTTTGTCTCCAACCTCCTGCGGCGGCGGGACATGTTCCTCCGCCTGAACGAGCTGAGCTACCACGACCAGCTCACCGGCGCCCTCAACCGCCACGCCCTGGCGGAGCAGTACCGGGCGCTTTCTGCAGATACCATGGGGGTGATCTATTGCGACATCACCGGCCTGAAGCAGATCAACGACTCCCTGGGCCATGAGGCCGGCGACCAGGCCATCTGCCGCTGCCATGAGCTCATCTGCCAGGCGGTGGGCAATGCGCCGGTCTATCGGGCGGGGGGCGATGAGTTCATCGCCCTGTGCGCCAACGTCGGGCAGGAGGAATTTCAAAAAACGCTGGACCGCCTGCGCGCACTGGTCTGCCAGGACCAGTGCCACATTGCGGTGGGCCACGCCTGGTCCAAGGAGCACCCCATTCAGCTGGAGCGGCTGATCACCCAGGCCGACCAGGAGATGTACCAGGACAAACGGGAGTATTATCAGAAAAATTCCCATCTGACCGGCGTGGACCGCCGGCAGGCGGCCCGCCCCCGGCAGGCGGCCTGCCCCCGACAGGACGGCGGCCAGAGTGCGTTTCAACACTTCCTAAAAACGGCCTATTGCGATGTGGAGTCCCTGTTCCAGTCTGTGGCCCAGAACAATGAGTCCAGCTATTTCTATCTGGGCGACATGCAGAAGGATCTGTTCTACATCTCAGACAACCTGCGGGACGATTTTGGCTTTTCCAGCAACCTGGTCTCCGGCTTTCTCCAAAACTGGGCCAAACGGATCACCACGCCGGAGTTCCGGGAGCTGTTCTGGCAGGACATCTCCGCCATGTTGCGGGAAAAACGCAGCACGCACCGCCTGCGCTACCAGGTGCGGGATGTTCGGGAGGAAAACCTGTGGATCCGCAGCTTCGGCATCGCGAAGTGGAATGAGGACCAAAGTGCGCCGGTGTTCTTTTCCGGCCGGGTGACCCACCAGGACATGAGCTTTGTGGTGGACCCCACCAGCAACTTCCCCCGGGAACAGGCTGCCTTCCGCCAGCTCGCTCAGCTGCGGCGGCAGGGGACAAAGACATTGGTCATCGGCTTTGGTCTCAATGGCATCACCGAGATCAACAGCACCAAGGGCCGCTCTTACGGTGACCGGCTGCTGAAGAAGGTGGCGGACCGTCTGATGGAAAAGCTCTCCTGGAAGATGTCCTTCTACCGCCTGGAGGGGATGCGGAGCATGGCCATCGTCCATCCCATCTGCTGCGCGGAGGGTCCCCGGGCCCTGGTGTCCCAGATCCGGGAAGAGATCCGGAAGGTGTATCAGGACATGGGCATCTCGGTGCAGAACGTGTGCAGTGTGGGCCTGATCGAGTACCCCTATGAGGCGTTTACGCCGGAAGATCTGATCGAAATACTTATCTCCCTCATCCGGGTGGCCAAGCAGGACCCCAAGCAGGTTTATGTGGACTATTCGGGGCAGACCATGCAGCAGGTGCGCAGGCTGTCCAAAATGACCCTGGCCATCAGCCGGGACGTGTACAACAACATGGAGAATTTCCGCATCGTGGTCCAGCCGCTGGTCTCTGCCCGGAGGGGAGAGGTGATCGGCGGGGAGGCGCTGCTGCGCTGGACCTTTGAGGGAGAGCATATTTCCCCGGAGGTCTTTGTCCCCATTCTGGAAAAGGAGAACCTGATCCATACGGCGGGCCGGTGGGTTTTCCAGCAAGTGGTGCTGGCGGCCAAGCGGATCGAGCCCTATGCCCCCGCCTTCTGCCTCTCCTTCAACGCCAGCCTCCAGCAGCTTTCGGACGTATACTTTGTGGAATTCATTGAGCACACGTTAAAAAAGTACCAGGTCAGCGGCGACAGGCTGGTGGCAGAGCTCACCGAGAGCAGCCTGGATGAGGAGCCGGAAAAGCTGGACCACTTTATCCGCTCCTGCAAAAAGCTGGGCCTGCAGATCGCCTTGGACGATTTCGGCAGCGGGTATTCCTCCCTGCGGATGATGCTGCAGTACCCCTGTGGCATCATCAAACTGGATCGCTCACTGGTGCAGGAGATGACCGCGTCGGCGCAAAAGATGAATTTTATCCGCAGCATCGTCTACGCCTGCCATCAGTTCGGCAAAATCGTCTGCATGGAAGGCGTAGAGCGGGCCGAGCAGAAGGAGATCATGATGGAGGTGGGCTGCGACCTGATCCAGGGGTATTATTACTATCGCCCCATGGAGCTGCCGGATCTGTTCCGCATGCTGGGGGAGCCCCAAGGGGAGGACACGGCGCTGCCCGATGGCAGAAAATAGGGCAATGGGGCGGTTTGGTGGTTTTTGATAATTATTAGTTTTTGCTAACAACAACCTCTGTGTATCTTTACAAGATATTCCAGTTCCGCCCTTGCAAAATCCGCTGGCCTATGGTATTTTATTAGCAGAGAGATTCAATGGAAAGGACGGTCCCGTATATGCATCTGCAAGAATCTGGAGAAATGTACCTGGAAACCATCCTGATCCTGTCAAAGAAGGGAGGCGGCGTGCGCTCGGTGGATGTCAGTGAGCACATGGGCGTCTCCAAGCCCAGTGTGAGCCGCGCCATCGGCCTGCTGAAAAACGGGGGCTATGTGACCATGGACAAGAGTGGCCACCTGAACCTGACGGAAGAGGGGCTCAGGGTGGCAGAGCACATATATGAAAAGCACACCGTGCTCACCCACTTTTTGGTGTCCCTGGGCGTGAACGAAGAGACAGCTGCAGAGGACGCCTGTAAGATGGAGCACATCATCAGCGAAACCTCCTTTCATGCCATCAAGAAGCAGGCCGGGCTGGAGTGAGCCCCGGATTACAGGAAAGAGAAGAGATCAGGAGCAAAGACGAGGTCAGGACCCGTGGGTGGTCTTGACCTTGTTGTATTTTTGCCCGCTGCCGTGGGGAAACGGCAGCTCGGCGTGTCTGGAGGGAGAAGGAGGGGCTGCAGGTCCGGAACATTCGTCCAGGATAGCGTGCCTGACTTCTATAGCAGCCATGGCAAGGCCGAGTGAGTATCGTGCAGGAATCAGCAAGGAGGACCCGGCAAAATGAAAAACCGCCGCAGGTTTCACTGCGGCGGTTTCCGGTTTGGAACATCAAAACAGTATAGACGCCAGGGGAGTGCGGGGCGGCACAGGGGCACTTCATTTGCCCCGCGCATTTACATTTCCCACGGCAGCCATAAAAATAGCCACACCTTTTGGTGTGGCTATTTTTATGGCGGAGACGGTGGGATTCGAACCCACGGACCGGCTCATCACCGATCAAACGATTTCGAGTCGTTCTCGTTATGACCACTTCGATACGTCTCCACAATGGTCCTCCAACTGCCCCGGAAAGGGGAAGGAAAGTTACCTGTGACAGTATACACGCAAACCGGGAACACGTCAACAAAAATTTTTCCAATGGAAAGCGGGCCGGGGGCATCGGCTGCCCCCGGCCCCATGGGGTCAGGACTCTTGGGTCCGGGAGAGGGGAAGGGTGACCACAAAGGTGATCCGGTCCCCGGTACTCTCGGCCCGGATGGTACCGCTGTGCAGCTCCACGATCTCCTTGGCAATGGCCAGCCCCAGGCCGGCGCCCCCGGAGGAGCTGGACCGGGAGGAGTCTAAGCGGAAGAACTGCTCAAAGATCCGGTCCAGCTTTTCCTGGGGAATAAACTTGCTGTGGTTGTCCATGGTGATCACAGCCATCTCCTCTGCCCGGGTCAGGGTGACGGTGATGGCTGTGTTGGGGTTGCTGTAATTCATGGCGTTGCGCAGCAGGTTGTCAAAAACCCGCTCCAGCTTGTCCGGGTCGCAGGGGAGGACCACCTCCGGCTCCAGGTTCATCTCCAGCTTCAGGCGCTTTTCCGCCAACGTGGGCTGGAACTCAAAGGTGACCTGCTCCAGCAGACGGGTGAGGTTCACGTCCTCTAAGTCCAGGGAGAGCTGGGTGAGGTTGAAGCGGGTGATCTCGAAAAACTCATTGATGAGGGTCTCCAGCCGCTGGGCCTTGTCCAGGGCGATGCCGGTGTACTTTTCCCGCAGGGCAGGAGAGATCTGGGGCTCATCCCGCAGCAGGGAGAGGTAGCCGATGACGCTGGTGAGAGGGGTCTTCAGGTCATGGGCCAGGTAGACGATCATGTCGTTCTTCCGCTGCTCGGCCTCCTTGGCGTACAGGGCAGAGCGCAGGGCCTCCTCCCGCACCACGTTCAGCTCGTCCTGGATGCTCTCCATGGGGGGCGAGAGGTGGATGGGGGTGTCGGTGGGGTGGGCCAGCTGCTCGGCGGCCTCGATGACCTCGTCCAGATAGTCCAGGGGTTTGGAGATGTAACGGTAGGTGAGGAAAAAGGTGCCCAGCAAAACCAGCCCGCCGCCCCAAAAGACGATGGTCTCCTCCATGGCCTTGAGCAGACGGTACAGGGGTTCATAGGGCTGCCAGATGAACAGGCGGCAGATGACCCAGCCCAAAAAGCACGCCAAAACCAGCCCGGCGATCATCCCCAGCACGCTGAGGATATACCGGGCCAGGATCTGCTGAGAGATCTGGCTGTGCCGCCGCCGGCGAGGGGGCCAGGTGAGGCTGCGTTTACTCAATGGTATAGCCCACCCCCCAGACGGTCTTGATGAATTTGGGCTTCCGGCTGGGCTCCTTCATTTTTTCCCGCAGGCGGGCGATGTGGGCCATGACGGTGTTGTTGCTGTCCATGTACTTCTCTTTCCACACGGCCTCAAAGAGCTCCTCGGAGGAGACCACTTTGCCCCGGTGCTCGCACAGATACCACAGGATGCTGAACTCGATGGGGGTGAGGGTGAGCTCCTCCCCGTTGAGGGTACATTGGTGGCTGTCCAGACAGATCACCAGACCCCGGAAGTCGTGCTCGTTGCGGTCCTGGTCTCTGGCCTCCCCAGTGTTGTAGCGGGTGTAGCGGCGCAGCTGAGTTTTTACCCGGGCCACCAGCTCCAGGGGGCTGAAGGGTTTTGTGATATAGTCGTCGGCCCCCAGGGTCAGGCCCATGATCTTGTCCATGTCCTCCACCTTGGCACTGAGCATGAGGATGGGGAAGAGGTGGTTTTCGCGGATTTTCTGGCACAGGGAAAAGCCGTTCATGTCCGGCAGCATCACATCCAGAATGGCCAGGCTGGGCTCCTCCCGGGCGATGCTGGCCAGGGCGTCGGCGGCGGTAAAGGCCTTGCGGACGGAAAAGCCCTCGTTTTTCAGATAAACTTCTACAAGCTCGGCGATCTCTCGCTCGTCATCTACCACAAGAATTTTTTGCTCTATCATAAATGCTCTTACACCTTCTATTGGGTTTTCGCAGAACAGGCGTCTTGCTATTATGATAGTATTTTATCATGGAATCGTGAAAGATTCGTTCTAAAAGTCATACAAAATTATGACATTTTGGAAGCAAAAAGTTTCGGCCTGTAATCCTCCCCGGTCCCCAGGGACAGACAAGGCCAGCGGGCAGACCCCACACTGTTTTGGGTCTGCCCGCTGTGGTTTTATGGTGAACCATGCGCCGGACGGGGCACGGGAAAGCGTCGGGACAGGCAAGGCGGGGGATGCACGGCACCCTTGCGTGGGCCGTCATCGGAGAAAGTCCTTGGCATAGGCGGCCAGGGCTTCGTCCCAGCCCTCATAGCCTGCCTGGCCCCGGTGGTCGGTGAGCACCCCCATGTCCCCAAAGAGCTTGGCCAGATAGTTTGTGACCTTAATGGCCCCGTAGTGGTTCAGGTGGTCGCCCTGGTCATAGGTGTCCTGGTTCCAGTCGATGCCCAGCTCCTCGGTCTTCAGGTTCAGGTCCACATAGTCGCAGCCCAGCTGGTTGGCCAGGTCCTTGATCCCGTTGTGCTTGCTGTAGTTCCAGTTGACCGGGCTGGGCATGCTCATGAGCATCAGCCGGGCCCCGTGCTGGTCGCAGAGGTTTTTCAGCCACTGGACGTACATGCGGTTCAGGCGGGGGATGGGGGCGGCCTTCTCGGTGGGCACCATGTACTGGCCCGGCTGGCAGGGGTCCACATTGAGGGTGGGGTGGTGGCCCTTGTACTGGTCCGTGGCGGTGGCCTGGGCCGGGCCGGTGAAGTCCTGGGCCCGGAGGGTCTTCCAGCGGTTGTGGTAGCGAAAGACGGGGAAGTAGCTGGACAGCTCGTTGAGGAACACGTCCCCCGGGGTGATGGTGCGGTAGATGGCCAAGGTCTCCAGCAGGACCACCTTGGGCTTCTGCTTCTCAAAGGCCCGCTCCAGCATGATTTTGCTATACGTGAGTTTTTGGGCACTGGTGGCACAGACGTAGCTGGTGCCCCCGGTCTGCTTCCACAGCAGCAGGGGAGAGACCGAGCGATAGGCCTCGCTGTCCCCGATGACGCACAGGTCGATGGTGTTGGCAGGCTCGCCCAGGATGCCGTTGGCGGCGGCGTGCTCCATGCCCGCCTCTGTGGTGTTGTCCTTGGGCATCACGATCCAGGATACGACCAGCAGCAGCGCCACCATGGCCGCCGCCAGGGCGGCCAGCGCCAGGGCCCGTTTGAAATAAACCATAGTGTATCTCCTAAAATCCCGCATAAATGGGGTCCAGGGGCACATATCCGTACCCGTATGCCCCAAACAGGATCACAGCCAGGAGCATGAGGCAGCAGAGCCCATAGTGCGGCAGAATGTATGTTTGCCAAAAGCGGGGACCGGCGGGCTTGCCCCGCTCCCGCACAAGGCTGACCAGAAAGACCACCACCAGCATGGCGGCCACCATGAGCCAGTCCATCTTGTCCATGCCCATGGTGAAAATGGTTCGGTCGGCCAGGGAGTTCAGGGAGAACTCCCGGATCATCTTCTCAAACATCTCCAGCCCTGCCCGCAGGCCGTTGGCCCGGAAGAAGAGCTCGCCGATGCACACCAGGATGCCGGTGCGCACGATCTGAAAGACCAGATAGGGCTTGTTGGTGGGGGAGATATGGAGTTTCCTCTTCAGGGCCTTGGTGTACGGGCCGGTGAGGTTTGCCAGCAGGATGCAGGCGAAGTGGTACATGCCAAAAAAGAGATAGCTCCAGGCCGCCCCGTGCCACAGGCCGTTGCATACCCACACCAGAAACAGGGCGATGGTCCCGGCCACCAGGGGGCCGAAGTGGTTGCCCAGGCGCTTGCGGGCCCGGCCGGTGAGCTTTTTCAGGGGGCCGGACATGGACACGGGATAGAAGATATAGTCCTTGAACCAGGCGCCCAGGGTGATGTGCCAGCGCTGCCAGAACTCCGAGATGGATTTGGAGAAAAAGGGCTGGCGGAAATTCTCGGGCAGCTGGAAGCCCAAAATCTGCCCGGTGCCCACGGCCAGGTCCATGGTGCCGGAAAAGTCCATGTAGAGCTGGATGGTGTAGCCCACCGCCGCCAGGGCGATGACGAAGCCGTCGTAGTTTTCATACTGGGTGAACACGGTCTGGATGAACAGGTTCAGCCGGTCGGCCACGATGATCTTTTTCATCAGGCCGAACAGACACCGCTGCAGCCCCAGGGCAAAGTTCCGGCGGCGGATGGGGGGCGCGCTCCAGATCTGGGGGGCGGTCTGGTCATAGCGGCAGATGGGGCCCTCCATGATCTGGGGAAAGAAGCTCATGTACAGGGCCAGGCGGAGGAGGTTCCGGTCGGCCTGGATCTTTTGCCGGTGAACATCGAACAGATAGGACATGGCCTGCATGGTGTAGAAGGAGATGCCCATGGGCAGCAGCAGCTTGGGTACCTCCACCTGCCAGGAGAGGTGGAGCAGCTGGAAGAAGCTGTTGATGTTGACCGCGAAAAAGGGGCTGTATTTCAGCCCCACCAGCACCCCCAACTGCAGCAGGACGGCAAAGGCCAGCACCTGCCGCTGCCGCCGGCGGGCGGCTGTCCGCAGGGCCCGCCGTTCCTCCTTGGGCGCGGCCTCCAGGGCCTGGGCGGCGGAGCGCTGCAGATCTGTCAGCCATAAGCCCATGTGGTGCATGGACAGAATGGAAAAGAGCAGATAGAGGAGCAACTTTCCGCTCACCGCCCAGAAGAACAGAAAGCTCATCCCCAGCAGCACCGCCCGCCGGCCCCGCTGGGGCATCACCCAGTACAGGGCCAGGGCGGCCGGCAGGAAGAGGCCTAAGTAAGCCGCGGAAAAGTAGGACGACAGGGAGAGCATTTCACCCGTCCTCGCGCAGCCGCTGGATCAGGTCCCAGAGCCTGGCGGCAGAGTTGAAGTTTTCCGGAACGATCTCTACCGTGGGGATGATGATGTCAAAGACCTCTTCCACCTCGGCCACCAGGGCCAGGATGTCTAAGGAGTCGAGGAAATGGCCGTCGATGAGGGTGTCGCAGTGGTCATAGTCCACGTTGGGCTGGATCTCGCGCAAAATCTCCAAAAGCTGTTCCATGTCAGATGTCCTCCTTGGTGTCGTAGTGGGGGGTGTTGAGAAAATGGATCTGCCGGGCCTGGCGCAGGGTGCGGATCTGTCCGTCCTGCTGGCGCAGCAGGATTTGGGGCAAATCCCGGCTGAGGAAGAGGGCGATGCCCTCGGTCATGCAGTAGGCCCCGGCGCGGTCAAAGACCAGCACATCCCCCAGGCGCAGGTCGGGCAGGGGGAGCTGCTTGACCAGCAGGTCGTTGATGGTACACAGGGCCCCGCAGATGTTCCACTTCTGCAGGGGCTCGCCCTGGCGCAGGGGGAAGGCGGTGACCGGGGGGCGGTGCATGGCCAGGCTCTGGCCGTAATAGACCAGCTGGTGGATGCCGCCGTCCACGATGGCGTAGTTCTGGCCGCCGTTGGTCTTGCGATCCACCACCTTGGTGACGTAGCGGCCGCAGGTGGCGGCGATGCTCCGGCCCAGCTCCAGCACGATCTTGCCCCGGTAGTTCATCTGGGCAAACAAGGCGGCGGCCTGGCGGAGGAACGCCTCCTCCTGCTGGGGGTCCGGCCGGTCAAAGTAGTCGATGGGGAAGCCGGGGCCGAACTCCAGCTCCCCGACGGGGGCGCCCAGGCGCTGGTGGAGATGGGCAAGAAATTCGTCCAGCATACCAAGCTCCCGGGCCAACCGTTTGAGGGAGGTCTTTTGGGTGCCGGAGAAATACTGGACCCCGCGAATCTCCAAAACCTCACTGTGCCGGTGCAGGGCGAACAGGTTTTCCAACTCATCCTTTTCCAGGCCGAACTGGTTGCCGCTGGTCAGCCGCAGCAGCAGGGAGAGCTTTTTGCCGGTAACCTGGGCGGCGTGGTGGAGAAGCTCAAACTGCTGCAAGGACTCCACCGTAAAGATCATCTCCTCCCCCTGCCGGGCCACCAGGTCCTGCAGCCAGGCGGGGTCCTTGTAGACCCCGGAAATGACGAACTGACCGGGGGGCAGGTCCAGCTGGTCGCAGATGGCATACTCGCCGGGGGAGCAGAGCTCCAGCCGGGCCACCAGGGGGCTGACCTCCCGGGCCAGGAAGGGGTTGGCCTTCAGGGCATAGCACAGCTCCACCTGCCCGGGCAGCAGGGTTTGGAGAAACCGGACGCGCTGCTGGAGCTGCCCGGCATCGAAGAGATAAAAGGGGGTCTGGTGGGTCTGTAGCAGAGAGAGCACTTCCTGTTCAAACACGTTCCCATCCTCCTTCCAGCAGCTTGCGGCGGTCGGTCTTTCCGTTTTTGGTCAGGGGGAAGTCGGGGACCTGGGCCAAGGTGTTGGGGACCATGAAGGCGGGCAGCTGCTCCCGCAGCTGGCTGCGCAGGGCAGTGGCGTCCATCTGGCCGATGTAGTAGCCCCGGATCTTCTGCTTTTCCCCATCAAAGATGCAGCAGCACCGCTCCACCTGGGGAAAGGCGGCGATGGCCCGCTCGATCTCTTCCAGCTCCACCCGGTGGCCCAGGTGCTTGATCTGAAAGTCCTTCCGGCCCCGGTAGAAAAACTCCCCGTCGCGGGAGAGCCGGCCCAGGTCGCCGGTGCGGTAGATCCGCTGGGGACACTGGGGGGTGCGGGGGTCGGGGAGGAAGGCGGCGGCGGTCTGCTCCGGGGCGTTGTAGTAGCCCAGGGCCAGGGCGGTGCCCCGGACGCAGATCTCGCCCACCACGTCGGGCTCCCGGATCTCCTGGTCGGCCTCGTCCAGCAGGAAGACCTCCTCGTTGGGGAAGGGCTGGCCGATGGGCAGGCCCTGGCTGTAGTCCCGCTGCCGGTCCAGGATGTGATAGGTGCAGTTGCAGGTGATCTCCGTGGGGCCGTAGAGGTTGACGAACTGGGCCTGGGGGAGCTTGTCCATCCACTGGCGCAGATGCTTCAGGGGCATGACCTCACCGCTGAAGAGGACCTTGCGCACCGTCTCCGGCGTGCGGTAGTCCAGGCCGTGGAGGGTGCTGATGAGGCACAGGGCGGACACGGCCCAGATCATGGTGGTGATCTCCTGCTGGCAGAGGTAGTCCACCAGCTCCTTGGGGCGGGAGAAGAGGCGGCGGGGCACGATGACCAGGGTGGCCCCGGTTTTGAGACAGGAGTAGATGTCCTTGACGGAGACATCGAAATCAAAGGGGGCCTGGTTGGCCAGCTTATCCTGGGCCGTCAGGGCGAAAATGTCGGTAAAGGGGTCGATGAAGTCCAGCACCGAGCGGTGGCTGATGACCACCCCCTTGGGTACCCCCGTGGAGCCGGAGGTGAAGTTGGCGTACAGGGGATCGGTGTCGATCATGCCGGCCCGGATCTCTGCCAGCCGGTCCTCCTCGGGGGAGACGCTGCACAGCTTTTCCACCAACAGGATGGCGTGCTGGGGGAAAAGCTGCTCCATGGTCTTTTGGTGGGCCCGGTCGGTGATGACGCAGCGGGCCCCCAGGACGGACTGGATCTGCCTCAGCCGGGTTTCAGGAAGCTCTGTATTGAAGGAGACATAAAACCCGCCGGCATATACCGTGCCCAAAAACGCGGCCAGGGCGGCCCCGCTCTGCTCCAGGTAGACCGCCACCGGCTCCCGGGGGGCGATGAAGTAAGACAGCGCCGTGCCGATGCTGCGGGCCAGCTGTTCCAGCTGTTCAAAGCGATAGCTTCTGTGCTCGTCCACGCAGGCCAGCTTGTCCGGCATGGCAGCGGCGGTTTTCTCCAGATATTGGAGAACGTTATTCATGGGGAATCACCTGCTTTCTCAGATGGTGCATTGGTCTGCTGAACTCAGGATAGCAGGCACAGCTTAAGGGTTTGCGAATGAATATCTTAACGTTTCTTAAAGTCATTTCCCGGCGGGAGAGGGGGGAGAGAACTTTCTGGATTTTTAAGAATTTCTTCACCGTTTTTTTCGCAAAACCTTATGAAAAAATAGAAACTCTCTGCTAAACTGACTACCAACCACCGTGGTTCTTATCCTGTTCCTTATCTAAAAAAGGCCGTCCAAACCGTGCCGGCGGGCGCGTTTTTTTGCCAGAAAACTTGGGCAATTAAGAATCGTTAAGAAGTTCCGTCCGGAAGCATTAAGAAATGGCGGCTAAAATGACGGCCAACAGGAAATCCCCCCCGTCACGGGCGAGGAACCTGAAATCAAACCAAAGGAAAGGAAGTACGAACCATGATGCGTACCACTGGAAAGATGAAAACGAAGAACGTGCTGGCCCTGGCCATGGCACTGCTGCTCTCCCTGTCCCTGCTGGCCGGCTGCGGCAGCCAGAAGGGCAGTGAGGATCAGAAGGACACCCAGCAGACCCAGACCCAGGAAGCTGAGCAGAAGGACAGCAAGCAGCAGGAGAGCAAGGACCAGAAGAAGGACACCGGCAAGGAGTCCAAGGACGCGAAAGACACCCAGGACGACACCAAAGACAGCAAAGACACCAAGGACACTGAGGACAGCAAGGACACCGCCAAAACCGACAC
Source organism: Candidatus Evtepia faecigallinarum (assembly GCA_019115225.1). Lineage (GTDB taxonomy): Bacteria > Bacillota > Clostridia > Oscillospirales > Oscillospiraceae > Evtepia > Evtepia faecigallinarum. The sequence continues at coordinate 21,864 of DXEA01000114.1, forward strand.
CGGCAAGGCCAAGGAGAGCAGCAAGAGCACCACTGCCAAGCAGAGCACCTCCGGCAGCCAGCGTACCGGCAAGAAAAGCTGAGAGCATTGCGCTGGCACCCTGCGCACACCGCGCATCCAGGGGCCCCTCCCGCACAAGCCTGCGGGAGGGCCCCCATTCTGACGAAACGGAGAGGCCACCATGAATGTGCAGACCATTCTCATCGTGGACGATGACACCGAGATCCGGGAAGGACTCCGCATCCTTCTCAGCGGCGAAAACTATACGATCCTGGAGGCGGCTGACGGGAAGCAGGCCCTGGACCAGATGTCGGACACCATCGACCTGGTCATTCTGGACATCATGATGCCCGGCATGTCGGGGCTGCATGTCTGCGAAGAGATCCGCAAGCAGTGGGCCGTGCCCATCCTCTTCCTCACTGCCAAGGCCCAGGAGTCGGACAAGCTGGTGGGACTCATCGCCGGCGGGGACGACTATTTGCCAAAACCCTTTTCCTATGCCGAGCTCATGGGCCGGGTCAAGGCCCTGCTGCGCCGTTATTGCGTCTACCGGGGCAAGGCCCAGACCGGGATGCTGAGTCAGGACAACATCCTCACCACCCGGGGCCTGAAGCTCAGCCTGGATTACAACCAGGTGTGGGTGAGGGGACAGGAGGTGGAGCTGACAGAGCTGGAGTACAAGATCCTGCGCCTGCTCATGCAGAACCCCCAGCGGGTCTTTTCCACCCAGAATATCTATGAGAGCGTTTGGGGCGAGCCCTATTTTTACATTTCCAACGGCACCGTCATGGTGCACATCCGCAAGCTGCGGGTGAAGATCGAGGAGGACCCGCAGAACCCCCGCTATCTGAAAACCGTATGGGGAAAGGGGTATCGTTTTGAAGTCAGTGCAGACCAAGAGCCGTAAGCCCAGCAGTCTCACCGCCCAGTTTGCGGGGCTGCTGTGTCTGGCCAGCCTGGCCGGTGTGGTGCTCTTTTTCCTCCTGCGCACCGGTGGGGATACCCTGATCCGCAGCTATTTTTACCACTCCAATTTCCAGCAGCGCTATGTGGAGCACAAAATCGAATCCCTCCAGCAGTATGTGATAGAGAACGACCTGACCGCCCAGGATGCCGACGGGCTGAACCAGTGGGTCAGAAAGACCCCCCTTACCCTCATGGCGGTCTACCGGGACAACATCCTGCTCTATGCCTCCTCCGCGCCGGAGCAGGCCGTTGCTGGGGAGAGTGAGGCGGAGACCCCGTATTATGATTGGGTGTCCTACTATACCGTCACCTTTGCCGACGGGGAGGCAGAGGTGGTCCTGTATACCGGCAGCACCTATCTGTGGTTTACCTACCTGACCATCGTCAGCCTGCTGCTGTCCTTCCTGTTCTTCCTGGCCATCATCACCGTCAAGAGCAGGGGGCTGGTGCGGTACATCGGCCAGCTCAGCGATCAGATCCAGGCCATGGAGGGGGGCGACCTGGACCAGGCCATCCTCATCCAGGGCAACAACGAGCTCTCCCGGCTGGCCCAGGGCCTGGACGCCATGCGCCAGTCCTTCAAGGAGCAGACGGAGCGGGAAAAGGCCATTTTCCGGGCCAACCAGACCATGATCACCCAGATGTCCCACGACCTGCGCACCCCCCTGACCGCCTTGCAGATCTATACCGATATCCTCCGCTACCGGAAGTTTGCCGACCGGGGCCAGAGCGATGAGTATCTGAACAAAATCGACACCAAGGTGGCCCAGATCAAGCAGCTGTCGGAAAACATTTTTGAATACTCCTTAGTCTCCGGCGTCCAGCAGATCGACTTAGAGCCTCCCCGCCCCGTGCGGGACGTGTTCCACGATACCCTGTCGGAGATGGTGGCCTATCTGGACCAGCACGGCTTTACCTTTGCCCTGGACCTGGACTGGCCCCACCGGCAGATCGCCGTCTATCCCCAATACATCAAGCGGCTCATGGACAACGTCATCTCCAACATCACCAAATACGCCCAGCCGGCTGTGCCTGTGCGCATTGGGGTGAAGGACGAGGGGGAGACCGTCTGCCTGTCCTTTGCCAACGCCATCCGGCCGGACAGCTCCCAGCAGGACAGCAACCGCATCGGCCTGTCCAACATGCGGGCCATGATGGGCCGCATGGAAGGGGAGCTGCAGGTGTGCAGTGAAGATGGGACCTTTTCGGTCACCCTCTGTTTTCCTGCACGGTGCTGAGAGGACTGCCCGTCCCGCAGACGGCAACACCCCAGGTTTTGGCTCGCCTGGGGCGGCTGCTGTCCGCGGTGCCGGGAAGGTCCCGCCGCCCCCGCACAGACGGGGACAGGTGCAGCACCGGATAAAAAAACAGGCATCCATCCCAGCGTCTTTCGCTGAGGATGGATGCCTGTTTTTGTCAGTGCAGTTCGCTGCCGGCGGACCAGACGTGGGGGCCGGCGGCGGCAGCGGCGGTGTTCTGGGCCATGACCCCCACCAGGGGATGGGGGGTGTAGAGCTCCTCCAGATAGGAGCATTCCTCTGCCGTGAGCATCAGATCCACGGCCTTTGCCGCGCCCTCCACGTGATGAAGGCGGGTGGCCCCCACCACCGGGGCGGTCACCTTGGTCAGCAGCCAGGCCAGAGAGATCTCGGTCATCGAGACCCCGCGGCGGTGGGCCAGTTCCGCCACCCGCGCCAGGATGGGGGCGTCCTGGGCCTGGGCGGCCCCGTATTTCAGCTGCGCATAGCTGTCCTCCCGGAAGCGCTTGGAGGTCTCTCCGGGCTCCTTGGACAGCCGGCCCCCTGCCAGCGCACTGTAGGGGGTCATGGCGATGCCCTCCTCCCGGCAGTAGGGGACCATTTCCCGCTCCTCCTCCCGGAAGATCAGGTTGTAATGGCCCTGGACGGAGAGGAACTTGGCAAACCCCTCCCGCTCGGCCAGGGCGTTGGCCTTGGCCAGCTGCCAGGCGCAGCAGTTGGAGATGCCCAGATAGCGGACCTTGCCCGCCCGGACGGCCCGGGTCAGCCCGTCCAGAATGTCATAGATGGGCGTTTGGTGGTCCCACATGTGGTAAATGTAGAGGTCCACATACTCCGTACCCAGGTTTTTCAGACTCTGGTCCAGCATCCGCCGGATGTGCTCCTGGCCGCTGACCCCTGCTGCGATCTCCTGGTTGGTCCGGGGCAGAAACTTGGTGGCGATCACCACGTCCTCCCGCCGGGCAAAATCCCGAAGGGCCCGGCCCAGATACTCTTCGCTGGTGCCCTTTTGGTAGCCGATGGCGGTGTCAAAAAAGTTGATCCCCAGTGCCAGACTGCGCTGGATGATCTGCCGGGAGGGTCCTTCCCCGAGGGTCCAGGTGTGCTGGCCCTTTTGGGCGTCGCCAAAGCCCATACATCCCAGGCAGATGCGGGAGACCGTCAGGTCGGAAGGACCTAAGTTTGTATAGGTCATCCCAGCTTCAGCCCCTCGGCCCATTTTTTCAGGGCGGCCTGGCTGGGCCTGCCGTTGAGCAGCTTCCCCTCTAAGATCTTGGCGCCGGGGGCGCTGGCCTGCAGGGAGGAGACAGCGCCGCTGAGTCCGCTGCCGCCGGAGGTGGCAAAGAGGACCACCGTCTTGCCGGAGAAGTCATAGCTCTCCAAAAAGGTGTTGATGATGGTGGGGGCCGTATACCACCAGATGGGAAAACCCAGGAAGAGGGTGTCATACCGGTCCACCGGGGCATCCGCAGCGGCCAGAGGGGGGCGGGAGGATTTGTCCTGCATCTCCACGCTGCTGCGGGAGCCCTTGTCCATCCAGTTCAGATCGGCACTGGTGTAGGGGCGGGCAGGCCGGATTTCATACAGCGCTGCGCCCAACGCCTCTGCCAGGGACTTTGCCGCCTTGGCGGTGGTGCCGGTGGCGGAAAAATAAGCGACCATGGTATTCATGGGTCAAAACCTCCTTTGGCTGATCTTTGGCTCATTGTACCCCTGTTTTTCAAAAATGTAAAATGCCAAAATCCTATCTGCAATCATTCTCAAAAGGCATTTTTCCCTTGCGGGCGCACACCCCCTGTGTTAGGATGGAGGAAAGGAGGCGGTGGCATGGAACTTCGGGTGCTGAAATATTTCCTGGCAGTGGCCCGGGAGGAGAACATCACCAGGGCGGCGGCCCTGCTCCACCTGACCCAGCCCACCCTGTCCCGGCAGCTGATGCAGCTGGAGGAGGAGCTGGGGGTAAAACTGTTTCGCCGCAGTCAGTATCGCATCATCCTTACCCAGGAGGGGGTGCTCCTGCGCCGCCGGGCCCAGGAGCTGGTGGATTTGGCGGAAAAGACCGCCCTTGAGTTTGCCTGCCGGGAGAAGGAGCTCATGGGGGAGATCTCCGTCGGCGCCGGGGAGACCCGGAGCATGACCTTTCTCTCCCAAGCCATCCGGACGTTCCGGGCCCGGCACCCCAAGGTCACCTTTCGCATTTTCAGCGCCAATGCAGACGATGTGAAGGAGCGGCTGGACCTGGGCCTGCTGGACATGGGCCTTCTGACCGAGCCGGTGGATGTGGGCCGGTATGCCTTTTGCCGGATGAAGGAGCGGGACCTGTGGGGGGTGCTGGTGCGGGCGGACGCTCCCCTGGCCGCCCAGGAACGGGTCGGCCCGGAGGATCTTGCCCAAATTCCGCTCATCATCAGCGGGCGGGAGAGCGTGCAGCAGGAGCTGGCCAGCTGGTTTCGTGAGTACTGGGAGAAGTTGGAGATCGCGGCGACCTTTAACCTGGGCCTGAACGTCGCCAACATGGTGCGCTGCGGGGTGGGCGCTGCCCTCACCTTTGACCTGAACCTGGCCTTTGAGGACCTGCGTTTCCTGCCCCTGTCCCCGCCCATGGAGACCGGGACCGTACTGGTGTGGAAGAAGGACACCGTGCTGACGCCGGTGGCGGAGGCCTTTCGCCAGCACATCAAAAATGCCGAACAGACATTTTTGTCCCAAGATAATAGGCATTAGACATTGCTTTGCGTTCCCTTTAGAATGTAGACATCCCCCCATAAAACCATGGATGGATCCAAGAAGGGAGCAAGCAATGAGACGATGTTTGATTTTACTGGCCGCCGTGGGCCTGCTGTGGGGCCTGGCCGCCTGCGGAGAGCAGGAGAGCGCCGGAGAAGCGGCCGCCTCCGGCCAGAGCATAGCGCCTGCCGCCGGTGCGCAGTCCGACGTGCTGGTGGCCTATTTCTCCGCCACCGGCAACACCCGCGGGATCGCCCGCCACCTCCAGACCATCCTGGGGGCAGACCTGTATGAGATCACCCCGGAAGAGCCCTACACGGAGGACGACCTCAATTACAGCAGCGACGGCTGCCGGGCCAACCGGGAGCAGAACGACCCCGCCGCCAGACCTGCCATCGCCGGCACGGTGGAAAACATGGCGGAGTATGAGGTGGTGTTTTTGGGCTACCCCATCTGGTGGGGGCAGGCGCCCAAGATCCTGTACACCTTCCTGGAGTGCTATGATTTTGACGGTGTGACCATCGTGCCCTTCTGCACGTCCGGCTCCAGCGGGATCGGGGACAGTGCGGACAGATTGGCGGAACTGGCCCCCGGTGGTCACTGGCGCTCCGGCCAGCGCTTCAGCGGCGGTGCGTCGGAGGCTGACGTGGCCGACTGGGTGTCCGGCCTGGCCGGTTTTTGATTGCGCTCATACGCCCCATCGGGATGCAGCATCCCGATGGGGCGTACGTCTTGCCGGAGGGAATTGCTATTTCTGCGGGGATGGGCTATAATGAAGGAACCAATGCAAAAAGAACAGGGGAGGATCCTACCATGAGAGACGTGATCACAGTGGCCACCATGCGGGAGAGTGACGCCCACACCATCGAGCAGTATATCCCCAGCCGGGAGCTCATGGGCCGGGCGGCCAGAGGAGTCTATCAGGCGGTGAACTGGCATGGCCGGGTGGCCATCCTCACCGGCGGGGGCAACAACGGCGGGGACGGCTATGCCCTGGCGGGGATTCTGGCCGATGAGGGGATCTCCTGCACGGTCTACCGAGTCTCGGAGCATTTTTCCGAAGACGGGAAGTTCTATCACGATCAGGCTTTGGAAAAAGGGGTGCCCGTATGCCCCTATACCGGCAGTGAGGATTTTGCCTCCTTTGACATTCTGGTGGACTGTTTGCTGGGTACCGGTTTTTCCGGCCCTGTGCGGGGACTCTTCCGCCAGGCTATCCAGGCCATCAACAGCGCCCGGGCCTATGTGGTCAGCGTGGACATCAACAGCGGCATGCACGGGGACACCGGCAAGGGAGAACTCATGGTCAAGTCTGACCTGACAGTAACCATCGGGGAGCTGAAGGTGGGCATGTTTTTGGGCGATGCCGTGTGGCAGATCGGCAAGCTGGCCGTGGCTGACATCGGCATCCGTCTGGTCCGGGAGGACTATTTCCTGGCCAAGCCCGCCGAGGTGGTCTTCCCCCACACCGCCTTCACCTTAGAGGGTGACCAGGTGGTCCTCATGACCCCCGGCGAGGTGGAGGACCTGACCAAAGGGGGCCAGACCGTCCCCGAGGTGGCCCAGGAGATCGCCCTGCGGGGCCAGAAGCTGGTCCGGGTCCTGGGTAAGCACTCCCTGGTCACCGACGGCTACCGCACCTACTTTTTGGAAGAAGGGGAGTACCCCACGCTGCTGACCGTCCGGGGGCAGTAAGCTATGGACAGGGATGGTCCGGTCCGGGAGGTGGACCCGCTGACCACCCCCCGGGCAGCCAGCTGGCAGCTGTTCCGCCATGCCCCCATGCCCATGGTGACGATTTTGCAGACCTGGGACATCACCGGCCTGCTGTCTTTCGGGGAACGAAAGAGGTATGGCCTGACCAGGCTGCTGTGCTGGTGCATCGGCCAGGCCGCCCGGCAGACGGAGGAATTGTATCTGCTGCCGGCAGGGGAGAAACTGCTGGCATACGATAAAGTGGGGGTAAGCGTCATTGTGGCGGCCCGGGGCGGGGGACTCTGCTCCTGCGATCTCCCCCTTTCCGATGACCTTTCGTCCTTTGCCGGGACCTACCGGACCCTGACCCGGGCAGCGGCGGAGACAGGACAGGACCACACCCTGGCCGACCGCATGATGGTGGGCATCTCCCCTTTAGTGCAGTATGAACTGGACGGGGTGATGAACTTCTACAGCGGCGTGTACAACAATCCCATGTTCTTCTGGGGCAAATACCGCCGGGAAGGGGAGGGCGTGAAGCTGCCCGTCTCCTTCCAGTTCCACCACGTTCAGATGGATGGGTTAGAGGCCTGTGCCTTCCTCCAACGGGTGCAGGAGACCATCCGCGCCCTGGCGGATGGCTAACGATACAGCAAGGAAAAACCGCACGCAGAGACCCTTTCGGGGCCTTTTGCGTGCGGTTTTTTGGTCAAAAAAGCAGGTTATTCACCGGAAACAGAATATGTTGCATATTCATTCGGGAAATAATCACTCCGGCTTCTCCGTGCATATTATTCATTTGCTTCCAGCGGCGTCATGGTCAACACCTCATGGGCCAGGGCATCCCGCTCCTCCGGGGCGTGGGTGACCAGAAGGAGCGTGCGGCCCTGGGTGTGCGCTTTTAGATAGTCCAATACGATGGCCTTGGTGCCCTGGTCCAGGCCGGTGAAGGGCTCGTCCAGGATGATCAGCTCCCCCGGCGCCAGCACCGCGCGGGCGATGGCCACCCGGCGCTTCATGCCGCCGCTCAGGGCCCGGACGGGCAGGGACAGGCTGTCCTTCAGGCCCAGGGCGGTCAGGTGGCGGGCGGCCTCCTGCCGCTGGGCCCTTGGGCAGACCAGGGCGGCGTTGGTGAGGGCAGAGAAGTCTTCAAACAGGCGATTTTCCTGAAAGACGGCGGACATGGGAAAGGAGCGGCCCTGAATGGTCCCCCCGTCCAAGGGCTCCAGCCCCAGGATCAGCCGCAGCAGGGTGGTCTTGCCGCACCCGGAGGGGCCCATGATGCAGGTGCACCGGCTGGCCGGGAAGCGGGCGGAGAAATCCCGGAGGACGGGCCGGTCCCCATAACTCTTTGTGATGTGGGATAGGATGAGGTCTGTCACAGCTTTTCCAACCTCCCAAACGCCCCCTTGAGCAGGGCCAGAAATCCTTTTTCAAACAACACGCTGATGACCACCACGATCACCGTCCAGGCAAACAGGTCCACGGTGTTGAAATAGACCTTGGCATCGTAAAACATCCGCCCGATGGACCCGGCGGGGATGCCGATAATCTCCGCCGCGATGCCTGCCTTCCAGGAGATGCCCAGACTGACGGTGCAGGCGGAGAGCAGATAGGGCTTTAATTGGGGCAGCCACAGGTAGAGCACCCGCTTGGGCCAGGACAGGCCAAACACCTTCACCGCCTCCAGCAGCTGTCCGTCCACGCTGCGGATGCTCTGGAGCACGTTGGTGTAAAGGATGGGCAGGACCATGAGAAAGGAGATGAACACCGACAGCCGGGCCGAGGACATCCAGATCAGGCAGATGATGATGAAGGAGGCCACCGGCACCGACTTGATCATCACCGCCCAGGGCCGGAAGAGGATCTCAAAGAGGGGAAAGCGCCCGGCCAGCGCCCCCAGGCCCAGCCCGAAGCCCAGCCCCAGGAGAAAGCCCGCGATGATCTTGCGCAGGGTGAACCACACCGTGGACCAGAAGCCGGACTCCTGCCAGATGTTGCTCAGCCGCACCAGGACGGACAGGGGGGAGGGCACCAGCAGCTGCTGGCCCACGCTCATGGCAAGCGCCTGCCACACTGCCAGGGCCAGCAGGACGGCGCCCGCCCGCTGGAGAAGGTTTTTGGTTGATCTGGCCTTCATGGTCTGCTCCTTTGCTGGTTGGTCGAAACGGTACGCTACAGTATACCACATTTGGCGGAAAAACGCGTTGCTCCGGCAACAAAATTCTGCCGAAGAATGGGGAAGGGGGGATTTCGCGGTTGTAAATTCTCCCGGTTTGGAGTACAATGTTGCCCATTGACACAGAAAGATACGGTGAACCACGATGCTTTCAGAAGAAAAACAGACTCGCTTTGCTAACCTGCGCCGCCAGCTCATCGCCCGGGAGTTTTCCAACATGAACCCCCGGCAGCTGGAGGGGGTCCTGGCCACGGAAGGCCCCCTGCTGCTGCTGGCCGGGGCGGGCAGCGGAAAGACCACGGTGCTCATCCACCGCATCGCCAACCTCCTGCGCTATGGCCGGGGCTCGGACAGCCGGGAGATCCCGGACTATGTGACCGAGGAAGATCTGGCCTTTTTGGAAGAGTATGCCCGGGACCCGGACCCCGCCCCCCAGGCGGACAGCCGGGCCAGACTCCTGTGCGCCCTGGAGCCCGCCGCCCCCTGGCAGGTGATCGCCATCACCTTTACCAACAAGGCCGCCGGGGAACTCAAGCAGCGTTTGGAGGACAAGATCGGCCCCGAGGCACGGGACGTGTGGGCGGCCACCTTCCACTCGGCCTGCGTGCGTATCCTGCGGCGGTATATTGAACAGCTGGGCTATCCCTCCTCGTTTACCATTTACGACACCGATGACTCCCTGCGGGTCATCAAGGAGTCTTTGAAGGAACTGAACATGGACGACAAGTCCTTCCCGCCCCGGGCCGTCCTGAGTACCATCTCCCGGGCCAAGGACGAGATGCTCCTGGCCCAGGATTTCCTGGACCAGAGCCGGGCGAAGGGGGATTACCGCCAGCAGAAGATCGCCAACGTCTATCTGGCTTATGAGAAAAAGCTCCGGGCGGCGGGGGCGCTGGATTTTGATGACATCATCCTGCACACCGTCCGCCTGCTCCAGCAGTTCCCCGAAGCCCGGGAGTATTATCAGAACAAGTTCCGCTACGTCCTCATCGACGAGTATCAGGACACCAATCACCTGCAATACCTCCTGGCCGCCCTGCTGGCCGGGGGGCGGAAGAACATCTGCGTGGTGGGCGACGACGACCAGTCCATCTACCGCTTCCGGGGGGCCACCATCGAAAACATCCTCTCCTTTGAGCAGGAGTATCAGAATGCCCGGGTCATCCGGCTGGAGCAGAACTACCGCTCCACCGGCAATATCCTGGCCGCGGCCAACGGGGTCATTCGCAACAACCGGGGCCGGAAGGGCAAAAAGCTGTGGACCGACCACGGGGAAGGGGAGAAGGTCTATTTCTACACCGCCGGCAGCGAGCGGGAGGAAGGGTTATATGTGGCCACCCAGCTGCTGCGGGCCTATGGCGAGGGGAGACAGTGGCGGGACTGCGCCGTCCTGTACCGGATGAACGCCCTGTCCAATCAGATCGAAATGGCACTGAAAAGCAACAGCATCCCCTACCGGGTGGTGGGGGGCTTCCGCTTCTTCGAGCGGGCGGAGATCAAGGACATGCTCTCCTATCTCTGCGTCATCCACAACCCCCAGGACGACCTGCGCCTGCTGCGGGTGGTGAACAATCCCCCCCGGGGCATCGGCGCCAAGACCATGGAGACCGCCCGGACCATCGCCGTCCAGGAGGGCCGCAGCCTGTGGGACATCCTCACCAACGCCGCCCAGATCCCCGCCCTGCAGCGGGCAGCCCCCAAGTTCCAAAAGTTTGTGGACCTGATCCAGGCCATGCAGCGCCTGGCCCAGGAGGCCGACCTGCCGGAGTTTTACGAAACCCTCATCCAGGAGAGCGGTTATGCCGCCATGCTCTCGGAGAAAAAGGACAACGAGAGCAAGTCCCGCCTGGAGAACATCCACGAGCTGTCCTCCTCCATCAGCGGCTATTTGGAAAACGCAGAGGAACCCACCCTGGGGGGCTTCCTGGACGAAGTTGCCCTGTACACCGACCTGGACAGCGTGGAGGACGGGGACAACTGCGTCACCCTCATGACCATGCACGCGGCCAAGGGGTTGGAGTTTCCCATCGTCTTTTCCGTGGGCATGGAGGAGGGGGTTTTCCCCGGCTACCGTGCCATCGGGGAGGAGGAAGAGCTGGAAGAGGAGCGCCGCCTGTGCTATGTGGCCCTGACCCGGGCCAAGGAGCGGCTCTATCTCACCTGTGCTGCCCAGCGGATGCTCTTCGGCCGCACCTCGGCAAACCTCCCCTCCCGGTTCGTCCAGGAGATCCCCCCGGAGCATTTGCAGGCCGGCGGCCGGGTCCGCCAGCCCCGGCGGGAGATCATTCAGGACAACGACTGGTCCACCGAAGAGCGGTTCTCTCAGCTCCGGCAGCCGGTCTCCCGGTCCCAGATGCCCCGGCCCTCGGGCACCCGCGCCGCCCCGGCGGCCTATCGCCAGCCTGCCCCCAAGGCAAAACCCCTCATGCAGCTGCGAAAGGGGGAGGTGGTCCGCCACGCCGCCTTCGGTACCGGCATGGTGCTGTCCATCCAGCCCATGGGCGGGGATGCCCTCATCGAGGTGGCCTTTGACAACGTGGGCACCAAGCGGATGATGCTCAAAGCGGCCTCCCAATTTATGACCAAGCTGTGATCGCCCCCAGCGGGTGTGACGGAAAGAAAAAAACGGTGTTCCGCTCCAGAAAAGCCTGGAGCAGAACACCGTTTTTTCAAAGAAAGGGTCATGGGGCGATGAGATACCGCCAGGGGAAGTGGACGGCCTCCTGGGCGTAGCCGATGCCCACCCGCGGGCCGGTGGAGACGGAGAAGGGGAGAAGGTCCTCCGGCGGGGTGGTCAGGCCGATGTCCTCCAGCCGGTCGCAGAGAAAGAGGGTGTCCCCCAGCAGGGAGATGCCGTTTTCCTCTCTGGTCAGATTTAAAGCCTTGCAGAGCTTGCCGGGGCCGTTGAGGAAATTTTTCCGCTGATAGCTGCTCAGTTCTTTCTGGGACTTGCCATAACGGTTCCAGGCCAGGGCCTCCCGATGGCTCCGGGGCTGGCCGCCCCGGAGCAGGACGGCGCAGGGCTCCCCCTGGGCCTCTGTCACACAATTCAGGCAGTGGTACATACCATAAATGAAGTAGATATAAGCCGTTCCCGGCGGGGCGAACAAGGTCTCGGTCCGGGCCGTGCGGCGGTAGTTGTAGGCGTGGCAGGCTTTGTCCAGGCGGCCGATATAGGCCTCGGTCTCGCACAGCCGCACGGCCAAGGGCAGACCGTCCTGCACCCGCACCAGATACTTTCCCAACAGCTCCCGGGCCACGGTACGGGTGTCCCGGTTGTAAAAATCCTGTGTCAGCTTCATGGCGCCTCCATCCAGCAGATCGTTTCCGGTGGTTCCTCCTCGCCGCACACGGCGGCCCGCCAGGTTTCCCCGGCGTAGGTGCGGAAGTACAGCCCCTCCTGGGGCGGAGCTTCCCCCCACCGGCGGCCCAGGCCCTCGCCGGTGTATTTGCACCAGGCCTCCTTGCGGGTCCAGAGGGTGTAAAAGGCGGGCCAGTCCCCTCCCAGCGCCTGGTACCGGGCATATTCCTCCGGCGTCAGGGCATACCGGGGGAGGGAGGCGCCCCGGGGGCGCATGACCTCGATGTCCACGCCCACAGGCCGGTCCGACAGCACGCACAGGGTCAGTTGGCCGCTGTGGCTCCAGTTGAAATGGAGGTGGGGGTAATCCGGCAGATACGGCTTGCCCAGGGGCGTCCGGGCCAGAGGGGGCAGAACGGACAGACCGTAAGCACGGGCCAGGGCATCGCCCAGGAGGGTTTGGGGTGTGGTGTTCCGGGAACCATAGAGGTACATGGCAAACTCCTTTCGGGGTGGAAAATTTCCCGGCAGAGAGGGAAAAGCCGTCGGAAAGGCTTGCCAATCTCAGGGGAATTGGATTATAATATCAGACTGACATATTCTTCTAAAGAGAACTGCGGTTTGGGCGCAGCCCACTTTGCCCGCGTCAGGCCGCAGGATAGTTCTATTATAGCGGAAGGGAAAAGGTGTGTAAAGCCAATGGAAAAGGATCGAATCCATGACTATATCGTGCCCGGCAAGAAGGCACATTTGGTGGGGATCGGCGGTGTGTCCATGTCCCCCCTGGCAGAGGTGCTGCAGGGAGAGGGGCTGAACATCTCCGGCTCGGATATGCAGGAGAGCCCGGCGGTGGAGCATCTGCGGTCCCTGGGCATCCCCGTGGTCATCGGCCACCTGCCGGAAAGCGTGGAGGGGAAGGACCTGGTCATCCGCACCGCCGCCGTCCACGACAACAACCCTGAAATCGCTGCCGCCCACGCGCTGGGCATCCCCGTCTTTGAGCGGGCCCAGGCCTGGGGCTCCATCATGCGCCGGTATGAAAATGCCCTGTGCATCTCCGGCACCCACGGCAAGACCACCACCACCTCCATGTGTACCCACATCGCCATGGCCGCCCGCATCGACCCCACGGTGATGATCGGCGGCACCCTGCCCATCTTAGGCACGGGCCACCGGGTGGGGAAGGGGAAGACCATCATTTTGGAGTCCTGTGAATACTGCAACTCCTTCCTCTCCTTCTATCCCACCGTGGCGGTGATCCTGAACATCGAGGCCGACCATCTGGACTTTTTCAAAGACCTGGAGGACGTGGAGCACTCCTTCCGGGCCTTTGCCGACCTGGTACCGCCGGGGGGCACGGTCCTGGCCAACGGAGAGGACAAGAACACCATGGATGCCCTGGCAGGCAAGAAGGGCGTGCGCACCTTTGGCCTGCATGAGGGGGATTTCCACGCGGAAAATCTCACCTGGGACCACGGCTTCCCCTCCTTTGACGTGGTGCAGGACGGCAAGCCTGCCGTCCACATCACCCTCCAGGTCCCCGGTGAGCACAATGTGAAAAATGCCATCGCCGCCGCTGCCGCCGCCCTCATCCTGGGCCTGCCCGCCCAGGCCGTTGCCCAGGGGCTCAAGGACTTCCGGGGGGCCGGCCGCCGCTTTGAGTACAAGGGAGAGGTGAAGGGGGCGACTGTCTATGACGACTACGCCCACCACCCCGGCGAGCTGAAGGCCCTGCTGGACACCGCCGCCAAGCTGGACTACAAGCGGGTGATCTGCGCCTTCCAGCCCCACACCTACACCCGCACCAAGGCCCTGTTCTCGGAGTTTGCCGAAGTGCTGCAGCACGCAGACGTGACCTTCCTGGCAGAGATCTTCGCCGCCCGGGAAAAGAACGAGGTGGGGATTTCCTCCCAGGACCTGGCCGCCGCCATTCCTGGCGCGAAAGCCGCCAAAGACTTTGCCCAGCTCACCGACTGGCTCTACGACCTGGCCCAGCCGGGGGACCTGATCCTCACGGTGGGGGCCGGGGATGTCTACACCGTCGGGGAGGAATTGGTCCGCCGGGGCCGGAAGGCCCAGGGCTGAGCGGCCCGGATACAACACCCCTCCCCCCGCCTTTTTTCACCGGGGGAGGTTTGGAGAAGAGAGAAGATGGAAAAAATCCAATTACATGAAATCCCCGGCTTTTCCGTGGGCCAGGTCCAGGACCTGGCCGGGGGTACCGGCTGCACGGTGATCCTATGTCCCCAAGGGGCGGTCACCGGCGTAGATGTGCGGGGGGGCTCCCCCGGCACCCGGGACACGGACGCCCTGGACCCGGTGTGCAACCGGGAGGTGGTCCACGCGGTGGTCCTCACCGGCGGCAGCGCCTTTGGGCTGGATGCCGCCGGCGGGGTGATGGCCCGGCTGGAGGAGGAAAAGATCGGCCGGGACGTGGGGGTGACGGTGGTGCCCAATGTGTGCGCCGCCGTGCTCTTTGACCTCAAGTGCGGGGCCACGGACGTGCGGCCCGATGCCGCCATGGGCCGGGCCGCCTGTGAGGCCGCCCTGGCGGGCGGCCCCTTCCAAGAGGGGAACTTCGGGGCGGGGACCGGCTGCACCGTGGGCAAGATCCGCGGGCCCCAGTGGGCCATGAAAGGCGGCATCGGCGCCTGCGCCTTCCGCCAGGGGGAGCTGATGGTGGGGGCCATCGTGGCCTGCAACGCCATGGGCGACATTTTGGAAAATGGCAAAACCATTGCCGGGGCCCGCACCGAGGACGGAACCGGCTTCCTCGGCACCGAGGACTGGCTTGTTGCCCACGGCCAGCGCCAGCGGGACATTTTCAGCGGCAAGCTGGTGGGGGAGAACACCGTCATCGGCTGTGTCATCACCAACGCCGCCATGACCAAGGCCCAGGCCACCAAGCTGGCCGCCGTGGCCCAGAACGGGATCGCCCGGGCCGTCCGCCCCGCCAACGCCACCTTTGACGGCGACAGTATGTTCGCCATGTGCCGGGGCACGGTGGGGGCCGACCCGGACGCGGTGGGCATCTTGGCCGCCCGGGCCGTGGAGGAGGCCATCGTCCGGGGCGTCAAGGCCGCCGAGACCGCCTATGGCCGCACCGCCCTCCGGGACCTGCCCGCCGGGACGAAACCATAACCGGCATCCTTTGCCAGAAAGGAACCCATTTATGCAGAAAGTATCCCAACTGCCCTATACACGCCTGTCCCTGGAGGAGTTCGCCCAGGAGGCCCGGCAGATCATTGACCAGGTGAAGGGGGCAGCCTCCGCCCAGGAGGTCCTGGCCGCCCGGGACAAGTGCAACCAGCTGGTCATCCGTCTGGAGACCGCCCAGGCCCTGTCCTACATGCGCTACAGCATCAACACCGCCGACGAGTTCTATCTGGCGGAGAAGGATTACTATGACGAGATGGGCCCCCAGGCCCAGAACTATTTGTTGGAGTATACCCGCGCCATGCTGGCCTCCCCCTTCCGCAAGGAGCTGGAGGGGACGGGGGAGATCATCCCCCTGGTTTTCCGCTCCTTTGAAGTGGAGCTCAAGTCCATGTCTCCCGAGATTATCGAGGACATGGTGGAGGAGAACCGGGTGGTCAGCCAGTACTCCCAGCTCATGGCTGGCATGGAGTTTGTATTCCGGGGCGAAAAGCTCCCCCGGCCCATGCTGATGAAGTATGCCAAATCCCCCGACCGGGCCACCCGGAAGGAGGCCTATGAGGTCCTGGGCCGCACCTTACAGGCCCACAGCCAGCAGTTGGACAGCATCTTTGACCAGCTGGTCCACATCCGGGACCGGATGGCCAAGAAGATGGGGTATAAAAACTTCGTCGAGCTGGGCTATTACCGCATGGGCCGCCTGTGCTACGGCCCGGAGGAGGTCAAACAGTTCCGGGAAAACATCCGCCGGGACATTGTGCCCTTGGTGGCCCGGCTGCGCACGGAGATCGGCAAAAAGCTGGGGGTGGACACCCTCATGCTCTATGACTACGACCTGATCTTCCCCCAGGGGGACCCCGCTCCCCAGGGCGGCAAGGAGGAAATTTTTGCCGCCGCCAAAGAGATGTACCACAGCATGAGCAAGGAGACCGGGGAATTTATCGACTTCATGCTGGAAACGGAAGCCTTTGACGTGGAGTCCCGGAAGAACAAGTGGGGAGGCGGCTACTGCACCAGCTTCCCGGCCTACCACCAGCCCTTCATCCTGGCCAACTTCAACGGCACCTCCGGGGACGTGGACGTGGTCACCCACGAGGCCGGCCACGCCTTTGCCGACTACACCACGGCCCACAATCGGTATATTGTGGAGCTGGGCGTGGGCGGCATGGAGACCGCCGAGACCCACTCCATGAGCATGGAGTTTTTCGCCTGGCCCTATATGGAGCATTTCTTTGGGGAGGATGCCGGCCGGTACAAGTTCATGCACCTGCTGGACGCCCTGTCCTTCCTGCCCTACGGCACCATCGTGGACGACTTCCAGCGCCAGGTCTATGAAAACCCCGACTGGACCCCGGAAGAGCGCAAGGCCGCCTGGCGGAAATTAGAGGCGGACTTCCGGCCCCACCTTACCTTTGACGGCATCCCCTATCTGGAAGAGGGGACCCGGTGGCAGTACCAGATGCACATTTACGAGACCCCCTTCTATTATATTGACTACTGCCTGGCCCAGACGGCGGCCCTCCAGTTCCTGCTAAAAGCCCGGAAGGACTACGACGACGCGTTCCGGCGCTACGTTCACTTCCTCTCCCAGGGCGGAGAGAAGGTGTTTACCGACCTGCTCCAGGAGGCCGGCCTGCGCTCTCCCTTCCAGGAGGGCGCCCTCCAGGCCGTGGCCCGGGAGAGCGAGGTGCTGCTCCGGGAACTGGCGGTACAGGCGGGGGTCTGATCCTGCGCTGCTGCAAGGGAAGGTATCCCGGGATGGGATACCTTCCCTTTGACGAAGACGGACCCCCTGGAGAAGGGGGGAATGTCCTTGACTTTCCGGGAGGGACGTGCTACAGTAGACTCAGCACACTATGGATTTAAAGCTGTAAAGGTCAAGAGAGCCTTTCCAGCCAAAGAAAGGATCGTCCGTCATGCCTGTGACAGATTTTTTGGAACGCAATGTAAAGCTTTACGGGAATGAGACCGCCCTGGTGGAGCTCAACCCCGAGATGAAGGAGACCCGCCGGATCACCTGGAAGGAGTATGACCTCATCCAGCCCACCACCGACGAGCCCTACCGCCGGGAAATCACCTGGAACGTGTTCAATGAAAAGGCCAACCGCTTTGCCAACATGCTCCTCTCCCGGGGGGTGAAGAAGGGGGACAAGGTGGCCATCCTCATGTACAACTGTCTGGAGTGGCTGCCTATCTACTTCGGGGTACTCAAGGCGGGGGCTCTGGCCGTGCCCTTCAACTTCCGTTACTCTGCGGAAGAAATTCAGTACTGCGCCGACCTGGCCGAAGTCCAGGTGCTGGTCTTTGGGCCGGAGTTCATCGGGCGCATTGAGAGCGTGGCGGACAAGCTCAGCAAGGGCCGCCTGCTCATCTATGTGGGGGACAACTGCCCCACCTTTGCCGAGAGCTATCGGGAGTTAGCTGCCGACTGCTCCTCCGCACCCCCCCAGGTCCTCATCACCGACGATGACGACGGGGCCATCTATTTCTCCTCCGGCACCACCGGCTTTCCCAAAGCCATTTTACATAAACACCGCAGCCTCACCCAGGCCGCGGAGATGGAACAGAAGCACCACCAGATCACCCACGAGGACACCTTCCTGTGCATCCCGCCCCTGTACCACACCGGGGCCAAGTTCCACTGGATGGGCAGCCTCTTTGCCGGCAGCAAGGCCGTGCTGCTGAAGGGGGCCACGCCGGAGATCATCCTCAAGGCGGTCTCTGACGAGCAGTGTACCGTGGTCTGGCTCTTGGTGCCCTGGGCCCAGGACATCCTGGACGCCCTGGACCGGGGGGACCTGAAACTGTCTGACTACAAGCTGGACCAGTGGCGGCTGATGCACATCGGGGCCCAGCCGGTGCCTCCCTCCCTCATCCGCCGCTGGCGGGCCTATTTCCCCCACCACCAGTACGACACCAACTATGGCCTGTCTGAGTCCACCGGCCCGGGCTGTGTCCACCTGGGCATGGAGAACATCGACAAGGTGGGCGCCATCGGCGTGCCCGGCTATCGCTGGGAAGTCAAGGTGGTGGACGAGAACGGCAACCAGGTCCAGCAGGGCGAGGTGGGCGAGCTGTGCGTCAAGGGCCCCGGCCTCATGACCTGCTATTACAACAACCCCGAGGCCACTGCCGAGGTTCTGAAAGACGGCTGGCTCTACACCGGTGACATGGCCATGCAGGACCCCGACGGCTTCTACTTCCTGGTGGACCGGAAGAAGGACGTGGTGGTCAGCGGCGGCGAGAACATCTATCCCGTCCAGATCGAGGACTTCCTGCGGGGCAACGACAAGATCAAGGACGTGGCCGTCATCGGCCTGCCGGACAAGCGTCTGGGCGAGATCTGCGGCGCCATCATCGAGGTCAAGGAGGGGGCCACCTGCACCGAGGAGGAGATCCAGGACTTCTGCATGAGCCTGCCCCGGTATAAGCGGCCCCGGAAGATCATCTTTGCCGAGATCCCCCGCAACGCCACCGGCAAGATCGAAAAGCCCGCCCTGCGCAAGCGCTACGGGGCAGAGCACCTGGTGGCCCAGCAGAACAGAAGCTGACCGCTTTTTCGGCGAGAGGAGGGAGCAGGATGCCGAGAGCCAAGAAAAAAGAACGCAGCATGGACCTGTACGAACACATCGCCGCCCTGAGCAGTGTGGAGGAGTGCTGCCGCTTCTTCGACGATCTGTGTGCTGTCACCGAGCTGCGGGCCATGGAGCAGCGGTTCGATGTGGCCAAAATGCTCCACGCGGGAAAGGTCTACACCACCATCCTCAACGAGACCGGGGCCAGCTCCGCCACGGTCAGCCGGGTCAACCGGGTGCTCAACTACGGCACCGGCGCCCTGGCTGAGGTGATGGACCGGGTGGGCCAGACCCAGGCCGCCCCCCCAGGGGGCAGACGATGAAACGACAGGGAGGACAGAATGAAGGAACTGATGTTGGGCAACAAAGCCGTTGCCCGTGGACTTTATGAGGCCGGCTGCTGTGTGATCTCCAGCTACCCCGGCACCCCCAGCACCGAGATCACGGAAGAGGCCGCCAAATACCCCGAAATCTATTGCGAGTGGGCCCCCAACGAAAAGGTCGCCTTAGAGGTGGCCCACGGGGCCGCCGTGGGCGGCAAGCGGGCCGCCTGCTGCATGAAGCACGTGGGCCTGAACGTGGCGGCAGACCCCCTGTTCACCATCTCCTATCAGGGGGTGGATGCGGGGCTGGTCCTGTGCGTGGCCGACGACCCGGGTATGTTCTCCTCCCAGAATGAGCAGGACTCCCGGCACTATGCCATTGCCGCCAAGGTGCCCATGCTGGAGCCCTCGGACTCCCAGGAGGCCCTGGACTTCACCAAAGAGGCTTTTCGGCTGTCGGAGGAATACCACACCCCCGTGCTGGTGCGCATGTGTACCCGCATCTCCCACTCCCAGAGCATCGTCACCCAGGGCCAGCGCCAGGAGGTGCCCCGGAAGCCCTATGTGAAGGATACCCAGCGGGTGATGATGACCACCAACTCCCTGAAAGCCCACTACCGGGTGGAGGAGCGCACCAAGGCCATGACGGCCCTGGCCGAGACCAGCTGGCTCAACCGGACGGAGATGGGGGAGGACACCTCCCTGGGCATCATCACCTCCTCCACCAGCTACCAGTATGTGCGGGAAGTCTTTGGAGACAAGGCGTGCGTGCTGAAGCTGGGCCTGTCCTGGCCCATGCCGGTGGAGAAGATTAAGGATTTTGCGTCCAAGGTGGACCAGGTCCTGGTGGTGGAGGAGCTGGAGCCCATCATTGAAAACCACTGCCGCCAGATCGGCGTGGCCGTCACCGGCAAGGAGAAGATCCCCCTGGTGGACGAGCTCACCCAGGGGGTCATTGCCCGCAGTCTGGGCCGGCCGGAGAAGCCCACCCTCACCCTGGAGGACCCCATCCCCGGCCGTCCTCCGGTGATGTGCGCCGGATGTCCCCACCGGGGCGTGTTCTACACCCTGGCCAAGAACAAGTGCATGGTCTATGGCGACATCGGGTGCTATACCCTGGGCGTGATGCCCCCCCTGAACGCCATGGACCTGAATGTGTGCATGGGTGCCTCCTGCTCGGGCCTGCACGGGTTCAACCTGGCCGGCGGGTCAGAGCACGAAAAGCACAGCGTGGCGGTGATCGGGGACTCCACCTTTGCCCACTCGGGCATCACCGGCATCGCGGATATCGCCTACAACCGCAGTAACTCTACGGTCATCATTCTGGATAACTCCATCACCGGCATGACCGGCCACCAGCAGAACCCCACCACCGGCAAGACCCTGCGGGGAGAGCCGGCGGGGAAGATCGACCTGGAGGCCCTGTGCCGCGCCATCGGCTTTGACCGGGTGCGGGTGGTGGACCCCAACCAGCTCAAAGAGATGGACAAGGTCCTCAAGGAGGAGCTGGCCGCAGAGGAGCCCTCGGTGATCATCACCCGGTCCCCCTGCGTGATGCTCAAGGACGTGCCCAAGGCACCCCCGCTGAAGGTGGACGAGGACAAGTGCAACGGCTGCAGCCTGTGCATGCGCATCGGCTGCCCCGCCCTGAGCCTGCGGGGAGAAAAGGTAGAGATCGACAGGACCCAGTGCATCGGCTGCCAGGTGTGCATGCAGATGTGCCACCGGGACGCCCTGATCGTGGGATAAAGAAGGAGGAGACACGTTTTGGAAACTGTGAATATTATGCTCGTTGGTGTGGGGGGCCAGGGCTCCCTGCTGGCCTCGAAGATGCTGGGCCATCTGCTGGTAAATGCAGGCTATGACGTCAAGGTCTCGGAAGTCCACGGCATGAGCCAGCGGGGGGGCAGCGTGGTCACCTATGTCCGCTTTGGGGACAAGGTGTACTCTCCCATCATCGACAAGGGGGAGGCAGACTTCATCGTCTCCTTCGAGCTGCTGGAGGCCGCCCGCTGGGTGGAGTATCTCAAGCCCAACGGCCGCATCGTCACCAACACCCAGCAGATGGAGCCCATGCCCGTCATCGCCGGCCTGGCCGAGTACCCGGAAAACCTGGTGGAGAAGATGCAGGCCAAGGGCATCCAGGTGGACGCCATGGACTGCCTGGCCCTGGCGGAAGAGGCCGGCTCGGCCAAGGCGGTGAACATGGTCCTCATGGGCCGCCTGTCCCACTACTTCCCGGATATTCCTCTGGACGCCTGGCACGCCTCTCTGGAGGCCAACGTGCCGGCCAAGCTGGTGGAGCTGAACCACAAAGCCTTTGCCCTGGGCCAGAAGGGCTGACCGGCACGACCCAAATGTCCTATGGAGCGGGCAGGAGAGTTTCTCCTGCCCGCTTTCTTTCACCCTGGTTTGGAGAAAACCGTCCTGCCTCATACTTTGGACGGATTTACATGTGCCGGAATTTTATAGTAAAATGAAAAAAATATACCCCAACGAAGCCCGCCGGGGCAGGATGCCCTTCTGCGGAGGAGAGGAGAGACCTGTATGACGCGAAAAACGCAGGCCCTGTGGATCCTTTTGATCCTGGTGATCGCAATATGCCTTCTGTATTTCGCCACTGCCTCTGACAGGAGCCAGAGCAGCGACGCCCAGGAGAGCCAGACCGCCCTGGTCCCCCGGCCCATGGCCCCCAAGGAGGTGGCCGAAAACCCCTACATGGCGGCCAGTGACAACGCCATTCACAACGACATCTACGCCTCTGATGTCACCGATGCGGTGGCGCCCCTGGGCATCTGCTCCCAGCTGAGCACTTCTGTGGAGACCCAGAACAAACAGGCCCCTTCGGCGGCCTTTTATGACACCAAGGGCAACGCCGTCACCCCCTACTTAGGGGGTATCGCCATCGTGACCATGGACGGGGAGCAGGTGGAGCATTTGGGCTCCTTCGTGCCCAGCCGGGACGACGGCGGGGGCTATGCCTTCCAGATCTCCTACTCCTTCGTGGACAGCAGGGACAATGTGGTGGCCCCTACCTCCGACGGACGCATCCTGGTGCTGCGGACCATGGACGAGGCGGGAAATATCCTGCCTGTGTTTGAAAAGGTCATGGACATCGACCTGATGGCCCAGGCGGAGGCCCAGCTGGCCGAGGAGATCGGGCAGAACCTGCTGAGCATCGTCTATGACTATGAGGGCAACCTGTGGTTTACCACCGGCGGCTTCCGCATCTATCCCGACCGGGGAGACCAGGGCTTTATCGGCTACATTTCCAAAGAGTATATGCAGCAGGAGGCGGGGGAGAATGTCTCCCTGGCGGAGCACATCTTCTTCTATCCCCTAAAACCGGGGGAAGGGGCAGAAAACGGCATCGCCGCCAACGAGGACGGGGCGGTCATCCTGACCAACCTGGCCTGCTACATGCTCACGGCGGAGGAGGGCGTCCAGATCTCCTGGCGCACCCCCTATGAGAGCAACGGGGCCAACGACGCCGAGGCGGATTCCGGTTACACCGGCGGCGGCTTGGCCTGGGGCAGCGGCACCAGCCCCACCCTCACCAACGACTTGGTCATTTTTACGGACAACCTGGACCCTGTGAACCTCATCGCCCTCTCCTCCGAGACCGGGGAGGTGGCAGCCCAGCTCCCTGTCCTGGATGAGCTGGGGGAGGATACGCCGGTGTCGGTGGAAAACTCCATTCTGGTCTATGCGTCCGGGGATGGCTCGGCCACGGTGATTGTGGCCAACTGGTTCGGGGCGGGCAACGCCGGCCTGGCAGCCCCCGATGCCGACTCCTCCATCCAGAGCTATGAGAACATCTATGACGCCAACTGGACCGCCTATGGCAACGCCTATATTGCCCCCGGCGTGGAGCGGGTGGACTTTGTGAAAACCGACCAGGGCTATGAGGCCAAAAAGGTCTGGTCCCGGGCGGACTTGCGGGAAACCGCCATGATCAAGCTCAGCACCGCCACCGGCTACCTCTATGGCTACTGGCAGGACCTGGACAGCGGCATGTGGGTCTATGAGGCGCTGGACTTCGCCACCGGCCAGACCGTGCTGCGCCAGGAGGTTTCTACTCTGAACGGCTACAACAACATGGCCGTGGGCCTCATCATCGACCCTGACGGCAACGGCATCTACTGCCCCACCAACATCATGGAAATGGTGTGCTGGCAGGACGATTTTGCCTACCTGCCCAACAGTCCCGCCAAGGAGATTTCTCCCCAGAACCAGGCCCGGACCTCCCTCTATAGCCAAGAACTGCCGGGAGACCGGACCGCGGCCAGCTATCTGATGACCGTGACGGTGGACAACCTGCGGGAAGAGGACACCCTGGCCCTGCGCCTGAACGGTCTGACCGCTTCGCCCCAGGACTATGTGCTGCTGTATGAGGATCAGAAGGGCGATCTTTGGGAGGTCCCCGTCTCCTGGTCCCTCTGCGCCGCCGGGGGCGGGGAGCTGAAGGCAGACCAGGCCCTTTCTGAGGACACCCTGTATGAAGTGCGCCTCTCCATTGCCGACGGGTCTCAGCTGGACCTGTCCGGCCAGGATTATCAGGGGGTTTTCTCTGTGATGCTGGCGGTGAAAGGATAAAACAGGGGAGTGCCTGTTGTGAAAAAACAGCGCCTGCGAACTTCGCAGGCGCTGTTGCCGTTTGTCTTGGGTTATGGTGTTTCCCGGGAAATGCGTTTTCCAAACCCGCTCACAGCGTGCTGGGGGCAGACCAGCACGCACAGATGACAGCCCACACAGGCCTTGGGGTCCATGGCGGGATGGCCCCGGCGCATGGTGAGGGCCTCGTGGCCTCCGTCCCGGCAGGACAGGACGCACCGGCCGCAGCCCACGCACTTGTGCCGGTCAAACTTGGGCAGCAGGACGCTGGTCCGCTCCAGGCTCTCCAGGGCGGCCACATTGCCCACCCCCAGGCCCTCCAGGCCGGCTGCCCGCCCCAGGGCCTTTTCCCGCAAATAGCAGGTCAGCCCGTCCAGCAGGTCGTCGATGATCCGGTAGCCATACTGCATCACCGCCGTGGTCACCTGGACGTGGTTGGCCCCCAGCAGGAGGAATTCTGCTGCGTCCCGCCAGGTCTCGATCCCGCCCATGCCGCTGATGGGGATGCCTTTCAGTTCCGGGCAGGCGGCCAGCTCCCACACAAAGCGCAGGGCGATGGGCTTGACGGCTTTGCCGGAATACCCGCCGATGCCCGACATCCCCCGCACAGAGGGGCTGGTGGCATAGGTGTCCAGGTTCATGCCCATGATGCTTTTGACGGTGTTGATGGCCGCCAGGCCGTCTGCGCCGTTTTGCACCGCCGCTATGGCCATGGGGCGCATGTCGCCCACGTTGGGGGTGAGCTTGGCCAGCAGGGGCAGGCGGGTGCCCCGGCGGGCAGCGGCGGTGTATCTGGCCACGGCCTCCGGGCTCTGGCCCACGTCCACCCCTAAGCCGTCCTCCTCCATGTTGGGGCAGGAGAAGTTACATTCCACCATGTCCGCCCCAGCTTCCTCCACCAGGCGGGCCAGCCGGGTCCACTCCTCCTCGGTGCGGCCCATGATGGAGGCGATGAGGACCTTTTGGCTGCTCGATGTTCTTAAAGCCATAAAAGGAGCGCTCCCCCTCCAGCGCGCCGTAACGGGGCGAGGCCTCCCGGGGGATGAAGTTGCAGATGGTCTTGAAGCACGCCCCCGCCCAGCCCAGCCGGAAGGCCCGGGCGATCTTTTCATAAGTGCTGGCCACCACGGAGGAGGACAGCAGGAAGGGATTTTCCAACTTCACCCCACAGAAGGTGCAGGACAGGTCCACCTCCCCTGGGGCCAGGTCCTCCATCTTGGCCCGGTCGGCCCCCAGGGCGGTACACACCCGCTGGACTTTGATGGGATACTCCCGCCGCAGACAGGCGGTCTCGCAGGGGGCGTGGCAGGTGCCGCAGGGGAGCTCTTTGGGCAGACGGTGGGCGGCGCCCACCTGGTTGTCAAACCGGATGCTGCGGATGAGCCCCGCCGGGTCCAGCCCGTGGGGACAGGCAGCGGAGCAGGGGGCCTCGTGGCAGAGGAGACATCGGTTGACCTCTTCGGCAGGGATGACGGATTCCCAGAGCATAGTGAGCGCTCCTTTCACAGTGGTGTGGTCTGAGTGAAAAAGGGGGCCACAGCCCCCTTTCCGTCCCAGGAGAGGTTCCCTCCTGAGAAAAAATATCCGCTTTTCAAGGGACTGTCTGCATTTTATCACGGCAGATTCCGGCCTGTCAATCGGTCCAAAGGATGAGCGGACCGCCCCTCAGAGGGCCCTGTTCACATCTCCTTGTCATACTTGATCCGGTAGTAGATGCTGCATCCCACCACCAGCAGATAGGCAAAGACCAGCAGGAGCAGGGGGGCCAGGTCCATCCCCATCAGGCCGAAGGAGACCAGCAGCGCGCCGTAGACATAGATCATGATATCAAAGGCCTTACCCTTGGCCCGGTTGGCCAGGGCGATGTTGCGCTCGTCCTGCTGCTCGATGGCCAGGGACCGGGCCAGCTCCGGGTCACTCGCCAGGGCCTTGCGGCTGAGGAGGTCCCCCATGCCGTGGCCGAAGGCGCCGCAGCCGATGCCCAGGCAGACGAAGGGGAGCACGGCCATGACACCCTCTGCGTGGTCATAGTGCCGCAGGGCAAAAAGGGAACCGATGCCCAGCAGAATGCCCCCGATGATTTTGACCCAGTTCCAAGTGCGTTCGTTCATCACGACTCCTCCTCATAGATAAAAATTTCCTCAATGGTCCGGTGAAAATACCGGGCGATCTTAAAGGCCAGCAGGATAGAGGGGTTATATCGGCCCTTTTCCAGGGAGCCGATGGTCTGGCGGGTGACCTCCAGGTGGTTTGCCAGCTCCTCCTGGCTGATCCCCCGTTCCTTGCGCAATGCTTCCAGTCGGTTCTTCAAGGGTTGGCCTCCTTTCTGATGGAAAGCGTCCTTTCCATCAAAGGGAAAAGAATGGGCGGCCGGAGCCGCATGTCTCTGAGACGGGATGGAAAGGAAACTTTCCATCTGTAGGATAGCACAGTCTTGCCGGAATGTCAAGCACACTTTCCATTTTTGCAAAAAAAGCCCCCGCCCCCCGGCAGAGCAGGGGACGGGTGCGGGAAAGGACTCAGTCGCTGAGGGCTTTTTTCTGGGAGACCGGCGCCTTCTTTTCATAGCAGGCGAAGGCTTCCTCCACCATGGCCCTGTCAGGCTTTTGGGTGAAGAGACTGACCACCGGCACGATGACCAGCCCAGCCAGCATGGCGAATGCGCCGCAGTTGATGGAGGACTGGAGGAGGGTGGGGAAGGCAAAGGCCCCGGTGGAGTTGGAGATCAGGTTCAGGGTCATGATCCCCGCGCCAAAGACGAAGGAGACCCAGCAGGCGGCCTTGGTGGCCTTTTTCCAATACAGGCCATAGAGGAAGGGGGCCAGGAAGGCACCGGCCAGAGCGCCCCAGGAGACGCCCATGAGCTGGGCGATGAAGCTGATGGAGAACTTATACTGGACGATGGCGATGACCATGGAGATGACCACAAAGACCACCACGAAGCAGCGGATGATAAAGACCGCCTCAAAGTCGGTCATCTTCTTGACAATGTTCCCCCGCAGCAGGTCGATGGTGAGGGTGGAGGAGGAGGCGATGACCAGGGAGGACAGGGTGGACATGGAGGCGGAGAGCACCAGGATGACCACGATGGCGATGAGGATGTCCGGCAGGTCGGAGAGCATGGCGGGGATGATGGCGTCGTAGCCGTCGGCAGCGATGTCCACCCGGTCGGAGAAGAGCCGGCCAAAACCGCCTAAGAAGTAGCAGCCCCCGGCCACCACCAGGGCGAAGAGGGTGGAGATGATGGTCCCCTTGTGGATGGAGTCCTCCGACTTGATGGCATAGAATTTTTGGACCATCTGGGGCAGACCCCAGGTGCCCAGACTGGTCAGCAGGACCACGCCCAGCAGGTTAATGGGGTCCGGGCCAAAGAAGGAGGCAAAGATCCCCGGCACCTCGCCGTTGACCGAAGTGGGATCGGTGACGGCGGCCAGACTGTGCAGCGCCTCACTAAGACCTCCCTGGGTGTTGAGGACCGCGGCAATGACCACGCAGATGCCCACCAGCATGACGCAGCCCTGGACAAAGTCGTTGATGGCGGTGGCCATGTAGCCGCCGGCGATGACGTAAATCCCCGTCAGCACCCCCATGAGGATGATGCAGACCACATAGTCAATGTGGAAGGCCATGCCGAAGAGGCGGGAGAGGCCATTAAAGAGGGAGGCGGTATAGGGGATGAGGAAGATAAAGACGATGATGGAGGCCCCGATCTTCAGCCCCTTGCTCTGGAACCGCTGGCCAAAGAACTGGGGCATGGTGGCGGAGTTGAAGTGCTGGGTCATGATCCGCGTCCGGCGGCCCAGAACGGCCCAGGCCAGCAGGGAGCCCAAAATGGCGTTGCCCAGCCCGGCCCAGGTGGCGGCGATGCCGTACTTCCAGCCGAACTGACCGGCATAGCCCACAAAGACCACGGCGGAGAAATAGGACGTGCCGTAAGCGAAGGCGGTCAGCCAGGGGCCCACCGAGCGTCCACCCAGCACGAAGCCATTGAGGTCCGTGGTGTGTTTGCGGCAATAGATGCCGATGCCTACCATGATGGCGAAATAAATCACCAGCAGCGCGAGTTTCACAAGAATTCCTCCAATCAAAGGGTGTTGCTTTAATGCTTTCAAACTTTAACACCAAAAAGCTAAAAAGTCAAGAAGTTTTCCGGGATGGGACAAAAAAATCCCCTCTTCCCGAAAGACCGGGGAGAGGGGAGGGGGGAAAGGGTGTTATTTGGTGGCCCAGTTGCCGGTGGCCTGGGCGGTGAGGTAGGCGTTGATGAAGCCGTCCAGGTCGCCGTCCATGACGCCATTGACGTTGCTGGTCTCATAGGCGGTGCGGGTATCCTTGACCAGGGTGTAGGGCATGAAGACATAGGAGCGGATCTGACTGCCCCACTCGATCTTCAGCTGGACCCCCTTCAGGTCGGAGATCTTTTCGGCCTTTTCCTGCATCTGCAGCTCCACCAGCTTGGCCCGGAGCATCTTCATACAGTTGTCCTTGTTCTGGAACTGGCTGCGCTCGGTCTGGCAGGAGACCACCACCCCGGTGGGGATGTGGATGAGGCGGACGGCAGAGGAGGTTTTGTTCACGTGCTGGCCGCCGGCGCCGCTGGCGCGATAGACCTGCATCTCGATGTCCTCGGGGCGGATCTCCACCTCCACGTCCTCGGGCAGGTCGGGCATGACCTCCACCGAGGCGAAGGAGGTCTGGCGGCGGGCGTTGGCGTCAAAGGGGGAGACCCGGACCAGCCGGTGGACCCCGTGCTCACCCCGGAGGTAGCCATAGGCGTTCTCGCCCTCGATCATGATGGTGGCGGACTTCAGGCCGGCCTCGTCAGCCTCCTGATAGTCCAGCACTTTATAGGTAAACCCGTGGCGCTCAGCCCAGCGGGTGTACATGCGATAGAGCATCTGGGCCCAGTCCTGGGCCTCGGTGCCGCCGGCCCCGGCGTGGAAGGCCAGGATGGCGTTGGAGGCGTCGTATTCGCCGGTGAGCAGGGTCTGCAGCTTGGCGCTTTCGATGCTCTTGACCAGGGCGTCAAACTCCTGCTCCAGCTCGGGCAGAAGGGACTCGTCCTCCTCCTCGTTGCCCATCTCGCACAGGACCATCATGTCCTCCCAGGAGGAGCGGCGCTTGGCCTGGGACTCCAGCTTGCCCTTCTCCTGCTTGAGCTTCTGCAGCACCCGCTGGGATTTGGCGGGATCGTCCCAAAAGCCGTCGGCGGCGCACTGGGCCTCTAAAAAGTCCACCTCCCGGGCGGCGTTTTCCAGGTTCAGGGCCTGCTCCAGCTCGTCCAGCTGGGGCAGGAGATTGTTGAGTTTTACCTTATATTCATCAAATTGAAGCATTTTGACGCTCCCTCACATTCTGAAAAGATTGAATTTGAACTGGTATATTATATCCGATGTTCCACAAAAAAGCAATAAAAAGAAGGCCGGACAAAAAGAAAAGGATACTCTGGCGGCAATCTTTCGCCTCTCCTTGAAATCCGGGGGATTTCAGCGTATAATAAAATGTCTGTTTTTCTATGCCGCCGGGTCTGGGACCCCAGGGCGGCTGGGTGAGTTTCGCGGCCAGGGTGTGCCGCAGTTTGAGAAGGAGGAAGGGCCCATGACACTGCAGGACTATCTGGCATCCCTTCGGGGAAAACGCGTGGCCGTCATCGGCATTGGGGTGTCCAACACCCCGCTGATCAAAACCTTGCTCCAGGCGGGAATCTCCGTGACCGCCTGTGACAAGGCCCCAAAATCCAGCTTTGGCGCACTGGCGGAGGAATTGGAGGCCTTGGGCGCCCAGCTGCGGCTGGGCCCGGACTATCTGGAGGGACTGGACCAGGACGTGATCTTCCGCTCCCCCGGCATCCGGCCGGACATCCCGCCCTTCCTGGCAGCAATCGAGAAGGGGAGTGTGCTGACCTCGGAGATGGAGGTCTTTTTCCAGGTCTGCCCCTGCAAGATCATCGCCGTCACCGGCAGCGACGGCAAGACCACCACCACCACCCTCATCTCGGAAATGCTGAAAAACGCCGGCTATACCGTCCACCTGGGGGGGAACATCGGCAAGCCCCTGCTCTCGGAGGCCGGGGAGATGGGGAAGGACGACGTGGCAGTGCTGGAGCTGTCCTCCTTCCAGCTCATGACCCTCCAGGCCAGCCCCCACATCGCCGTCTTTACCAACCTCTCTCCCAACCATCTGGACATTCACAAGTCCATGGAGGAGTACGCCCTGGCCAAGGAGAACATCTTCTGCCACCAGGGCCCGGGGGACATTGCCATCTTCAACCGGGACAACGACCTGACCAATGAAATGGCCGGCCGCGCTCCCGGTCAGGTAAAATTGTTCAGCCGCCAGAAGGCCCTCACCGACGGGGTGTATGTGCAGGACGGCACCATCGTGGTGGCGGAGAACGGGGAAAAGCGGCAGCTGTTTTCCACCGGCCGCATCCTCATCCCCGGCCAGCACAACGTGGAGAACTACCTGGCGGCCATCGCCGCCGTCCAGGGCATGGTGTCTGACGAGGTCATCCTCCACACGGCGGAGACCTTCCCCGGTGTGGAGCACCGCATCGAGCTGGTGCGCACCCTCAACGGGGTGAAGTATTATAACGACTCCATCGCCTCCAGCCCCACCCGGACCATTGCGGGGCTGCGGTCGTTCCACCAAAAGGTCATCCTCATCGCCGGGGGCTATGATAAGAAAATTCCCTTTGAGGTATTGGGCGCGGAGGTGCTGGAGCGGGTCAGGACCCTGGTCCTCACCGGCCACACAGCAGAAAAGATCTATCAGGCGGTGGTCAGCGCGCCGGGTTATCGGGAGGGCCACCCGGACATTCTCATGGAGGAGGATTTCACCAAAGCGGTCCTGGCGGCCTCTCAGGCGGCCAAGGAGGGGGACATTGTGATCCTCTCGCCCGCCTGTGCCTCCTTTGACCACTTTAAGAATTTCGCCCAGCGTGGCCAGACGTTTAAGGCCATCGTGAACGGGCTGTAAAGGAGGGGTTTCATGGCTATGGATACCCTTGCAAGCCTGACCGCCCTGTGTACGGCCAATGGTCCCTCCGGTCGGGAGGGGCTTGCCCTGGACCGGGCCGCAGACCTGCTGCGCCCCCTTGTGGACCAGGTGTGGCAGGACCCCTTCGGCAACGTGGTGGGGGTCCGCCGGTGCGGGCAGGAGAACGCCAGGCGGGTGGTCATAGATGCCCACCTGGATGAAGTAGGGCTGGTGATCACCGGGGCCAAGGAGGGTTTTCTCACCTTCCGCCCGGTGGGGGGCATCGACCCCCGCATCCTGCCCGACCAGGAGGTCACCATCCTCTCCCAGCCCCCCCGCCTGGGGGTGGTGGCCGTGCTGCCCCCTCATGTGCAAAAGGCAGGGGAGGGGGACAAGAGCTTGGACATGGACCAGCTCTGCCTGGATGCCGGCCTGACCAAAAAGGAGGGGGAGGCCCTGGTGGGCACGTTTGCCGTGCCCAGGTCCCGGGTGCGCTCCCTGCTCAACGGAAGAGTCAGCGGGAAAGCCCTGGATGACCGGGCGGGGTTCGTCACCCTCCTGCGCACCGCCCAGCTGCTGCGGGACGTCCCCCTGGATGTGGACCTGTATTTCCTGGGCAGCAGCCGGGAGGAGACCAACGGCGGCGGGGCGCTGGTGGGAGCCTTCGCCCTGGACCCCCACTGCTTTGTGGCGGTGGATGTCACCCACGCCCGCACCCCCGACGGCCCCAAGGAGGGGACCTTCCCTGCCGGGGAGGGGACGGTCATCGGCCTGGGCCCCAACATCGCCCGCTGGATGAGCCGGCGGCTGATGGACAAGGCCGAGGCAAACCAGCTGCCCTATGCCCTGGAAGTGATGACCGGCCACAGCGGCACCAACGCCTGGCGGGTCCAGACCGCCCGGGAGGGGATCGCCACGGCGGTGCTCTCCCTGCCGCTAAAGTACATGCACAGCCCGGTGGAGACCTTGGATCTGGCCGACCTGGAGACCACCGCCGCCCTCTTGGCGGCCTTCGTCACCGATCTGGCCAAGGAAGGAGGGGCGTGGCTTGCTGATTGATACGTTAAAAGAACTGTGTGCCCTGCCCGGCGTATCCAGCCGGGAGGACGAGGTGCGGGATTACCTGCGCGCCCTGGCTGCCCCTTATGCAGAGAAGATCCGGGTGGACACCATGGGCAACCTGATTGTGGAGAAAAAGGGCCTTGTGCCGGGAGCCAAAAAGCTCATGCTGGCCGCCCACATGGATGAGGTGGGCCTGATGGTCCACACCATCACCGACGAGGGCTTTTTGAAGTTTGACACCGTAGGCGGCATCGACCGCCGGGTCCTGCTGGGCAAGTCCGTGCTGGTGGGGGAGGAAAAGCGCCCCGGCATCATCGGCCTGAAGGCTTATCACCTGACCGGCAGGGAAGAGGTCAAGAACGTGCCGAAGGTGAAAGACCTTTACATCGACATCGGCGCAAATAGCAAGGAGGAGGCCAGCGCCCACGTCTCCCTGGGGGATGTAGCGGTTTTCGATACAGAGCCGGAGGAGTTCGGCAACGGCTTCCTCAAGGCCAAGGCCATCGACGACCGCATCGGCTGCGCCGTCATGGCCGAGCTCCTCCAGGAACCCCTCCCCATGGACTGCACCTTCGTCTTTACCGTCCAGGAGGAGGTGGGGACCCGGGGGGCCTTCGGCGCGGCCTTCTCCGTCAAGCCGGACATTGCCTTAGTGCTGGAGGGGACCACCGCCGCCGACCTGCCCGACATGGACAGCCACAAAAAGGTGTGTGCCCCCGGCAAGGGGCCGGTGATCCCCTATATGGACGGGGGGACCGTCTACGACCGGGAGCTCTTTGAACTGCTGCGCACCCTGGCCGAGCAGAGCCGCACCCCCTGGCAGACGAAGGAATATCTCTCCGGCGGCACCGACGCCGCTGCCATCCAGCGCACCCGGGAGGGGGTGCGGGTGGCGGCCCTGTCCACCGCCGTGCGCTACCTCCACGCCCCCGCCAGTGTGGCGGCGGTGGAGGACTGTCAAAATATGCTCATTCTGGCCCGGCGCTTTTTGCAGGCCGTGGCCGCCATGGAATAAGGAGGCGACTGCACTATGGACTATTTGTCTGTCATCGAAATGCTCAACGCCTGCCACGGGCCGGCGGGGGATGAGCGGCAGATCGCCGCCACCCTGAAACGGCTGGCAGAGCCCTATGCCGACGAATGCTGGCAGGACACCATGGGCAACCTCATCGTCCACAAAAAGGGACCGGGACCCAAGGTGATGTTCGCCGCCCACATGGACTCGGTGGGCCTCATCGTCACCCACATCCACAAGGACGGCTATCTCTCCTTTGGCAAGCTGGGGGGCATCCGCCCGGAGAGTATTTTACATACCCCCTTCCGGTTCAAGAACGGGGTGTGCGGGGTGGTCTCCCTGCGGCAGAAGGTGGCGCTGAAGGACATGACCATCAACGACCTCTACCTGGACATCGGGGCCAAAAACGAGGCCCACGCCCGCCGGATGGTCCAGGTGGGGGACACGGCGGTCCTTCGCCTGCCCGCCTTTACCAATGAGAACCGGCTGGTCTCCCCCTATCTGGATGACCGGATCGCCTGCGCGGTGATGCTGGATGCCATCAGCCACATCCGGTCCTATACCAACGACCTGTACTTTGTCTTTACCGTCCAGGAGGAGCTGGGCCTGCGGGGGAGCAAACCCGCCGCCTTTGCCATCGACCCCGAGTACGGCATCGCCGTGGACGTGACCGCCGCGGAAGAGCTGGACGAAAAGACCAGGCACAGCACCGTCCTGGGGGGCGGGGCTGCCATCAAGGTCATGGACAGTTCCGTCATTTGCCACCCGGAAGTGGTGCAAACCCTTGAAGAGCTTGCAAAGGAAAGTAAAATCCCTTGTCAGAGAGATGTGATGACCACCGGCGGCACCGATGCCGGTTCCATCCATATTTCCCGGGGAGGGGTGCTCACCGGCGGCATCTCCATCCCGTGCCGGTACATCCACTCGCCGGTGGAGACGGTGGACCTGTCTGACGTATCCGCCGCCGCCAAATTGATGATCACATTTGCCCAGAAAAGTCTTGAAAGCAAAAGGATGTAATGTAAAATGCCTTTACAGATAAGTGACCGTGTCCGCGCCCTGGGCGATCAGGCCCAGCAGGCGCTGGCAGACCAGTTTGCCCGCATCGACCAGATTGCGGAGTTCAACACCCAAAAAGTGCTCTCGGCCTTCCAAACCCATAAAGTTTCCGAAACCTTCTTCCACGGCACCACCGGCTACGGGTATGACGATTTGGGGCGGGATACTTTGGGAAAAATCTATGCAGAGATCTTCTGCACCGAGGACGCCATGGTGCGCATCACCTTTGTCAACGGCACCCATGCCATTTCCTCTGCCCTGTATGGGGTCCTGCGGCCGGGGGATACCCTGGTCTCCGCCATCGGCGCCCCCTATGACACCCTGCAGGGGGTCATTGGCATCACGGGCAATGGGGTGGGCTCCCTGAAGGAGTTCGGCATCCACTACCGTCAGGTGGACCTGACCCCGGAGGATACCCCCGACCTGCCCGGCATCGTCCAGGCAGTCCAGGAGCCGGGGGTGAAGGCAGTGCTCATCCAGCGCTCCCGGGGCTATGCCACCCGGGCCTCCCTGTCTGTGGAGACCATCGGGGAGATCTGCCAGGCCATCCGGCAGGTGAACCCCACGGTAAACATTTTGGTGGACAACTGCTATGGGGAGTTCGTGGAGACCATCGAGCCCACCCAGGTGGGGGCCGACCTGATCATGGGGTCGCTCATCAAAAATCCCGGCGGCGGTCTGGCCCCCATGGGGGGCTATGTGGCCGGCCGGCAGGACCTGGTAGAGGCCACCGCCACCCGCATGACCGTCCCCGGCATCGGCCGGGAGTGCGGCGCTTCCCTGGGAAATAACCGCGCCCTGTATCAAGGTCTTTTCCTTGCCCCCCACACTGTGGCCCAGGCCACCAAGACGGCGGTCTTTGCCGCGAAAGTCATGGAACTGCTGGGCTATCGCACGGACCCCGGCTCCCAGGACATCCGCCACGACATCATTCAGATGATCCACCTGGAACAGCCCCAGGCGGTAGAAAAATTCTGCCGGGGGATTCAGATGGGCGCGCCGGTGGACTCCTATGTCACCCCCGTGCCCTGGGACATGCCCGGCTACGACTGCCCGGTGATCATGGCCGCCGGGGCCTTCATCCAGGGGGCCTCCATCGAGCTCTCTGCCGACGCCCCCATGCGCCCGCCCTATACGGTGTATATGCAGGGGGGGCTGACCTACGAGTCGGGAAAGCTGGGCATTCTTCTGGCTGCCCAGGAGCTTTTGGGGGAATGATCCTACCATCACAAGGAAAAGGAGCGGACTATGGACCCATCCAAACGGGCGGAAGAACTGCGCGCCCTGCTCAACCACCACAGTGACCTATACTACAACCAGGATGCCCCCGCCATCTCCGACCAGGAATACGACGGTCTGATGCGGGAGCTGAAGGCACTGGAGAAAGACCATCCGGACCTCATCACCCCGGACTCGCCCACCCAGAAGGTGGGGGGGACCGCCAAGCGCACCGCCGGGGTGCTGGTGGCCCACCGGGTGCCCATGCTGTCCATGCAGGACCTGTTTACCAGGGAGGACGTGGACCATTTCCTGGACGACTGCTGGGAAAAGCTGGGGGAGGAGATCAGCTTTTTGGTGGAAACCAAAATCGACGGCCTGTCCATGGCCCTGCGCTATGAGAACGGCGTGCTGGTCACCGCCCTGACCCGGGGGGACGGGCGGACCTTCGGCGAGGATGTCACCGCCAACGCCAAGGTCATCGGCGACGTGGCCCTCACCCTGAAGCACCCCATCGAATACCTGGAGCTGCGGGGAGAGGTCTACATGACCAACGAGGCCTTTGAGGCCGTGAACGAAAAGCAGACCCTGCTGGGCAAAAAACCCTTTGCCAACCCCCGCAACTGTGCCGCCGGCACCCTGCGGCAGCTGGATGCGGAGGTCACCCGGGAACGGGGGCTGTCCTTCTTCGTCTTTAACGTCCAGGACATCCGGGGCAAGGACCTGGCCACCCACCAGGAGGCCTATGACTTCCTCACCTCCTGCGGGGTCACCGTCATCCCCAACCGCTTTGTGTGCCAAACCCGCCAGGAGGTCTGGCAGGCCATCGAGGCCATTGGGGAGATGCGGGGGAGCCTGCCCTATGACATCGACGGGGCGGTGATCAAGGTCAACAACCTGGCCCTGCGCCAGGTACTGAAGGACACGGCAAAGAATGCCGGCTATCAGGTGGCCTATAAATATCCCCCGGAGCGGAAAGAGACCAAGCTGCAAACCATCGAACTGTCTGTGGGGCGGACAGGAAAGATCACCCCCACCGCCATTTTCGATCCCGTCCGCCTGTGCGGCACCACCGTCTCCCGCTGCACCCTCCACAACCAGGACTTCATCACCAACCTGGGCATCTGCCTGGGCTCCACCCTGCTCATTGAGAAGTCGGGAGAGGTCATCCCCAAGTGTGTGGGGGTGGTGGCGGAAAAGCAGCCGGAAGGGGGAGAGGTCTATCAGATCCCCATGGTCTGCCCCGTCTGCGGCTCCCCGGCGGTGCGGGAGGATACGGCGGACATCAAGTGCGTCAATCTGAACTGTCCCGCCCAGCTGGAGCGGCTCATTGGCCACTTTGTGGGCCGGGGGGCGATGGACATCAAGGGCTTTGGCGTGGTCTATGTCCACGACCTGATCAAGCTGGGGTACCTGACCGACGTGGCAGATATTTTTACGCTGTTCCGCCACCGGGAAACCCTCATCCAAAAGGGGATCGTGGGCAAGGAGAAGAACACCGATAAACTCCTGGCCGCCATCGAAAAGGCCAAGGGCAATCCCCCCGACCGCCTGCTGACGGGGTTGGGGATCGCCAACGTGGGAAAATCCGCGGCGCAAGCGCTGCTGAACCACTTCGGTACCGTGGATGCCCTGGCCGCCGCCACGGTGGATGAGATGGTGGAGATCGACGACATCGGCCCCATCTCTGCCCAAGCTGTCTATGACTACTTCCGCCAGCCCCACAACCAGGAGGTTTTTCAAAAACTGAAGGACGCCGGGGTCAACATGACCCAGGAGGTGGTGGTCAGAGACACCCAGGGCCTTCCCCTTGACGGCCAGACCGTGGTGATCACCGGCACCCTGCCGGGAATGAGCAGGGAAGAGGCCGCCATCCTCATTCAGGAAAACGGGGGAAAGGTGACAGGAAGCGTTTCCAAACGGACCACCTTCCTGCTGGCCGGGGAAAACGGCGGCAGCAAGCTGGAGAAAGCCAACACCCTGGGCATACCCGTGCTCAGTTTGGAGGAACTACAGGAGAAACTGGGGAAAACTTCTCCCCAATGAGCAAAAACCCGTATGTTTTTCCACAAACATACGGGTTTTTTGCGCGTTTCTCCATGGAAACGGCATAAATTGTGGACAAAATCCGCGCCGGATGCGAAGAGTTTTCCACAAAACGGCCGGGGACAGGA
Source organism: Candidatus Evtepia faecigallinarum (assembly GCA_019115225.1). Lineage (GTDB taxonomy): Bacteria > Bacillota > Clostridia > Oscillospirales > Oscillospiraceae > Evtepia > Evtepia faecigallinarum. The sequence continues at coordinate 59,165 of DXEA01000114.1, forward strand.
GGGGAGTGCTGTAAAGGAATTTCCCTTGCCGACTGCTTCCATCAAAATAACACCTGTTTTGGGCAGATTTTTCAGAGGGGCAGATACGACAAGGGAAAATACTTTACAGAAATATTTAAGACTCCCGTTTCTTCACACGCGCCAAGGGATTGGCGTCTACTGCCTGCTTCATGTTGGCATCGGAGATATGGGTATAGATCTGTGTGGTACCCAAATTCTCATGACCCAGCACATCCTGCAGGGTGCGGATGTCCACGCCATTGTTGAGCATCAGGGTGGCCGCCGTGTGGCGCAGCTTGTGGGGGGAATACTTGGGGTCCAGGCCGGCCTGGGTGACGGCCTTTTGCACGATATTCTCCACAGACCGGGTGGTCAGCCGGGTGCGGTTCCGGGAGACAAAGAGGGCGTCCCGGTGCCGGGGCTCGTCCTTGGGGTCCGGGCGGACGGCCAGGTAGGCTTGGATGGCGTCCAGGCAGGCCTGGTTCAGATAGAGCTGCCGCTCTTTGTTGCCCTTGCCTAACACCCGCACCGTATCCTCCCGGATGTCCTGAATGTTTAAGCCCACCAGTTCGCCCACCCGCAGGCCGCAGTTGAGGAACAGGGTGAGGATGCAGTAATCCCGGACCTCGTTGGGGCCGGAGACCGCCTCCAGCAGCTGGAGGCTTTCCGCCAGGGAGAGATACCGGGGCAGGCTCTTTCGCAGCTTGGGGTTGTTCAGGGCCTGGGTGGGGTCGGTATCCAGCTGATGGGCGTGGACGCAGAGGTATTGATAAAAGGAGCGGATGGCGGCACATTTCCGGGCCCGGGTGGAGGACTCGGCCTTGCCGGCCTTGGCGCCGCCGGTGAGGAAGGTCAGAAAGCCATAGATCTCCGACAGCTGGGTTTTGGCCACAAAGGCCAGGTCCACATCCAGAATGGAGATCTCCTGAAAGGGCACGTCAGCCAGACCGGGGTCCCGCCGCAGTTTCAGATAGCGGAAAAAGGCCCGCAGGTCCAGAAAGTATTCATCCACGGTCTTGGCCGAGTGGGACAGGATGGACTCATGGTAATTGAGGAATTCCTGTAAAATGGGGGGCGCTTCCAGCCAATAGTCTGCCATGGAAGGGGTCACCTCGCTTTTCTATGGTCCCAACTTCGCAAAATCTACATTATGCGAAGTTAGCTGCAAAAAAAGGGCACTCCCCTCAGGGAGTGCTTTTCATTATACCTGCTCTGTCTGGAAAAGGCAAGCAGAAATCCCCCTATCCCTCTGCCATGGCTTTCAGCAGGAAATGCAGCAGTCTGGGCACCACCGCCCGGTCCAGGCACACGCACAGGACCAGTGCCGGCAGGCAGAGCACGGCAAAGCGGATGGGTCTTTTCCTGCCCGTTCCCAGCAGCTCCGCCGTACCCAGCACGAAGAAGGCCGGCACCGCAAGCAGACAGGTGGGCCCAAAGACGATGCCCGCCCACAGCAGCCCCGTGGCGCCTGGGCCCTCCATCAGGGCGACGATCCCATAGGAAAGGAAAAATCCCCGAAAGAAAAACAGCACCGGCACCGTCAGCCCGGCCAGCGGCAGAAAACCCAGAACCATCACCGCCGCCGGCCAGCGGAACACCGTCCACAGCTCCCGCCAGACAGACGGGGCCACGGCGCTCTGGGTACTCTGGGCCAGGAAGTCACTGATGTATGTACCGGCAGACAGTTTCCCCTCCAGCAGGCACCCCAGGATGCCGCCGATGAGAAAGGCCACCGACAGGATCATCAGCACCGTGTCCCGGTTCTTCTGCTCCTGTTTCTGCAGCTCCTTCTTGCTTCCCTTTTTGGTCGCCAGCTTCATGGCTCACCGCTTCTTTTTCTTGCGCTTACTCTTTCGCCCCAGCAGCCCGGCCAGACAGCCGCCGGCCAGCGTCATGAGCAGCAGGCTCACAAAGGGCCCGTGGAAGCCGCCGGTCCCCGCAGTGCCCCAGCACACGGAGAGCAGGACCAGGCACAGCAGGCCTCCGGTTCCCCCGCCCACCAGCATGGGCGGGCCGCCGCTCCCCTTCTGAATGGCCACCCGGCCGGCGGCAAAGGGACAGAGAAAGGCCGCGGCTGTCAGCATCAGGTTGGTCACCGTCTCCGGCACCAGCCCGCCCCACACCAGGGCCGCCGCCACCAGGGCCAGCAGCAGAAGAAGCACCAGCCCCAAGGCCGTCCCAAAGAGGACCGAGAGAAGCGCGGCGGTGGACGATGTCTTTTTCTGCTCCTCTTTTCTTTCCATAAAAAATCCCTCCCCGAAGAGAATCTCTGATGGATTCTATGTGGGGAGGGCGTTTTCTATGCCGTTGTATTACTGCTGTGCCTGGTCGGAGACCCCTCTGTTCATGATGGCCCAGGTGGCGTACTCCAGACGGACACGGTCGGCGCCGGTCTCGATGACCACGGTCTTTTCCTTCACGGCGCAGATGTTGCCGATCATGCCGTCGATCATGGTCACGGGGTCACCGGGGGCTAACGCCCGCTTCATGGCTTCCTGTTCCTTTTTGCGCTGCTTCTCCGGACGCATTTTCAAGAAGTAGAAAATGGCGATATAGAACACAATGAGGACAATAATCAGAATTTCCAAAGTGATTCCCTCCGCTGTAAAAATAACTTTCTCCTAATTATAAAAGAGATTTTAAGATTTGACAAGCCCTTTTTTGCTCAGACGTCAGTTTTTATAGTTTGGCGGCCAGCTTCTGGCGGTACTCCTGGTAAAAGGACTGGAATTCCCCCTGGTCCAGGGCCTGACGGATCTTGGCCATCAGGTCATTGTAGAAGTACAGGTTGTGCATCACCGCCAGGCGCATGGCCAGCATCTCCCCTGCCACAAACAGGTGGCGCAGGTAGCCCCGGGAGAAGGTTTGGCAGACCGGGCAGCTGCACGCGGGATCAATGGGCCGGTCGTCGTTTTTGTACTTTTCATTCTTGATGTTCAGCGCCCCCGCCCAGGTATACAGCTTTCCGTGGCGGGCGTTGCGGGCGGGCAGGACACAGTCGAACATGTCGATGCCCCGGGCCACGCTTTCCAGGATATTCACCGGCGTGCCCACCCCCATGAGATAGCGGGGCTTATGGGCGGGCATGTGGGGCTCCACCACGTCGATGATCTCATACATGGTCTCCGTGGGCTCCCCCACTGCCAGGCCGCCGATGGCGTAGCCGTCACAGTCCAGGGCGGCGATCTGGTCCATGTGCCACACCCGCAGGTCCGGCACCACGCCCCCTTGGTTGATGCCGAAGAGCATCTGCTGGGGATTGACCGCATCGGGCAGGCTGTTGAGCCGGTCGTGCTCCTGCTTGCACCGGGCCAGCCAGCGCAGGGTGCGCTCGCAGGACTGCTTGACATAGTCGTAGGGGGCGGGGTTCTCCACGCACTCATCAAAGGCCATGGCGATGTCCGAGCCTAAGTTGGCCTGGATCTGCATGCTCTCCTCCGGCCCCATAAAAATCTTCCGGCCGTCAATGTGGGAGGCAAAGGTCACCCCTTCCTCCTTGATCTTGCGCCTGCTGGCCAGGGAAAAGACCTGAAACCCGCCGCTGTCGGTGAGGATGGGGCCATCCCAGCGCATAAACCTGTGCAGGCCCCCCATTTCTTTTATGAGCTTGTCCCCCGGCCGCAGGTGGAGGTGATAGGTATTGGACAGCTCGATCTGGCAGCCGATCTCTTTCAGGTCCAGGGCGGACAGGGCGCCCTTGATGGCCCCCTGGGTCCCCACGTTCATGAATACCGGGGTCTGGGCCGTACCGTGGGCGCAGGTGAGGGTACCGCGCCGGGCGCGGCCTTCTGTCTTTAAGAGGGTAAACAATGGAACACCTCCGTCAATAGATGAACATGGCGTCGCCAAAGGAGAAGAAGCGGTATTTTTCCCGCACCGCCTCCTCATAGGCCGCCAGCACATGCTCCCGCCCGGCCAGGGCGGAGACCAGCATGATGAGGGTGGACTCTGGCAGGTGGAAGTTGGTCACCAGCCCGTCCAGGACCTTGAAGCGGTAGCCGGGATAGATAAAGATGTTGGTCCACCCGGCGGCCTCCTGCATGGTGCCGTCCTCCCCTGCCCAGCTCTCGATGGTCCGGCAGGAGGTGGTGCCCACGCAGATCACCCGGCCCCCCGCCGCCTTGGTGCGGTTGATGGTCTGGGCGGTCTCGGCAGAGATGATGCAGTATTCGCTGTGCATCTGGTGGTCGGTGATCTCCTCCGCCTTCACCGGGCGGAAGGTCCCCAGGCCCACATGGAGGGTCACATAGCAGATGGCGACCCCCATGGCCCGGATCTCCTCCAACAGCTCCGGGGTGAAGTGCAGGCCGGCGGTGGGGGCAGCGGCGGAACCCACCTCTCTGGAGTACACCGTCTGATAGCGCTCAGCGTCCTGAAGCTCCTCCTTGATGTAGGGGGGCAGGGGCATTTTGCCCAACCGCTCCAACTGCTCCAGAAAGATCCCCTCATAGGAAAAGCGGATGAGCCGGTTGCCATTGTCCAGCACCTGGGTGATCTCCCCTGTCAGCTCCCCCTCCCCGAAGGAGATTTTGGCCCCCTCCCGCAGCTTCTTGCCGGGGCGGACCAGGCACTCCCAGGTATTCTCCCCCCGGTCGATGAGCAGGACCACCTCGCAGGCCCCGCCGGTGGGCACCCGGTGGCCGATGAGGCGGGCGGGCAGGACCCGGGAGTCGTTGAGGACCAGGCAGTCCCCCGGCCGCAGGAAGGAGGGCAGGTCGTAGAAATGGCAGTGGCCGGTCTCCCCTGTCTCCTTGTTCAGGGTGAGCAGCCGGGAGGCATCCCGCTGGGGAATGGGGGTCTGGGCGATGAGCTCCGGGGGCAGGTCGTAGTAAAAATCGTGTGTCTTAATAGTGATCCATCCTTTATCCTGTAAAGTAGTTCCCCTTTATCTGTTCTCTTGTCCAACACTTTTCCGCAAGATTCGGCAGTATCCTTTTGGGCGTCTCAGCAGACCGGGCAAAGTATTTTCCCCTGCCCAGTGGCAGCGCCCCCCGGTGGGACATAGGATAAGGTCAGACCGGCGGACGCCCCGCCCCGGCTTTTTTCTCCGGAGGGATGGGCTTTTATCATTGACAGACAAAGTGATCTGTGCTATCTTTATCAAGTGAACATTTGTCCCCTTCCCAAACACAGGCAGCGGCAGGGCAGACAAAATTCAACTTATTATAGTACACATGCCACCGGCTTTTCAACTCTTTTTTCCGGTGTTGGGGGAAGAGCTTGGTTTGGCAATTTCACAACGATCAGGAGGTCCTTCTCATGAAAAAGTATGCTGTGGGTGTGGTGGGTGCCACCGGAATGGTGGGCCAGCGGTTTGTGACCCTGTTGGAAAACCATCCCTGGTTCCAGCTGACCGTGGTGGCGGCCAGTGCCCGCTCCGCCGGGAAAACCTATGAAGAGGCCGTGGGCCCCCGCTGGGCCATGCCCACCCCCATGCCCCAGGAGGCCAAGTCCCTGGTGGTCCTGGATGCCCAGGGCGACATGGAGAAGGTGGCAGCTGCCGTGGACTTCATCTTCTGCGCCGTAGACATGAAAAAGGAGGACATCCGGGCCCTGGAAGAGGCCTATGCCAAGCTGGACTGCCCCGTCATCTCCAACAACAGCGCCCACCGCTGGACCCCCGACGTGCCCATGGTCATCCCCGAGGTCAACCCCGAGCACCTGAAGGTTATCCCCGCCCAGCAGGCCCGCCTGGGCACCAAGCGGGGCTTCATCGCCGTCAAGTCCAACTGCTCCATCCAGTCCTACGCCCCCGCCCTGCACCCCCTGCGGGCCTTTGGCATCAAAGAGGTCCTGGTGTGTACCTACCAGGCTATCTCCGGAGCGGGCAAGACCTTTGCCACCTGGCCGGAGATGGTGGACAACGTAATCCCCTACATCGGCGGCGAGGAGGAGAAGTCGGAGAAGGAACCCTTAAAGGTCTGGGGCACCGTGGAAAACGGCCAGATCGTGACGGCCTCCTCCCCCTCCATCACCGCCCAGTGCCTGCGGGTCCCCGTCTCCGACGGCCACACCGCCGCGGTCTTTGTCTCCTTTGAAAAAAAGCCCACCGAGGAGGAGATCAAGACCCTGTGGAAGAACTTCCAGGGCCGGGCCCAGGAGCTGGAGCTGCCCAGCGCCCCCAAGCAGTTCCTCCACTACTTTGAGGAAAACGACCGGCCCCAGCCCAAGCTGGACCGGGACCTGGAGGGCGGCATGGCCGTCACCCTGGGCCGTCTGCGGCCCGACACTCAGTACGACTACAAGTTCGTGGGCCTGTCCCACAACACCCTGCGCGGCGCGGCCGGCGGCGGCGTTCTGCTGGCTGAGCTGCTGTGCGCGGAGGGGTATATCCTCCCCCGCTAACGTCCTAAAAAATACGGACGCAGCCCGGATGGGATTCTGTACAAAAGAGTCAGGATCTCATCCGGGCTGTTTTTTCGTCCAATCGGGAAAGGAGTTTTTATGAAAACACCTGTCTTTACCGGCACCTGCACCGCCCTCATCACCCCCTTCCAGTCCTCCGGGAGCATCGACTACGCCGCCTTTGACCGGCAGATCGACCGCCAGCTGGAGTCCGGCGTGGACGCCCTGTGCGTCTGCGGCACCACCGGCGAGAGCTCTGCCCTCACCGTCCAGGAGCACGTGCGCCTGGTGGACCACTGCGTCTCCCATGTGGCCGGGCGGTGCAAGGTGGTGGCGGGCTCCGGCAGCAACGACACCGCCGCCGCCCTCTACCTGTGCCAGAAGGCCCAGGACGCCGGGGCGGACGCCCTGCTGCTGGTGACCCCCTATTACAACAAGACCACCCAGACCGGCCTCATCCACCACTATGAGTACTTAGCCGATCAGCTGGACCTGCCCATCATCCTCTACAACGTCCCCTCCCGCACGGGCCTCTCCTTCACCGCCGAGACCTACCGCATTCTCAGTCAGCACCCCCGCATCAACGGCACCAAGGAGGCCTCTGGGAACTTCTCCCTCCTGGCCGAGACCATGGCCTTCTGCGGCGATGAGCTCAACGTCTGGTCGGGCAACGACGACCAGACCCTCCCCATGCTGGCCCTGGGGGCCAAGGGGCTCATCTCCGTGGTCTCCAACCTGGTGCCGGAGCCCATGGCCGAGCTCACCCACAGCTACTTCCGGGGAGAGACAGAGCAGGCCAGAGAGCTCCAGCTCTCCTACCTGCCCCTGATGAATGTCCTCTTCTCCCAGGTCAACCCCATCCCCATCAAGGCCGCCATGGCCGCCCTGGGGCTGGACAGCGGCATCCTCCGCCAGCCTCTCTGGACCATGGACCCCATTCCCCGAAAAGCACTCTTGGATACCCTGAGCGCCTTTGAGCTGCTCTGAGGGAAAAACAAGGCGCGGGACAGAATTTCTCTCTCCCGCGCCTTGTTCTCTTGCCGTCAGGATTTCTGCTGCATCACTGCAACCAGGTTGTCTGCAAATTGCGTCAGCCGCTCCCCGATCCCCGGCATGGTTTTTGCCGAGCCCGGGTCATTGGCCGTCTGCATCAGGCAGAACCGGGGGGGCAGCATGGCGGTCTTGTTAAAGCACATGGCCCCCAGCAGCTGCTGGGCCACCAGATCACTGCCCGAATACCCCGAGACCACGATGCCGAAGAGGTATTTGTCAAACAGGTCCCGCTGGGTAAGCAGGCTGGTCAGGCGGTTGAAGAGGGCCATGATGTTGGCGGAAACGGCGTCGTTGTAGTTGGGGCAGAGGAAAAGCATGCCATCGCAGGCTTCGATGGAAGGCAGCACATCCTCATTGATGACACCACCGTAAAAGCAGGTATGCTGCTGGGCGAAGTGCAGACAGGCCGTATAGGAACACCCCCGGCAGTCCTGGATGGTGCCGTTTTGCAGGCAGAGTTCGTCGCAGGAGAAGTGTGCCGGCAGGCGCTTGAGGACCTCTCGCCCCATCCAAACGGTGTTGGAGCGGCTGTTATCCGAGGCGTGGATCATCAGCAGCCTGGGCCGCTCAAAAGCCGGAGGGGCAAAGGTGAACACCCGCTGGGCCAGTTCCCGGATGCGGTGGGCATACGTCTCCTCCCAGGTCAGGCCCAGGTTTTTCGCCAGAATATGCTGGTTATACAGGGACCCCGTCCCTTCCACCAGCGGTTTCCCGGGGAAAAGACATCCGGCCAGGTTTGCGGCCAGCACCAGCGTTCGGCCAGCACATTTGGTATACAGCTCGCTCTGCCCATCCACGACCACACCGGCTATCGCACCATCCAGGCTGTTGGTGTGCTGCCGGAACCAGCGCACCATGGCATAGAACGCCGGGGAAGGGCCAAACTCATCGGTACCGATCAAAAAGAGGATGCGGCGGCCGGCGAGAGCGTTTTGGGAAAATTCTTCCGGTGTGAGGGTTTCTGTGGGGATGCCCTCCAGGGCTTGTCCCAGCAGAGCGTTCAGGCGGGGGCTCTCCCCCATCGGGATCAGCGTCAGCGTCTCTTTCATGGCACGATCAGCTCCCTCAGCTGCCGATGGGTCTGTGCCAGACGGTCCAGCAAGGGCTGGCACAGGTCCTCCCGCACCACCGCCAGACCTTGTCTGGTGTAGCGGCTGCGGCAGCCAAAATAGGCCCCCGCCAGGGGGACTGCCCCGTAGTGGTCCTCCCCCCGCAGCAGCTGGAGCAGGGAGATGGCCGCCGAGGACAGGCCGGGGGCGATGTAGGGCTTGAAGCCCAGGTCCCGGACCCGCAGGTTGGCCTCCCGTGTCTGCCTTGTCAGCTCTTCCGACAGGGCGGCATCGTAGCGATCTCCGGCCCAGTGGTTGGCGATCACCAGCCCCTGGCCGTGGGGGCCGTAAGCCCGGCCCTGGGAAAAGTCCGCCCCCACCTTTTGGGCGTAGTAGGCCGCCCGGGCGGCCATGACCCCTAAGCCAAAGCCCTGGACCTGCTCAGGCAGCAGGCCGGCAAAGTCATAGCGCCCCTGTCTGTCCCGGTTGCTGGCCAGAAAGACAGACCGGGAGAGAAGGTCCACCGGGTCAGAGATCTGGCAAAAGACCCCTTGGAACGCTGCGTCCCGGGCCTTTTGGGCATAGCTGTCCAGCATCTGGCGGTTGGCCTCAAACTGGGCCATACGCACGTCTGCCACCCCGCTGTCCAGCCCCGGCACCCCCCGGGAGGCGGTGAAGGCGAACAGGTCGCACTGGAACAGCTCCTCCTCTTTGCAGATCGTTACCCTTGGCAGCGGCCCGCCGTCCGGGGAGAGGACCTGGTTGAGCTCCATCTCATACCGGGCGCACTGGGCCTGGTTGGGGTCGTAGATGGCGATTTCCCCAATCTCCCGCCCCAGGAGTTTCAGTCCCGTAAGCACTGTGCCGCCCACGTCTCCCAGGCCCACCAAGGTGACCCGAAAACCGGTCTTTTTGGGGGCCTTGTGGGCCAGCAGCCAGGCGAAGGCGCGGCCAAAGGACACGTTCAGCACCCCAGCCCCGACAGCTGACACCAGGACAGCCAATTCTTCCGGCACCGACGGGGGAACCTGTGCCCGGCAGGGGGTCAGAAGGTTTATCCCCTCCCCTTCCCAGAGTTCCTCCAGCCGTTGGATGGCAAAAAAGCCGCGGCTGGTCATGGGGTCCCGCCGGACCAGAAAAACCAGGGGGGCAAAAGGAGACGGCGCCGCCTCAGCCCCCAGGGGAAAAACGTCGTCGGTCTCTGCGCACAGGCAGAAACCCTGCCAGGATTTATAGATCATAGTAATGGGGACCTCCCTTTCGTGACATGCGCGCCAGCTGCTCCAGATCGTCCTCCAGATAGGCCGAGGCGGGCAGGGCGGGGTCGTACTGCATCCGGCTGCCCTTGTCCGGCAGGCGGGGCCGCAGCAGGGCCTCCCCCAGCCGCCCCAGGGTGAGGGCGGTGTTGAACTGACGCTGGTGTTCCTTTTCCAGGGCTTTTAAGATCTCATAGGCATTTTCCAACGCCGTCTGGCTCAGGGCCCGGATGCCCTGGTCCGTGGCGTCGGCCAGATAGTTGGGATAGATATAGGGCAGGATGAGGTTGATGGACCGGGGCAAGGTCTCCCCCGGCCGGGCCTGGCCGATGCTGTCCCCTCCCAGGAAGGGATAGAGCAGGCTCTCCGTGACCCAGTAGTGGAGGTTGGGGATGAAATACTCACAGTCCACCTGCCGCTGCTGCACCTGCATCAGGTCCCGGCCATAGCCCGACATCACCGCCACGATCAGCCGCTGGATGCTCAGCCCCTCCTGGCGCATCAGCCGGTCCAGCTGCTCCATCCGGTAGCCCCGGTGGAGGAGGTCATCCACCAGGATCACCGGCCGGCGGAAGGATTTCAGGGTCCTGACCTGGTTGGGCAGGGGGGAATAGCCGGGGTATTCCACAATCTCAAAGCCCTCCATGTTGGCGTGGAAGCATTTTTCCACATGCAGGGTCTTGGTCACCGTGTTGGGGACGATCTCATCGGCCAGAATCTTCCCATAGGGCACGCACATGGACGGCCCCAGCTGGCGCACCCCCGGCGGCACGTCTTGCACCCCATTCAAGAGCTCTACCCGCTCCATCAGGGCCTGGTTGAGAATTTCCGAGTCGAAGCAGAGCACCAGCATCCCCGGAAACAGGTCGGCCAGGGCCCGGCGCAGCCGGGGCCGGGTCCGGCCCACCACCTCTTTGATCTGGTCGCTGTCGTGGTGGGGTTTTTTGATGCGCAGCATCACGTCCTGCAGCAGCATCACCGGCGAGCGCATGTCCACATAATAGATGTCCTCCTGGCCGCTGACGGGCAGAAAGCCCAGCTGGTCCAGGGCGTACTGCATGGGGGCATCCTCCCGGCCGCAGCGGCAGACGGCATAGGTGTGGTCATACTCCAGGCTGCGGGCCAGCAGTTCGTTCAGCAGCATCCGGCAGGTGGCCCCCTGCTGCTCGGGAGAGCTCTCGGGGCACACCTTGTCCACCAGCAGGATGCGGCCGGAGGTGTGGCGGCGGACATAGCTGGCCCCCTCAATGGACTGCAGGGCCTCATACAGGTCCGCCCCGCCCAGGGTGTGGCCCACCGCCCACCCCAGCAGCGCCTGGGGCCGGGCCCGGAGGACCACCCCCAGGGCATTCTTCCGGTGTTCAAAAAGGTCGTTCATGGCTTTGGGCTGGTCCGGGGCCGCCCCCCGGCAGCGGCGGAAATAGAGGTCCTCCCGCCGCAGCACATTTTTGCGCTCGGGGGTGCGGACATACAGCCGGTTTTCATAGATGAAGGACTGGACCACCGGGGCCACCAGCATGGAGATGTCCAGGTTCCGGTCCACATACTCCCGGATACGGGTGGAGCTGACCGACTCAAAGAAGGGGGGCAGGGAGACCGTCACCAGCTTGCCCCGGATGAGCTTGCTCAGCGGCACCGCCTGGGCCCCCTCCTGGGGCCGGTGAAAGACGATGTGGTTGTACTCCGCCGCCGAGCCGGGCTCCCGGCTGCGGTAGGCGGAGGCGTTGCGGATGACATCGCTCCCCGCCACCAAATAGAGCTCCGTGTCCCCCAGCAGCTGCCGCAGGCGGGCCAGGTCCTGGGGGTTGGCGATGTTCACGGGGATGTCATCGGGGAAGAGATAGGTGTCCCACTGGTCGGCCACGGACATGACCACGATCTGCCGCCGCTGGAGCTTGGCCAAGGTGCGCTTGCTCCAGGAAAATTCGTCCACGGCCAGATAGACCTGAAAGCCTCTGGCCAAAATCTCCTCCACGATCTTTTTGTGGCCCACGGAGAAGGGGTCAAAGGTGCCGGGGAAGAAGGCCGCCGGCTTGGGGGGCGGGAAGCGGAACTCTCCCCGCTGGACCTCGCAGGCCACCAGGAAGCGGTAGAGGTAGTTGAGCATGGCCGCCCGGTTGAAGAACGTCAGCTTCCCCCGCCGGGGCTCAGAGAGGATGGTCAGCAGCTTTTTGTGCAGGAGGACAAAGTAGTCATACCGGTCCTCCAGGGGGATGCGGCGGCTGCCAAAGATCTCCCGGCACAGGACCACCAGCGCAGCCCGGTGGATCTCCCGGTGGTAGTGGCTGACCCCCATCATCACCCCGCCCAGCACCCGCCGGGGCAGGGTGGGATGGCCCACAGAGGCATTGAGGATCTCCCCCAAGGTAAACAGGGCCGTCCGGGCCGGACGCACCGAGTCCCCCTGGAGCAGGTTTTCCAGCAGCTCCACTGCCTCCAGCAGCTCCTTTTCCGGCAGCATGCAGATGATCTGCCCCAGGTAAGGGGGGATGACGCGGGAGATCTGATCCTGGCCGCTCTCCAGCTCCCGCAGCAGGTCAATGGTGATCTCGTTGATCTGGGAGACCGTCAGCTGGCGGCAGACCTCGATCAGCCGCTGGCCGGCGTACTGGCGCACAGGCCGGTGCTCACTGATAGACAGAAGGTTCGACAGGTGCATGGCCGTGTGGAAGGCGCTGGCGGGGTGGCTGACCGCGTGGTCGCACAGCAGGTCGATCTGCACCAGCTTCACCGTCCAATGCACGGCATTTTTCAGATTGCTGAGGTAGAAATCCGAAACCTCCTCCGGCCGGATCTCCTGGGGGGCCCGGCCCAGGACCCGGCGGCGCATGCAGTCCAGGGCCAGGAAAAACTCCCCCGGCTGGGCCCGGAAGTTCAGGACCAGGGCCTGGATCTGCTCGGTGACCTCCGGCCGGTGCCGGCGCAGCTGCTCTAAGCAGCGCAGGCTATTGAGCTGCAGGCGGACCTCCCGGCTGGGGAGCATCCTGCCCAGTGCCTCCACGGTGGGGGCCAGGTCCTGGGCGGGCAGATAGGCACAGGGGACCTGACTCAGGGCGTCCACCAGGGTAAAGCGCTCCTCTCCCCTTGCCTTCCACAGGCGCTCCAGCAGGGGCCGCAGCAGGGGCTGGGCCTCCTTTTCATCGCAGCTGGCAAACAAACTCTGACAGATGGTTTTCAGGCCGTTGGAGATCCGCAGGGCGTGCTTGGACGAAATCTTCCGGTCCGGGTGCAGGCACAGAAGGATGTAGTGATCCCACAGGGCCACTGCCTCGTCCAGCAGGGCCATCATGGTGGGGGTCACCGCCCCCTTCCGGGCAGAGCCCGGCCGCTCCTTTCGGTACTTGGGGCCGCTGTTGGCCAGAATCAGGCCCATGATCCGCCCTGCGGTGTGGCGCACGTCCCCCTCCGGGTGCATGAGCAGCTCGTAGAGCAGGGCCAGGGTCTTTTTCTTGTTGGCGGCGGTCAGATAGGTGCTGTATTCCTCCAGCAGGTGCAGATAGGTGCGGATCTGCTGAAAATTCTTCTCACTCTTGGCCTGCTCCAGCAGCAGGTTGAAGGACTCGTCGGTGGTCACCATCCGCATCAGGCGAATGGCGTTTGCCAGGGTCATGTGCCGCAGGGCCTGGAGGGCCTGGGGAGAGGAGAGGAGGGAGGGGTCCGTGTGGGACACAGGCAGCAGCTCCTCCTCCCCCACCTGGGTGGGCACCCCCTGGGTGCGGAGATAGGACTCAAAGTCCCGCAGCTTATAGTACACCGTCTGATACCGCCGCTGCTTCTCCGGGGTCATGTTGTACAGCTTGGAAAAGACCATCTCATAGGCCTCGTCCAGGGTATAGATGGCCATGTGCTCCCTGCCGTCCTCCCCCCGGGTCCCCCGGACCCGGAAGTCGGCATAGATGAGCAGCAGGGACTCGATGGGCAGGTTTTCAAACTCCAGGTCCCAGGTAGAGTGGTTGGCGGAGATGTAGCCGATCTCCTCCAACCCCAGCTGGCTGAACCACTGCCAGGTGTAGTAGTAGTGCAGATACGGGATGCGCCGGGCGTCCTCCCCCCGGCAGCCGAACTTGCCCACGTCGTGGCCCAGGGCCGCCCCGCTGACCAGAGGCAGGTCCACGGGGATGCCCGCCTTCACCGCCATCTTGGCCGTGTGCAGGGCCACGTTGTGCACGCCGATGGTGTGAGAGGCGGGGTCAAAGGGCATGATCTCCCGGCCGATGCGCATGAGGGCCAGCAGGTGGCTCTCCTCCACCGCCTGGCAGAAGCGGCGGTATTGGTCCTCCACCCGGCTGCCGGCGCTCTCCCCCTCCTCCACAGGCAGGAGGTCCAATAAGGGGTCCCAGGTCTCCTCCCGCCAGGACAGGACCATCTCCAGCACCGTCAGATACAGGATCTCGTCCGGGCGCAGGGGGGAGGCCCCGTGGCCCAGGGCCTCATCGGGGAAGAGGTTATCCGACAGGTGGACATACAGGCGCTCCAGCCAGCTCTCCTTGGCCTCGGCGGCCAGCCGCTCCATGCCTGACCAGCACAGGTCCAGCACCTGGGTGCACACGCCGGCGCTGTGGGGGGAGAGATGGCTCAGAGCTTCCGCCGTCTCCTCCAGCACCAGCAGTCCCCGCACGCGCCGGTCCAGATAGTCGTATACTTGCTCATAGGTCCAGATGGGTCCTGACATAGGGCTTGCACTCCTTTGGCCGTTTCCGGGCTGTCTTTTGTCATATAGATTATTATTATAAAGAACTCCGGCCCATTTTTCAATTCCCTCACAGGGCCAGCAGGGTAATTTCTGTGGGATAGATGGGCGAACCCTTGTAGCGCAGGTAGAAGCGATAATCCGCCGCCAGCTGGTGGATCATCTGGGGGAGCTTCCAAAGGTCCTCGTTGTTGTGATAGACCGACAGCAGCAGCTTGGGGTGGTCCTCCCGGATGTGCCGCTGGGCGCCCCGGATGGCCTTTTGCTCAAAGCCCTCGATGTCGGCCTTGAGGAGGGTGATGGGCTCCTGGATGTCCTCGTCCAGGGTGGTCATCTCCACCACTGTCCCCCCCTTGCTGTCCTGGCCCAGGGTGTTGGCCGAGGCACCGCCCTGGCTGCCCACCAAGGATAAGCTGCCCGCCTGGTCCCCTACCCCTTTCCGGCGCAGGTCGATGTTGGGATAGTGGCCCACGTTCTTCTGCAGCTGGGCAAAGGTTTCGGGGGTGATTTCATAGCAGTAGATCTTTTGGTAACAGTCTTCCCCGTAGTTGGCTAAGTAAGACAGCACCGTGTCCCCCACAAAGGCCCCCAGGTCCACAAAGACCTCCCGCCGGCTGCAGCGGACCAGGTCCAGGTCAAAATAGTCGTCAAAGAGGACCTCCTTGGTCTGGGCCGTGGTGGTGAAATCATAGCGGTACCAGTTGTTCAGAATGGCAAAAAGGGTCTTCCGGGACCGGTAGTCGGCCAGATGCTCATACACCCAGACAAAGTCATCCATGTGGGCAAAGAGGGCGTCTGCCTTCCCCTCGATCTCCTCATAGACCCCGTTGTCCGGGTCCAGCCGGCCCCAGAAGCCGAACTTGTTAAAGAAGTCCATACAGCTTTTCTGGGTGGCATAGGGCACGGCGTCAAAGGCCTTGCGGATGCGGTAATAGATCTCCTTTTCGCTCAGCCCCTTGATCTCGTTGGCCAAGGCGAAAAAGTTCTTGTCGATGCCATGCATGTCATCACACTCCTATCTCTCCACACTATGCCGGCGTGAGGAAGCTGTGACAGCAAAAAAAGCAGACACCCACGGTCGTACGATCGCGGTGTCTGCTCTTTTCTCTGTTTGGTTTCTGGCTCAGGTCGCGGCCTGCCGGACGGCCTCTTGGTCATGCTGACGCTTTTCCTCAATGGCCTCGGCCAGGAGCATATCCTTCACCTTCATCAGGCGGATGATGTTGTTGCGCTCGTTCTCCTCCAGCTTCATGGAGATATACTTGATGCTCTCCTGCATCCGGGGGATCATCACATACTCCAGGGCGTTGACCCGGCGGCGGGTCTTTTCGATCTCTTCCGCCAGCAGCTGGGAGGCCTTTTCCACCTGGGCCAGCTTCAGCATGTCCTGGAACACCGAGGACAGGGCTTCCACTGCCCCGTCCACCTCGCAGGAGGTGGTGGCAAAGCCGTAGGGGTAGATGTCCCCTCCCTCGCTGCCTTTGGTTTCAAAGTGGTACACGGGCACATTCACCGACATGATGTTGCGAAAGGTCATCTCCAGCTCCACGCTCTGCTTGGGATAGAGCAGGGCCTGCTCCAGGGCTTCCGGGGACATGAGGGCCGAGGCCACGGTGAACGACCCGTGGGCCCGGTTCAGCCCCTCCTCCACCCGGCGGCGGAGGGCCCGGTTTTCCTGAATGACCTCCAAAAACTGCTTCATCAGCTCATCCCGCTTATCCTTCAGGAGCTTGTGGCCCCGGACGGCCGTCTTCAACCGGCCCTTCAGGCGGGTCAGCTCCATGCGGGTGGCGTTTACTGTGGCAGAGGGCATTTCCCCACCTCCTTACGCCTTCTTGGGCAGGTATTTGTCAATGTGCTCCTGCTTGATGCGCTTGAGCTCGGTCTCGGGCAGGATGGACAGCAGCTCCCAACCGATCTCCAGGGTGTCAAAGATGGAGCGGTTCTCCTCAAAGCCCTGGCCCACATACTTCTTCTCAAACTCTTCGGCAAACTTGGCATAGAGCAGGTCCACCGGCGACAGGGCGGCCTCGCCCAGGATGGACATGAGCTCCTTGGCCTGCTTGCCTGCCGAGTAGGCGGCGAAGAGCTGGTTCATGGTGCCCGAGTGGTCCTCACGGGTCTTGCCTTCACCGATGCCCTTGTCCTTCAGACGGGACAGGGAGGGCAGCACGTCGATGGGAGGCTGGACACCCGCCCGGTGGAGTTCCCGGGAGAGGATGATCTGACCCTCGGTGATGTACCCGGTCAGGTCGGGGATGGGGTGGGTCTTGTCGTCCTCGGGCATGGTCAGGATAGGGATCATGGTGATGGACCCCTCCTTCCCCACCTGCCGGCCGGCACGCTCGTACATGGTGGCAAGGTCGGTGTACAGATAGCCGGGGTAGCCGCGGCGGCCGGGGACCTCTTTCTTAGCCGCCGAGATCTCACGCAGGGCCTCGGCGTAGTTGGTGATGTCGGTGAGGATGACCAGCACGTGCATCCCCTCATGGAAGGCCAGATACTCCGCCGCGGTCAGGGCCATACGGGGGGTGGCGATACGTTCCACGGCGGGGTCGTTGGCCAGGTTGGTGAACAGAACGGTACGGTCGATGGCGCCGGTGCGGCGGAACTCTTCGACGAAGTAGTTGGACTCCTCAAAGGTGATGCCGATGGCGGCAAAGACTACGGCGAAGTTGGACTCGCCGTCGAGCACCTTGGCCTGCCGGGCGATCTGGGCAGCCAGGGCCGCGTGGGGCAGACCGGAGCCGGAGAAGATGGGAAGCTTCTGGCCGCGGACCAGAGTGTTCAGGCCGTCGATGGCGGAGATGCCCGTCTGGATAAACTCGTTGGGGTAGGCCCGGGCGGCGGGGTTCATAGCTAAACCGTTGATGTCCCGGTACTCGTCGGCCAGGATCTCGGGGCCGTCGTCGATGGGGTGGCCCATGCCGTTGAAGACCCGGCCCAGCATGTCCCGGGAAACGGCCAACTGGAGGGGGTGGCCCAGAAAACGGACCTTGGAGTTGGCCAGGTTGATGCCGGCGCTGGCCTCAAAGAGCTGGACCACGGCGCTGTCGCCGTTGACCTCCAGCACCTTACCCCGGCGCATGGAGCCGTCAGCCAGCTCGATCTCCACCAGTTCGTCAAAGGTAGCGCCTTCCACCTGCCGGACCACCATCAGGGGGCCGGAGATCTCGGCGATGGTACGATATTCCTTCATCATGCGCCCTCTCCTCCTTTCTCCACCAGCTGGGCGATCTGATCTTCCATGTCGGTGGCCATCTGTTCATAGGCACCTTGGTAGCTCTCTTCGGGGACACTCTTGGCCCGGCCGATGGCAGCCCGTACCGGGATGCTGAACAGGTCATAGGGTGCCACACCCTTCTCCAGGGCGTCCCGGCAGAGCTTGTCGTAATCCAGAATGATCTGCATCAGTCTGGCCTGACGGTCATAGTTGGAGAAGGAGTCGATGTCCACGAAGGCGTTTTGCTGCAGGAAGTCCTCCCGGATCATCTTGGCGGTCTCCAGGGTCAGCTGGTCGCCGGGGGCCAGGCCGTCCTTACCAACCAGCTGCACGATCTCGTTGAGGTTGGCCTCCTGCTGCAGCAGGCTCATGGCCTTGGCCCGGTTCTGGAAGAAGTGCTTGCCCAGATACTCATCGGACCAGGGCTTGAGGGAGTCCAGATACAGGGAGTAGGAGTTGAGCCAGTTGACTGCCGGGAAGTGACGGGCATAGGCCAAGGAGGAATCCAGGGCCCAGAACACCTTGACGATACGCATGGTGCCCTGGGAGACAGGCTCGGACAGGTCGCCGCCGGGAGGCGAGACCGCGCCCACTGCCGTCAGGGAGCCCCGGCGTCCGTCGGAGCCCACGCACTGGACCACGCCGGCCCGCTCATAGAACTGAGACAGACGGGAGGCCAGGTAGGCGGGATAGCCTTCCTCGCCGGGCATCTCTTCCAGACGGCCGGACATCTCACGCAGAGCCTCGGCCCAGCGGGAGGTGGAGTCGGCGATGACGGCCACATCGTAGCCCATGTCCCGGAAGTACTCGGCGATGGTGATGCCGGTGTACACCGAGGCCTCACGGGCGGCCACAGGCATGTCGGAGGTGTTGGCGATGAGCACCGTCCGCTTCATCAGGGACTCGCCGGTGCGGGGGTCCACCAGTTCGGGGAACTCCTGCAGCACGTCGGTCATCTCATTGCCGCGCTCGCCGCAGCCGATATAGACCACCACATCCACGTCAGACCACTTGGCCAACGCATGCTGCACCACAGTCTTGCCCGAGCCGAAGGGGCCGGGCACGGCTGCCGTGCCGCCCTTGGCCACGGGGAACATGGTGTCGATGACCCGCTGGCCGGACTGGAGGGGGGTGTTGGGGGCGAACTTTTTGGCATAGGGCCGGCCCACACGGACGGGCCACTTCTGCATCATGGTCAGTTCCTTTTCCTTCCCCTGGTCGGTCTCCAGCACGGCCACCGTTTCGGTGACGGTATAGGAGCCGGACTGGATGGAGCGGATGGTGCCGGACAGGCCGATGGGGACCATGATCTTGTGCTGAACCGAGGGGGTCTCCCGGACGGTGCCGATGATGTCCCCTTCCGACACATGGGTCCCGGGGGCCACTGCGGCCTTAAAGTCCCACTTGCGCTCCCGGTTCAGGGCGGGCACTTCCACGCCCCGGGGGAGGTTGTTGGAGCCGGTCAGCTCGGCGATGGCCTCCAAGGGCCGCTGGATGCCGTCATAGATCATCTCAATCAGACCAGGCCCCAGCTCTACGGACAGGGGGGCGCCGGTGGTCTCCACCACGGCGCCGGGACCCAGGCCCGAGGTCTCCTCGTAGACCTGGATGGATGCGGCGTCCCCTGTCATGGTCAGCACCTCGCCGATGAGCCGCTGCTCACCCACACGGACCACGTCGGCCATGTTCGCCTCAGCAAGGCCCGTGGCCACCACCAGGGGGCCGGAAACTTTCACAACTTTGCCGCTGCTCATAGGTTACTCTTCCCTTCTTTCAACCAATGGGCCTTGCCAGGAGCAAGGGCCGGTTTTTTCTCGCGTTTCTGCCGGGGCCGCGCCCCATCACAGAATATCGGCACCCACGGCGCGTTCCACCGCCGAGGTGATGTTTTTCATGCCAATGCCCAGGGACCCCTCCTTGCCGGGGATGAGGATGATGGCCGGGGTCACCTGGCTTTGATAGCGGGCCAGCAGGTCCGCCAGCTGCTGCCCCAGCTGTTCCGTCAGATAGAGGATGGCATAGTCCTCCTTGGCCAGCTGGTTGACAGTCTGCCGGGCCTGCTCTACCGTCTCGGTGGGAAAAACCGACAGCCCCAGGGCCTGAAAGCCCAGGACGCTGTCCCGGTCCCCCACTACAGCGATCTTATACATAAGCCTCACGCAGCCTTTCTCGGATCACGTCGGTGGGCAGGCCCGCCAGACGGCCGGTCATGATAATGCGGATGGCCACGATCTCCGCCTCCTTGGCGGCCAGGTAAGCGATCACCGGCGCCTCGCCGAAAGAGACGAACCGGGCGTCCTTGATGTAGTCGATGATGGTGTCGTCGCAGAGTTTTTCAAACAGGGTCAAACTCTCCCCCCGCACAGCGGCCGCGCCCGCCTCAGCGGCTTTGGCCAGGGGTGTGGGTGCATAGAGCTCTTCCAGCATGGCGCCGGCGTTGACGCTGTCTATCAGCCGTCCGGCCTCCATGGTGCCGCCCTCAAAGAGGATGCCCTCCAAAAATTCTCCGCCCTTGCCCATCCGAAGCACCCGGACCACCGTGCGCAGGTTGGCGGTGTCGATGGACCGCTGGACGTACCCCTCCAGGAAGGACGAGCCCGTTTTTTGGGCGATCTGCCACAGCTCCTGGAAGTAGTAACGGTCTAAGGTAAAGTCCCCCAGCTGGGGGTCCCGGGTGGTGGAAAGGACCTGCCGGGCCTCCAGAAGGGCCTGCCCCAGCAGAGGGGGCAGGTCCATGGACTCCCCGCCCCGCAGGGCGGCGGCCATGGTCTCGGAGGGGATGCGGCCGGTCTCCACCAGCAGGCGGTCTGCCTGGGTCCCGGTGGCCTCGCTTTTCAGCAAAACCTTCCCGTTGTGATAGTCATACTGGATCTGAAAGACCGCCAGGATGGCCGGGTCAGGCACCAGCTGACTCAGATCCTCCATGACCCGCTCCCGCTCCCGGGTGAGCATCTCCCCTACGGTGGCGCCGGTGACCAGCTCCAGCTCGGGGTAGCCGCAGTCGCTGAGCATGCGGGCCGCGTCCTCCGGGGTGGTTGCCTCCAGCATCTGGTCCATCTTGCTCCGGTCCAGCAGCTGACACTCCAGGGCCCGGACCCGGGTGGTCAAAAACAGATAGTCAGTGTCGCGTCGTTTCTCATCCAACATGGTCTCCCCCCCTTTCCTGGGCTCTCACAGCCCTTTGGTCCGGGGGTAGAGAATCTCCGCCACCTGGCCGCCGAGCTGGGTCCGCCGCTGACGGACCAGCATTTCAAAGGTGCAGTTGGCATCCACCGCCCCCTGGCGCAGGATGCAGCCGCCCTGGATCTCCGGGTCCTCCAGGCCCAGGGTCAGCCGGCCGCCCTGGATGAGGGCGTTGGCCTGGTCCACCACCTTCTGCCCATAGGCCGCCCGCTGGGCGGGGGCCAGGATCACCTGGCCGTCCCCGGCCTGGGCATTGGAGGCGATCATGCGGGCCAGCAGGGGGACCATCTGGTCCTCAGGCAGCTGGCTCAGGCGCACCACGGCAGCCTGAAAGGCCTCCTCAATGACATCCTGCTTGGCTGCCAGAGCAGCCTTGCGCTCGTCGAGCTGGTTCATGCTCTTCAGCCGGGACCGGTGGTCCTCCAGCTCTCGCTGGCCGTTGGCCAGGATCCGCTCCCGGATCCGTTCGGCCTCAGCCTGGCTGTCGGCCAGGATCTGCTTGGCCTGTTCCTCGGCCTGGCTTACCAGCGCCTGGATCTCTGCCTGGGTGTCTTGGGTGATGCGGTCGGTTATTTTTTCGATCCCATTCATTCCCACGCTCTCCTTTCCGCTGTTGTGATTACAGGCTGTTGAGCATCAGGAAGGAGGCCAGCAGGCACAGGATGGCATAGAACTCCACCATGATGGCCATGATGATGGCCTTGGACAGCTCCTCCGAACGCTTGGACACCAGGGAAACCCCGGCGGCGGCGCAGCGGCCCTGGGCGATGGCGGAGAGCAGGCCGCCGATGGCCATGGGCAGACAAGCCGCCAGGAACATGAGGCCTTCGCTGCCGGTGAGCATGCGCAGCTCGCCGGAGAAGAAGCCCAGCTTCATCAGGGCGAAGAACCAAGCCACCAGGCCGTACAGGCCCTGGGTGCCGGGGATGATCTGCAGGATCAGGATCTGAGAAAATTTGCCGGGGTCGTTGGCCAGCACGCCAGCGCCTACTTCACCTACGCTGCCCACGCCGCGGGCAGAGCCGGAGCAGGCCAGGCCAACTGCCAGGGCCGCGCCGATAAATGCCAATGCGATTCCGATTGTCTCCATGAATGATTCCTCCTGTTCATATCAACGAGGCGCAGCCTCTCTTAAAACTGAAAACTATTGAGCATCAAGAAGGATGCCAGCAGGGCCAGGATGGCGTAAAACTCCATCATAATGGCCAGGATGATGGACCGGCTCAGGTCGTTGGGCTTTTTGGCGATGAGGGACACGCCCCCCGCGCAGATGCGCCCTTGGACGATGCCGAAGATCAGGCCGCCGATGGCCACGGGCATGCAGGCGCCGAAGAACTTCAGTCCCTCAAAGGCACTCATCTGCGCCACGCTGCTGGAGAAGAACCCCAGCTTGGTCAGGGCGAAGAACCAGATCACCAGGCCATACAAGCCTTGGGTGCCCGGCAGGATCTGCATCACCAGGACCCGGGAGAATTTTCCGGGGTCCACCGAGAGCAGTCCTGCACCCGCCCGGCCCACCGTGCCAACGCCGGTGGCAGAGCCCGAGCAGGGCAGGGCCACCGCCAGGGACGCCCCCAGCAGGGCCACCGCCAGCCCGTCCACAGGCATGGACTGGACGATCGCGGCTATGCTCATTCCACCACCTCCCCGCTGTCTGTGGTCACGTCCACATATTTGGTCTGGTACTTCAGGGGCTTGAAGGGCACGCCGCCCTCCTTATAGAACTTGCTGAAGAACTCCAGATACTGCAGACGGGCTGCGTGGACGTAGGTACCGATGATGTTGATGCCCATGTTGAAGATGTTGCCCACCAGGAAGATCACCAGGAAGACCAGGATCCCCACCGGCTTGGGCAGCCCTTCCCCGGGCAGGGTAGCCAGGATGTTGAACACCTGAGAGATGACCGAGGTGGCCAGCATCAGGGCCATCAGGCGGCAGTAGGAGAGGATATCGCCCAGCCAGCTGGTGATGTCATACCAACTGGCGATGCCGCCGAAGAATTTGCCCAAAATACCTTTCTTGTGCCGCCCCTGGGTAAGCAGCAGGGCCAGGAAGCCCAGGCCCACCACCAGTGCCGTCCCCTTGAAGTAGGCTACTGCCAGCCCCACGAAGACGATCCACCAGGGCACCACATCCAGGAATCCTTCCAGCGGTCTGCCGTCCCGGATCTCCATATAGATATGCACGCACTGTCCCACGAACATATGTACCGCGCCCAGGGCCAGGGCAATGCCCATGATGGTCATGGGGTCCTGGAGGGGATTGATGAGGGCGGGCAGAGAGATCACATGATCGGGGAAGAAGGCATTGGTAAACTGATAGATGGCATCGCCGCACAGGCCGCCGGTGAGCGCCCCGAAGACGGCGGTGGACACGCCCAGATACTGTCCCAGATGGAACATGTACCCCAGGGTCCCCTTTGGCCGGTACTTCTTGGTAATGGCAAAGGAGATGGCAAAGAGGACCACCCCGTAGGCGATGTCCGCGAACATGATCCCGAAGAACAGCACGAAGAACCCAAAGATCAAGGGGTTCGGGTCGATGCCCCCGTGATAGACCGGCAAGGAATACATCTCCGTGACCATGTTGATACAGGAGAGCCACTTGCGGTTCTTTAATAAGGTGGGCGGCGTGTCCTCGGGTGTGGGGTCGAGCAGCTCGTAGGCACAGTCGAATTTCTTCAGCCCCTCCTCCAGCTTGGGCAGGCCCGTCTGGGCGGCCCAGCCTTCCAGGAGGATGATGGTGCCGTCGGTGAGCAGCTTCTCCCTGGCCTGTTCCTTCTGCAGGTCCTGCTCGATGCGGTCCTGACAGATCTCCAGGCTCTTGCGCTGGCCGGCACAGGCGGCGATCTGGGCGATGATCTCGTCCCGCTCCCGCTGTACCTGGGCGATCTCCTGCTCCGTCTGGCGGATGTTCTCCGCCGGGGTGCCGGTCATGCCCTTGAGCCGGGCGGCGCTGTAGCCGTGGCTGCGCAGGCACTTGATGGCCTCGTCGATCTCCTCCTTGTGACAGACCAGCAGCAAATACCGCTGGTGTTTGTCCTGGGAGACCTCCATGATCTGGGCCCGTTCTGCTGCCTGGGCCAGCTCCTCCTCCAGCTTGGCAATGTCCACTGCCGGCGGGCAGGTCCCCAGCTGGATGACGGAGGTGATGGTCTCCTGCAGCTCTAAGGGCAGGTCCAGGGGCGCCCAGGGGAGCAAGCTGTTTTTCAGGTTGACCAGGTTGGTCTCCTTGGTGTGCAGCTTGGATACCTGGCGGGCCTGATCGTTGATCTGCTCGGCCAGGGCCAGGGCCTTTTCCAAGGCCTCCGGCTGGAAGAACTCCCGTTCCCGGATGGCCTGGCGCTGGATGAACAGACCGGACTTGGCAGGTGCATACCGCTTCAGGGTGTCCAAAGCGGAGCGGATGGCCGCCGCCTGGCTTTTGACCGTCAGCAGAGAGGTGGGCTCTCGGGTGAGCAGTTCGGTCCACTCCGGGTCGCTCATGGCGCCCTCGGGCTCCAGGACCTCCACGCAGCCGGTGTGCTGCAGCAGGGCCAGCAGCTCCTCCCGCTGAGAGGACAGGGCCAGCAGCCGCAGCCGCTTCATTTTTACAATCGCCATGTTAGAACTCCACCACCCTTCCTACGATCCATTCCGCGGCCTGGTCCAGACGCTGCCGGCCCTCGGCCCGGATCTCTTCCTGCAGCTTGGCGACTTCCTGCTGCCGGATTCTTTCTCGTTTCGCATCTTCTTGTTCTTCTTCCGTCATCGTCTTCTTTACTTTCATTTCTGCCTCCCAACGGGCCACATCAATCAGACCCGCACCCTTCTTTTCCGCTTCCGCGATCAGGGATTTGGCTTTCCGTTCCCCCTCTTCTTTCTGCTTTGCCGAGAGGTGCTCCGCCTCGATCACTTTCTTTACCGCTTCCAGAGACATAGATCCACCCCCTTTCTCTCTCCTTTTCGCATGTTAAAAAAATATCTTTTTGAAATTATGAACAATTTACCACATCTCATCCTCAAATGCAAGGGAGACCGGCCGAAGGTGCGTTTTCCCTTTGTGCAAGTTTTCCTCAGTGGTGCTGCACATTCCCTGCTAAATCCCCGAGATTTCTCTGGATTTCAGTTTTTCTTATGAAATTTGCCTTGTGTCCCGTCATAAAGGGGAATTTATCCGGTCTGCATCCCCTCCGCTGCCCTTTGCAATAAGTTTTTCTTATGGCCTCCCCTTCCGCTGCCGGAACCTGCTCCCGTCCGTTTTTTTGCCCGTTCTTTTTCTCCTCCCCCCCAGCTCTGCCCTTGTTCCCTATTTTCCTGAAATCCTTTTTATAAAATCGGCAAAATGCCAATAAATTTTCTTATCTTTCACTTATGTTTCTTTATAAAAGGTCTACTTTACTGTCATTCCCTGTCGAAGAATCAAAAAACCGCCCCGGACCTGAATGGTCCGGAGCGGGAAAATTCATGATTCCAGGAGAAATGCACCGATATTCTCCATGGC
>DXEA01000115.1 GCA_019115225.1 Candidatus Evtepia faecigallinarum
GAGGTGGTGCCGGGGGCCCGGGGGTATTTTTCACTGGCCATGGACAGCAGGCTGATGCCGTAGGACCGGCGCTCCTCCCCTGCCAGGCGCTCCAGCACCCGCTGGTCGCACAGGGACTCCAGGTCGTTGCCTACCCGGTCCAGAAGGAGGTGGACCAGGGGGTTGCACCAGTGGACGGCCCGGCAAATAGACCAGAAGACATTTTGCAGGGCGTCGCGGTATTTCACATGGAGCAGCTCATGGAGGATCACATGGTCCTCCACCGCCTTCCCCGCCGGCAGGACCAGCACCGGCCGGAACACCCCGCAGACCATGGGGGAGGTCAGGCCGGGCAGGACCACCACAGCGCACAGGGGCAGGCCGTACTTCTCCCCCACCCCCATCACCTGGCGGCGGAGGTCCTCCGAGGGCTCCTCCCCCGTCTGCACCAGCCGGCGCAGGGAGAGATAGCTGAGCAGGTAGCGCAGCAGAAAGGCCACCACGCCCAGGACGTAGAGGAAAAACAGCCAGTCGGTGATGCTGTGGGGCAGGCCGGTCAGCCAGGGCACCGGGGCCGTTACCTGGACCGTCTGAACCATCGAGACATAGGCCGAGGACAGCCGCTGCTCCACCGTCAGCCGGGCCATCTCCACCCACAGGGAGAGGGGGAGCAGGGCAGTCCCCCCGCCCAGGGTGGCCGGCACCAGCAGCCGGGCCGCCAGCACCACCCAGACAGAATACTGCCACCGGGGGGAGAGTTTGTCCCGCAGCAGCCACTTGACCACCAGCAGCAGCACCCCCACCAGGCAGACGCAGGCGGTCTGGAGCAAAAATCCCCAAAGGTCGGTCATCTCATACCTCCATTTCCTCCAGCAGCCGCCGCAGGCGGTCCCGCTCGGCAGGGGTGATGGTGCTCTCCTTCAGAAAGGCCGCGATCAGGTCCCCGGCGGCCCCGCCGTAGACCTGGTCCAGCAGCTGGCCCCGGGCCTGGCGGGCGCAGTCGTCCCGGCTGACTGCGGCGGCGTAGCGGTGGGGCTCGGTCTGGCGGAGGATGGTTACCAGGCCCTTGGCCTCCATCCGGGTCAGGTAGGTGTGGACGGTGTTGCGCCGCCAGTGGTGGGTGGGCGCCAGGGCGGAGACGATCTCCCCCAGGGGGAAACTCTCCCCCTGCCACAGGACTTCCAGCACCGCCCACTCCCCTTCGGTCACCTTTGCCATGGGGCGGACCTCCTTTCGGTCGTTTTTTGTCCTACAGTTGTAGAACTTCTTTCTGCCCTCACTATACTACACCTGTAGAACCTTGTCAACGGCCTTTTACTTTTCCCCCGCCATCTGGTATACTATGGGCATGACAAGCGAGAAAGGACGGGACGCCATCATGTATGAACTCATCCAAGCCGGACCCCACAGCTATTACGTCAACGCCCCGGTGAAGATCGGCCTGTATGTCATAGAGGACCAGGCGTGGCTCATCGACAGCGGCGGGGACAAGGATGCCGGGCGCAAGCTCCGCCAGCTGCTGGAGAAGGAGGGCTGGACCCTGCGGGCCATTCTGAACACCCACTCCAACGCCGACCACATCGGGGGCAACAAATATCTGCAAAAGCAGGCGGGCTGTCCCGTCTATGCCCCCGGCATCGACTGCGCCTTTACCCGCCACCCCCTGCTGGAACCGGCGTATCTCTACGGCGGCTTTCCCCCCAAGGACCTGCGGCACAAGTTTCTCATGGCCCAGGAGAGTGACGCGGCCTATCTGACCCAGGAGATCTTGCCCCAGGGGATGAAAATTCTGCCCCTGCCGGGCCATTTCTTCGACATGGTGGGCTTTGAGACCGACGAGGGGGTGACCTATCTGGCCGACTGCCTGTCCAGCCGGGAGACCCTGGACAAGTACGGCATCGGGGTGGTCTATGACGTGGGGGCTTATTTAGAAACGCTGGAGATGGTGAAGGGCTTGCAGGCCAAGTGCTTCATCCCCGCCCACGCCCCGGCCACGGAGGAGATTGCGCCTCTGGCCCAGTACAACATTGACAAGACCCTGGAGGTGGCGGAGAAGATCCGCACTTTCTGTCGGGAGCCCATCTCCTTTGAGGTCTTATTGCAAAAGCTCTTTACCGACTACGGCCTCACCATGGACTTTTCTCAATACGTCCTGGTGGGCAGCACCGTGCGCTCCTACCTGGCCTGGCTGAAGGACAAGGGGGAGGTCACGGTCTCCTTTGACACCCGGATGCCCCTGTGGCAGACGGTGTGATCCCCTCTCATGGCGCAAAAAAACAGGACGGGTATCCGTCCTGTTTTTTTCTGTGAAGAAATGGGTTATCCCACCAGGAAGCCGGCGGCCAGGTAGACGATCAGGGCCAGCAGCACCGGCAGAAGGACCAGGGGGGTAGCGCACTGGGCATAGCGGACGTTGTCGATCTGGGAGGCCGAGCAGGCCAGGGTGGCCTCGGAGCCGAAGAAGCACAGGTGGGACCCCGCCGCCGTGGCGGAGATGATGGCCCCGGCGGTGAGCAGGACGTTGCCGTCCAGGGCCTGGGCGATGGGGATAATGACCGGGAAGGCGATGGCGCAGATCCCCCAGAAATTTCCCGCCGCCACAGCCAGGACCGTCACGATGAGGAAGGCCGCCGCGGGCAGCAGCTGGGGGCTCATGGCCGCCTTGGCCGCGCCGATGACGAACTCGGGCATCCCCAACAGGCTGTTGATGTCCCGGAGGATGAAGGCACTGGTGACGATGAAGAGGACGCCGACCATGTCCTTAAAGCCCACCAGCACCGTGTCCAGGTATTTCCCCGGGGTCATCAGCCGCTGGGGCAGGTAGAGGATGGCGCAGAAGACCAGGCAGGCCAGGGTGCCGTAGAGGATCTCCCCGGTGGCGATGGTCAGGGCGGTGACCAGGATCACCGGCAGCAGGAAGTTCAGGGCCCGGGGCTTGGCGGGGCCCTCCTCTTCCTGGGTCTCCTGGGGCTGCGAAGCGGCCTGACGGGCCTGGGCGTAGGCCTGGCGCATGGGGCCGAACTTGGGCAGCACCCCCACCCCGTAGAGCAGGCCGCACAGCAGGGCCAGGAAGGGATAGAACAGGAAGGGCAGGGTGTGCAGGAAGGTGCTCATCCCCGCCTCGGCGGTGCTGACGTCGGTGGCCACCAGCTGGCTGATCATAAAGACCCCCCAGGTGGAGGTGGGCACGATGACGCAGATGGAGGAGGCGGTGGAGTTGCTCAGGTAGGCCAGCATCTCCCGGGGCACCTGGAAGCGGTCGGTGGCCCGGCGCATGGCGGTGCCCATGGAGAGGATGGACAGCCAGTCATCCACAAAGACCACCACCCCCAGCAGCCAGGAGGCGAAGAGGGTGCGCTTTTCCCCCTTGCAGATCTTTCCCGCAATGGCCGTAAAGCCGTGGATGCCCCCGGAGGCCTCGAACAGGGCCACCAGGCTGCCGAAAAAGCCGCACACCAGCACCAGCCAGATCCACAGATCACTGCCCATGACCCCGTAGACCACATCCAGCCAGGGCTTGGCAAAGCCGGCGCCGTAGAGCATCACCGCCCCCACGATGGTGCCGGCCAGCAGGGAGGCCGCGGTGCGCTTGGTGAAGAAAACCAGCACGATGACCACCGCCACCGGCAGCAGACTGAGCACGCCATATTCCATGGAACACACTCCTTCCCGAAACAGTCTCTCTTTCGTTTATAGTAAAGCAAACCGGCTGTCGCCGTCAAGGCGGCAGCCGGTTTTTCTCGGGAGAAATTTTTGCAGTTGGAACAATCTCAGTTCTCCGGCGGGTCGTTTTCTTGGGTGTTTTGCTCCTTCTGTGGAGCGGCAGGCTCGGTCTCCCCTTGCCCGGGTGCCGCCGGGCTCTCCGGTTGGGCGGGCGGTGCGTCAGGCGGGGTCTGCTTTCTCTTCCTCCGCCGCAGCAGGAGGAGGAGAAGGACGAGGATCGCCGCCAGAGCGCCGGCCAGACAGCGTATCCACAGGCTGTCCTGCTCCACCAGGGAAAAGGTGACGCTCTCCTGATTAGCAGTGAAGAGGAGGTAGCTGCCGTCCTCCCAGCTGTCCTGGCGCTGCCACCCCTGGTCGGTCCGGACCCAGAGGGCATAGTGCTTCCCCGCCTCGGGCAGGCGGCAGTGGACGGTGTAGGTGACCGTCTCCAGCACGGGGTCGGAGACGGTGACGGTGTAGACCTTCCCTGTGCGGGCCTGGCCCTGGCCGTCGGTCCAGGTGGTCTCCTCAGAGGTGTGGGAGACCTCTGCCTGGGCGCTGAAGCTGCCGTCCACCAGGATTTCCGGCAGCTCGCCGCCGTCGGTGAGGGCGGAGGTGTAGGGGGTATAGATGGCCTCCAGGGTCTGGCTGGCGGTCAGGTGGCGGTAGTCCAGATCAGGCCAGGCGGCGGAGTAGCCCTCCTTGGCGGGGATGGGGGGCAGGCTGTCGATGCCCTTGCCGTACTGGAAGGGCACGGTTGCCACCTCCTGGCCGTCGGCCACGAAGCGCAGCGCCATCTGGGCAAAGCCGGCGGGGGCGCCGGCGGCGCAGAGGGTCTCAAAGGCCACCGGCTGGGCCTTGCCCTGGTAGCTGATGCCGTCGATGGCACCCAGGTCTGCCTGGGTGAAGGTGTTGCCCTCCACCCGGCCTGCCTCGTCCACGGCCCCGGCCACCGCGCCCACATAGGCGCTGCCGGCAGTGACGGTCACCAGGGTGTGGCAGTCCAGCAGGGCGGTGGCGTAGCCGGCCACCCCGCCCACATAGTTCTTCCCGGAGAGGGTGCACCGGGCCCAGCTGTCCCGGATGGTCCCCCAGCAGGCCCCGGCGATGCCCCCCACATAGCTGCCGTCGGTGCTGGTGACGGCGCCGTAGTTCTCACAGGCCCGCACCTGGCCCAAATCCATCCGGCCCACGATGCCGCCGGTGTCGTCCTTCTTGCCGACGATCTCCCCTTCGTTCACGCAGTCCCGGGTGACGGCCTTGGTCTGGAAGTGGACGTCCAGGGAGCGCTCCCCGGTCTCCGTCAGGTCGTCCTCGGGGTCGAAGTCGTACTCGATGGCCATGGAGCCCACGATGCCCGCTACATTGATGTCCCCGGAAACGGTCCCCCGGTTGCGGGAGCCGGCCAGGCAGCCGGTCTGCTGGTCGCTGCCCGCCTGGTCGGAGAGGTCCTCCACCGGGTCGGTGTCGGTCTGCCGGGCAGTGCTCGCCTGGCGCAGCAGGTCGGTGATGGTGCGCAGTTGTCCGTTGATGGTCCGCAAGTCCTGGGTCACCTGGTCGGAGGAGGTGCTCAGCTGGTCGGTCAGGTCCTCTGCCCCGTCCAGCAGGGCGGAGAGGGCGTCGTCCAGGGCGTCCCCCTTTTCGGTGATCTGGCTGCCGATGGGGGTGAACTGGATGGTGGGGTTGGCGGCCAGGGTGTCAATCATCGTATACAGGTCGTCCCCGGCGGTTTCCAGCAGGGCAAAGGCGTCCTTCATCCGGTCCCCCGCCCGGCGGAGGCTCTCCAGAACGTCATCTCCAAGGGCACCCGCCGCCGCCAGGTCGTCCACGGCGTCCCGGAGGTGTTCCCCGGCCTGGTGCATGGCCTGGGATGCGTCCCGCAGCTCCCCGGCGGCAGCTTTGAGCTGGTCCAGGGCGGCGCTCAGGTCCTCCAGGCTGCCGGAGAAGTTTTGGCGAATCTCTTCCAGGGCGGCTTTCATGTCCCGCAGTCCGCCGGCGGCCTGACCGCCCACGGTGTCCAGCTGGGCCAGGGCTGCCAGGAAGGACTGTGCCATGGCGGCAATGTCGGGCAGCTGGGCAACTCCCTCCCGGAGGAGGGCCATGGCCCGGGAAAAGGCGTCCATGGCGCTGCCCACTTCCTCCACCCCCTGGGCCAGCTGGGTGAGGGCGGTCTCCACCGCCTGGGGGTCGCCCAGGGCGTTTTTCAGGGCGGTCTGGCTCTCCCCGATGTGGTCCATGGCCTGGGCAAGGCAGCCGGCGGCATCCAGGGCGTCGGTCAGGGCCTCTTGCAGGTCCGCCGCCGCCTGGCCGGTCAGGTCCCCGGCCTCTTTCGCCCGGTCGATGGCCTCCTGCAGGTCCTCCACCGCCTTGGTCAGGGTGGAGGGGAAGTCCGTCAGGGTGTCCAGGATGGGGGCCAGCTGGTCCAGGGTCCAGGACAGGCGGGCGGAGAGGTCATTGATCTGGTCCAGGTTGCCGTTGGCCCAGTCCTTGGCGGCCTCCAGCAGGTCGCCGGTGGCCGCCTGGGCGTCCCCGGCCCGGTCGGTCATGGTGCGGATCTGGGCGGTGGCGGAGGTCTGCATGGTGCTCACATGGGTGAGCAGGGTGTCCATCTGGTCGCTGAGGGTCCCCAGCTCTGTCCAGAGGCGGGTCATGGTGTCCTCGCCGTAGCAGAGAAAGATCTCCGGCTCCAGCTGGCCGGCGATGCCCCCCACGTCCTTGCGGCCCAGGATGGTCCCCTGATTCTCGCAGCCGTGGAGGTAACCCGACTGGCGGCCGGTGATGCCCCCCACGTTGTAGCCCACATGCTCATAGCCTACGGCCCCTGTGTTCCGGCAGCTTTGAAGGATGCCGTCGGAAAAGCCGGCAATGCCGCCGATGTCCGTGCAGGCCGGCAGGTTTTCCGCCGCGTTCCACTGGCGGCCCTCCAGGCTGTCCAGGTCCTCCAGGGCCACCTGGTCCGGCTGCTCCTGGGTGTTGATGCTGCCCTGGTTGGTGCACTCCATCACGCTGCCGTGGTTCTGGCCGGCGATGCCCCCCACATAGTGCTCCCCGGTGACGGTGCCGGTGAAGGTGCAGCAGATGACCTGGCCCCCGGCCTGGTTGCAGCCCACCAGACCGCCCACGGTGTTTTGGCCTGTCACGCTCCCCTGGGCGGTGCAGTTTCGGATTTTCCCCCGGTTCTCCCCCACCAGCAGGCCCAGGGTGTCCTGGAGGTCTGTGGGGGTGACGGTTCCCTCCACGGTAAGGTTTTGGATGCTCCCGCCCGTTTGCAGATAGCGGAACAGGCCCCGGACATTCCCGCTGCCGGTGAGGGACAGGCCGGAGATGGTGTGACCCTGGCCGTCAAAGGTGCCGCCGAAGGTGGGGATGGGGGAAAAGGCAGAGCCCGTCAGGTCGATGTCGGCGGTGAGGACCACCCGCTTGCCCTGGGACCAGCTGTCTAAGGTGCAGTCCTTGGCCAGTTGAATCAGGTCCTCCGGGGTTGCAATGGTGATCTCTCCCCCGGCGGCGGCAGCCGGGGCAATCAGGGAGAAGAGAAGGGAGAGGGCCAGCAGGGCCGCCAGCAGGTTAGTCCGTCTTGTCATGGCTGCTTCCCTCCTTTGCGTCAGTTTCGTCCTGGGGCGAGGTATCGGGCGGCGTTTGGGGCAGGGCTTCCTGGTCCTGGACGTCCCCCGCCTCCTGGCCCTGGTAGGCCCCGGTGCCGATGAGGGCGGAGACGTCCCCGCGGATGACCCCCTGGATGTTGGCGTCCACCACCCCGGAGATCCGGCCCCGGACCCGGCCGTTGACGTAGATGGTGCCGGTGGTCCGGCGCATGGCCTCGGGCACGTTCACCCGGAAGCTGGTCTTTTCCACAATCCAGTCCCCCAAGAGCAGGAGCTGGGGCAGGACGAAGAGGACCAGGAACATGGAGATCACCGTGCCCCGGCTCAGGCACTCGCCAATGCCCACGATGGCCCCGTCGGTGGAGATTTTTCCAATAAGGAACCCCGCCGAGGCCAGGATGGACCCCGAGGTGAGGACCGTGGGGAAGGCCAGCTCCATGGCCTTGACGATGGCCCTGCGGGGGGCCATGGCGGTTTTGAGCTCCCGGTACCAGGTGGAGATGACGATGGCATAGTCGATGTTGGCCCCCATCTGGATGGAGGTGACGATGAGGTAGCTGAGGAAGAAGATGGGGGTCTTGGTCAGGCCCGGGAAGGAGAAGTTGAAGAAGATGCTCCCCTGGATGACCAGGATAAGCAGCACCGGCAGGCCCACCGACTGGAAGGTGAACAGGAGGACCAGGATGACAAAGACCACCGACAGCACCGAGATCATCACGTTGTCCCGGGCGAAGGAGACGGACAGGTCATAGTCGCTGGTGGAGTTGCCCACCAGATAGATCTGATCGGCGTCGTAGAACTGCTCCGCCTCCCGGTGGATGGTTTGCAGGAACTGGAAGGTCTCCTCCCCCTCCTCGGGCAGGTTCAGCTGGAGGACCAGGCGGGTGTAGTGCTCCCCCAGCATCTGGGCCCGGCCGGCCACCAGCTGGGCATGGAGGTCCTCCATCTTCTCTGCCGTCTCGCCGGTCAGGGAGAAATAGCCCGCCTGCTCCTGGTCGTAGGCAAAGAGGAAGAGGTCCATGAGGGGGACGGCGTAGTCGTCGATCCCTCCCACGATGCGCCCGTACTGGTCGTGCTGGGCGGCGTAGGCGGTGTAGAGCAGGCAGGCCACCTCGTAGTCCAGGTCGGTCATTTCCGCAAACTGCCGGGGGGTGAGGGCGTCGGTGAGGGTGTAGCCGTCCATGGCCTCGATGTTGGCAAGGCCCAGGGCGGTGTCCACCTCATCGTAGCCGGACAGGCGGTCCAGCAGGGCCTTTTCCTTGTCGTAGTCCCCCCGGGGCACCAGCAGGGCGGCCACGTTCTGGGCGCCGAAGCGGTCGCTGATCTTCTGCTGGGCGATCTGGCTCTCGCTCTGGCGGCTGGTGGTCAGCTGG
>DXEA01000116.1 GCA_019115225.1 Candidatus Evtepia faecigallinarum
GTCCTTCAGGTGCTGGGCCACAGCCAGGGCGTTGGCACAGTGCCGGGGCATACGCAGGTGGAGGGTCTCCAGGCCCACGTTGAGCAGGTAGGCGTTCATGGGGGCGGGGGTGGCGCCGAAGTCCCGCATGAGCTGGACCACCGCCTTGGTGATGTAGGCCCCGCCCAGGCCGAAGCGCTCGGTGTAGGTCACGCCGTGGTAGCTCTCGTCAGGGGTGCACAGGCCGGGGAACTTGTCGGGGTATTTGGTCCAGTCAAAGTTGCCGCTGTCCACAATGGCCCCGCCCACACAGTTGGCATGGCCGTCCATGTATTTGGTGGTGGAGTGGGTGACGATGTCCGCCCCCCACTGGAAGGGGCGGCAGCCCACGGGGGTGGCGAAGGTGTTGTCGATGATGAAGGGCACGCCGTGGTCGTGGGCGGCCTTGGCAAAGCGCTCGATGTCCAGGACGATGAGGGCGGGGTTGGCGATGGTCTCCCCAAAGACCGCCTTGGTGTTGGGCCGGAAGGCGGCCTCCAGCTCCTCCTGGGAGCAGTTGGGGTCCACGAAGGTGAACTCGATGCCCATGCGCTTCATGGTCACGGCGAAGAGGTTGAAGGTGCCGCCGTAAATGGCCGCCGAGGAGACCACATGGTCCCCTGCCGAGCAGATATTGAAGATGGCGAAGAAGTTGGCCGCCTGGCCGGAAGAGGTGAGCATGGCCGCCGTGCCTCCCTCCAGGGCACAGATCTTGGCCGCCACCCGGTCGGAGGTGGGGTTCTGCAGGCGGGTGTAGAAATAGCCCTCTGCCTCCAGGTCAAACAGGGCCCCCATGGCCTCGCTGCTGCCGTAGCGGAAGGTGGTGCTCTGGATGATGGGGATGTTGCGGGGCTCGCCGCTGGCGGGCACATAGCCGGCGTGGAGGCACTGGGTGCCCTTCTGGTAGTCTTGCATAGTCTTGTCTCCTTCGATATGGTCTCCCACCGGGGCTGCCGGCAGGGCGGTCTTCCTGATCCCGAGATAAATACGACGGAATATTATACCGCTTTTCCCCGCTTCCGGTCAATCCCTCATTTAACGGCGCCGTCCTCCCCTGACCGCCCCGGCAGCCGTTTCCGGCGCGGGCACACGCCCGGGACAGGGCGGAAGGCCCTCTTTTGTCCCTTTCAGTTTGTTGATATTATGCTACTTTTTAACACAATAAGAAAGTATAAAAATTTCTATTGCATTTTTCGTCATTTCCGCTTATCATATTCTTCGTGTTATTTGGATCTTTTTGTCGCTTTTTGTGGCAATTTTGCCAAAAGGCAAGATCCATCGGTTTCTTTTTCTTTCAGCCCCACGCAAGCTCTCACCCCCCATTGGAAAGGAGATCATTACCTTGAGCAGACTGCGTATCACCCCCTGGGAAAACGCCCAGCGCACGGTGGACGACCTCTATGCGGACATGGAGCGCCGGATCTCCGCGGCCCCCTGCGGCAACTGTCCGGTGGAGCTCACCAGCGCCTTTTTGAAACTCTGTCTGGCCCAGAGCTGCGGCAAGTGCGTGCCCTGCCGCATCGGCCTGGACCGGCTGGCCGACCTGCTGGACCAGCTGCTGGACGGCCAGGGCAGCCAGGACGACCTGGAGACCATCCTGCGCACCGCCCAGTCCATTGTGGACAGCGCCGACTGCGCCATCGGCTTTGAAGCCGCCCAGATGGTCCTGGACGGCTATGTGGCCTTCCAGGACGACTACCTGGCCCACGTCACCCAGGGCAGCTGCACCGCCAACTTCAAGAGCGTGCCCTGTGTGGAACTGTGTCCGGCCCATGTGGACGTACCCGGTTACATCTCCCTGGTGGGGGAGGAGCGGTATGACGACGCCATTCGCCTCATCCGCAAGGACAACCCCTTCCCCTCGGTCTGCGGCCTGGTGTGCGAGCACCCCTGCGAGTCCCACTGCCGCCGGACCATCGTGGACTCCCCCCTGAACATCCGGGGCATCAAGCGCTTTGCCGTGGACCACGCCGGGGAGGTCCCCGCGCCCCCCCGGGCCCCGGACTCTGGGAAAAAGGTGGCCATCGTGGGCGGCGGTCCCTCCGGCCTGACGGCGGCCTATTTCCTCTCCCTGATGGGACACAAGGTCACGGTCTTTGAGCGCAAGCCCAAGCTGGGCGGGATGCTCCGCTACGGCATCCCCAGCTACCGCCTGCCCGGGTCCTATCTGGACCGGGACATCGACACCATCCTCTCCACCGGCGTGGAGGTGAGGCTGGCGTGCCAGGTGGGCACCGACGTGACCTTAGAGGAGCTGCGCCGGGACTACGACAGCCTGTATCTGGCCATCGGCGCCGGCCTGCACAAAAAGCTGGGCATCCCCGGTGAAGATGCCCAAGGCGTCCTGTCCGCCATCCAGATGCTGGACACCACCATCCGCTCGGTGAAACCCGACTTCACCGGCAAGCATGTGGTGGTGGTGGGCGGCGGCAACGTGGCCATGGACGCCACCCGCACCGCCGTGCGTCTGGGGGCCGAGTCGGTCAAGTGCGTCTACCGCCGCCGCATCAGCGACATGACCGCCCTGCCCGAGGAGATCGAAGGGGCCATGGCCGAGGGCTGTGAGATCTTCCCCCTGAAAGCCCCTGTGGCCATCGAGGCCACCCCCGACGGCAAAGTGGCCGCCCTGGTGGTCCAGCCCCAGGTCATCGGTGAGGTCCGGGGGGGCCGGCCCGCCCCCCGGGATGCCGACCAGCCCCAGGAGCGCATCCCCTGTGACGTGGTCCTCATGGCCGTGGGCCAGACGGTGGACTCGGCTGCCTTCGCCCAGGAAGGGGTCCCCACCAAGCGGGAGACCATCGTCACCGGCGACGACGGGAGCGTGCCCGGCATGGCCGGGGTCTTCTCCGGGGGCGACTGCGTCTCCGGCCCCGCCACCGTCATCCTGGCCATCGAGGCCGGCAAGGTGGCCGCCGCCAGCATCGACGAATACCTGGGCTGCCACACCGACATCTCCGCCAACCTGGAGATCCCCCCTGCCCCCTTCCGGCTCAAGCACGCCACCGGCCGGGTGGACCTGACCGAGCGGGAGGCCAGCTGGCGCAAGAACGATTTTGAACTCATGGAAAACTGCATGTCCCAGCAGGAGATGGCCCAGGAGTGCAGCCGCTGCCTGCGCTGTGACCACTACGGCCACGCAGGCTTCAAAGGAGGGAGGCGGACCACATGGTGACCCTGACCATCGACAACAAGACCGTGACGGTCCCCGCCGGCACCACCATTCTGGAGGCCGCCCGGTCGGTGGACATCCACATCCCCACCCTGTGCTACCTGAAGCAGATCAACGAAGTGGCCTCCTGCCGGGTGTGCGCCGTGGAGGTGGAGGGCGTAGACAAGCTGGCCACCGCCTGCAACACCCAGGTGGAGGACGGCATGGTGGTGCGCACCAACACCCAGCGGGTGCGGGTGACCCGAAAGACCAACGTGGAGCTCATCCTCTCCCAGCATGTGGACCACTGCGTCACCTGCGTGCGCAGCGGCAACTGCTCCCTGCAGGCCCTGTCCAAGGCCATGAACATCCAGTCGGTCCCCTTCCGCAAGGCCGCCGCCGAGCGGCCCTGGGACCCCACCCTGCCCATCCTGCGGGACAGCGCCAAGTGCATCAAATGTCTCCGGTGCGTGTCCGTCTGTGAGCGGGTGCAGTCTTTGGGGGTGTGGGAGGTCACCGGCTCCGGGGCCCACACCACCGTGCGCATCCACGGCGGGCTGCGGATGAACGAGGCCAACTGTGCCCTGTGCGGCCAGTGCGTGGCCCACTGCCCCGTGGGCGCCCTGCGGGAGCGGGACGACACGGAGACCGTCTTTGCCGCCCTCACCGACCCCACCAAAGAGGTGGTCTTTCAGATCGCCCCCGCCGTGCGGGCCGCCTGGGGGGAGAGTCTGGGGCTCACCCCCGACCAGGCCACCGAGGGCCGTCTGGCCGCCGCCGTGCGGGCCATGGGGGTAAAGCACGTCTTTGACACCACCTTCTCTGCCGACCTGACCATCTGGGAGGAGAGCCACGAGCTCCTCCAGCGCCTGGCGGAGGGGGACCCTGAACAGCTCCCCCTCTTCACCTCCTGCTGCCCCGGCTGGGTGCGCTTTCTGCGCCTGGAGTACCCGGAGATGGCCGGGCACCTCTCCAGCGCCAAGAGTCCCCAGCAGATGTTCGGGGCGGTGGCCAAGAGCTATTATGCCAAAGAGCTCAACAAGGCCCCCGAGGACATCTTCTGCGTGTCGGTGATGCCCTGCGTGGCCAAGAAATACGAGGCCGCTGTCCCCGAGGTCAGCGACGCTGCCGGCCGGGATGTGGACGTGGTCCTCACCACCCGGGAGCTGGACCGGATGCTCCAGGCCATGCAGATCAACGTGTCTGCCCTGCCCGAGGAGGACTTCGACTCCCCCCTGGGCCGGGGGTCCGGGGCCGGGGTGATCTTCGGGGTCACCGGCGGCGTGATGGAGGCCGCCCTGCGCACGGCCTATTGGAAGCTCACCGGGACCAATCCCCCCGCCGACGCCTTTGAGGAGGTCCGGGGACAGAAGCCCTGGCGGGAGGCGGTCTTCTCCATCGGGGAGACCAGGCTCCGCCTGGCCGTGGCCTCCGGTCTGGCCAGCGCCCGCAAGCTCATGGACGCCCTGCGGACCGGCCAGGTCCGGTATGACTTCGTGGAGGTCATGGCCTGCCCCGGCGGCTGCTCCGGCGGCGGCGGCCAGCCCATCCACGACGGGGAGGACTTTTCCGTCGGCCGGGGCCAGCACCTCTACGACCTGGACCGGGCCAGCGCCGTCCGCTTCTCCCACGAGAACCCCGATGTGCAGACCCTGTACCGGGAGTATTTCGGCCAGCCTCTTTCCGAGGCGGCCCACCACCTGCTCCATACGGACCAGCGGAAGTGGACATTATAAAATATGCAGACAACCGGCAAGGCCCATGGCCTTGCCGGTTGTTTCTTCATTGGTATGGGGTCCCGGTCCGCTCAGAGGAAGAAGGACTGGATCTGGGTGGCCAGGACGATGACCATGACCACGGGGATGACAAAGCGGAAGCAGAACTTGAAATAGGCCGCGCCCTTGAACCTGTGGCCGCTGGCCTGGCACTCCTCCCCCACCAGGTTGGGCAGAACCCAGCCCAGCAGCAGACTCATGAGCAGGGCACCCAGGGGCATGAGGACCCCCTCGGTGATCATGTCATAAAAGTCCAGCCAGCAGTCGTTCCACATGGCATAGCCGGGGCTGTCGGGGGTCAGGCCCAGCAGCTCAAAGGGGGCCTTGACGGTGGCCCCGCCGCTGCCCAGGGCGTCCAGGGCCACGGGGATGGCGATGAGGAAGATGAGGACGGCAAAGACCAGGGCGGTCTTTTTCCGCTTGGGCTCCTTGCCCTTATCCAGCTGCCGGTCCACCACGGCGGCGGTGAGGACCTCCAGCAGGGCGATGGATGAGGTGATGGCGGCGATAAAGACCAGGAAGTAGAAGAGGAAGCCCATGATGTTCCCGGCCGGGCCCCCCATGCCGTCCAGGAAG
Source organism: Candidatus Evtepia faecigallinarum (assembly GCA_019115225.1). Taxonomy (GTDB): domain Bacteria; phylum Bacillota; class Clostridia; order Oscillospirales; family Oscillospiraceae; genus Evtepia; species Evtepia faecigallinarum. The sequence goes on from DXEA01000116.1 coordinate 5,518, forward strand.
ACCTTCTGCATGGAGGCGAAGAGGAGGCCGGGGCCCTGGGCGTAGTCCTCCCCGAAGGCCGCGCAGGCCGGCAGGATCATCATGCCCGCCAGCAGGGCAAAGAGGGTGTCAAAGAGGGGGACCATGATGGCATTCTTCTGCAGGTTCTTCTGCTTGTCCAGATAGGAGCCGAAGGTGATGTTGATGCCCATGGCCACCGACAGGGAGAAGAACATCTGGCCCGAGGCGGTTTTCAGGACCTCAAAGAAGCTGCCGGGCTCGGTGAACAGGGAGAAGTCCGGCTGGAACATGAACTTGTAGCCCTCGATGGCCCCCGGCTGGATGGCCACAAAGACGATGATGACAATGAGGATCACGCCCAGGGCAGGCATGACCGCCTTGCTGAACTTCTCGATGCCCCCCTTGATGCCCCCCATGACGATGACCATGGTGCAGGCCATGAAGAGGACCAGGAAGAGGAGCATGTTGCTGTCGCTGTACAGCAGCCAGGAAAAAAAGCCGCTGCCCTGGCCGGAGAAGCCGTCAAAGCCAAAGATCTGGACCAAAAAGCCCAGGCAGTACCGCAGGACCATGCCCCCCAGCACCGCGTAAAAGGCCAGGATCAGGAAGGGGGAGATGACCGCCATGTAGCCGATGAAGGAATACTTCTTGGCCAGGGCGGCATAGGCCCCGCCGGCCCCCTTGCCGGTTTTCCGCCCTAAGGCAAATTCCCCCAGCATGAGCACAATGCCCACCAGGGCCACCAGGATGAGGTAGAGGATGAGGAAGGCAAAGCCCCCGGTCTTGCCCATCTTATAGGGAAAGCCCCACAGGTTCCCCAGGCCGATGGCCGAGCCGATGGAGGCCATGAGGAAGCCAAAGCTGCTCCCCCACTGCCCCCGTTTGGATGTTTCCATAGAGTTTCTCCTTTTCGCGCGCGTCCGCCCGCCGCAGGCGCGGCAGGGGCAGACAGATGGAACCGCGCCCGTCCGGCCCTTCCGACCGGGACAAGGCATCCTACTGATGAGACCACTTTACACGATAATCCCCGGCATTGCAAGAAAGATGTTGTCTGTTCTTCAACTTTCCTGCCGAAGCAAGACGAAACGTGCCGACGCCCTCCCGGGGTCTCTGCCCCCGGCCCCCATCCCCGCAGGAGAAAACTGCCAAAAGAATGAAAAAAGAGCCCTCCTGCCCCTTTTCACCGGGCCGGAAATCCTGTAAAATAGAGGGAACGTTGTCCCCCTCCCCGGAGGGGAAAGAAAAGAGGAGAGCACCATGCCAAATTACCGCCTGACCCTCTGCTACGACGGCACCCGCTGGAAGGGGTGGCAGAAGCAGGGGAACACCGACCAGACCATCCAGGGAAAGCTGGAAACTCTCCTCACCCGCCTGCTGGACCAGCCGGTAGAGGTGGCCGGCTCCGGGCGCACCGACGCCGGGGCCCACGCCAGAATGCAGGTGGCCTCCTTCCGGGCCAAGACCCCCCTGTCTCCCCAGCAGATCCTGGCCGGGCTGCGCCAGTATCTGCCAACGGACATCGGGGCCATCGCCCTGGAGCCGGCAGAGCCCCGCTTCCACGCCCGCCTGTCCTGCACCGGCAAGACCTATGTCTACCGCATCTGGAACAGCGACCAGCCCAATGTCTTTGAGCGCAGCTACCTCTATCACCTGCACGAATCCCTGGACCTGGCGGCCATGCGCCAGGCCGCCGAGGACCTGTGCGGCACCCATGACTACCGGGCCTTCTGCTCCCTGAAGCGCTTCAAGCGCTCCACCGTGCGCCGGGTGGAGGCCATCACCATCGAGGACCTGGGGCCGGAGCTGCGCTTCACCATCTCCGGCAACGGGTTTCTCTACCACATGGTCCGCATCCTGGTGGGCACCCTGCTGGAGGTGGGCCGGGGAAAGCTGGCCCCGGACGCCATGGGGGACATCCTGGCCAGCCAGGACCGCCGCCAGGCCGGGGAGACCGTCCCCGCCTGTGGCCTGTGCCTGGTGGACGTGCGGTACTGAGGAAAAACCACGCGCCCTTCCGCTCCCTTTGGGGGAGACGGAAGGGCGCGTCAGTTTGTCGAAGAAGGCTGCGCCTTCTTCGACAAAGGGGATGGCCCTGCGCTTCGCGCCTCGGTTGTCCGCCAAAGGCGGACAATTCGGCACGCCGCTCCGGGAGAAGTATTTTCGGCGACGTACACGCCGCCGCCGAAAAT
>DXEA01000117.1 GCA_019115225.1 Candidatus Evtepia faecigallinarum
GCAGACGACCCCATTGCCGCCTACTACCTGCGCCAGGACAGGAGCCTGCCCCTTTGGGCCATCTTTGAGCTGCTCAGCCTGGGGGAGTTCGGCCATCTGGTCTCCTGCCTGAACCAGCGCTGCCGGGCAGATCGTCCAGGCCATCGGCCATGACAGCCGGATCGGCGGCCTTACCTTCCAGACGGTCACGGACTATCTGGTCCTGCTGGTCTATCAGCTCAAGCACCTCCAGGCCCCCGGGGCCGGCCTGGCGGAGACAGCCGGGCGCTTTGAAGAACTGGCCGAGACCTTGCGCGGGCAAATCCCCATCCCGGTCTTTCATCAGATCCTGCACACGGACAGCGGGACAAAACTGTCCCAGCTGAAGGACTATATTTCCCACTGAAGTATTGCATTTTTCTGCCCCGTGGGGTATAGTATAAGTGTGAATTGCGGTGCGTCTCTGCGGAGCGTACCTGGGGGGATCGGATGCGTCTGATCCCCCTTTTCCTATTCTCATCATACAAAGGAGACCATCACCATGAACCGTTATGAACAAGCTGCCGCCTACCACCACAAGGGCTTCAACTGCTGTCAGTCCGTCCTGGCGGCCTACACGGATCTCACCGGCCTGTCGGAGCAGGCCAGCTTCGACCTGGGGGGCGGCTTCGGGGCCGGGGCCCAGACCGGGGAGCTGTGCGGGGCCATCACCGGGGCCATCCTGACCCTGGGCATGCTCACCCCCGTGGACGCGGAGGACCCGGTGGGCAGCAAGCGCCGCACCGGCAAGCTGGCCAAGGAGTTTCAAAAGCGTTTTCAGGAGAAGTTCGGGGACCTGCGCTGTCACCCCCTGCTCAAGCGGGAGATCCAGGCCACCGAGGAGACCCCTGCTGCTCAGGAATTAGACCTGACCAACCGCTGCGACATCCTCATCGTCAGTGCGGTAGAGATCATCGAAGAGATGCGGGGGGAAAATTGAGACTCCTTCGTTGGGATTTTTAGCTTTTTAAGATATCACTGCCGCCAAATTTTTGCTATCCTTTGCAATAAGACAAGGGCAGAAGAGGGGAGGGGTCATGATGGCCTTTGTACACCTGCATGTACACTCGGAATACAGTTTATTGGACGGCGCCTGCCGCCTCACCGATCTGGTGGAGCGGGTCAAGGCGCTGGGCCAGACCGCCGTGGCCGTCACCGACCACGGGGTCATGTACGGCACCATCGACTTTTACCGGGCCGCCAAGGCCGCCGGCATCAAGCCCATCATCGGCTGCGAGGTCTATGTGGCCCCCCGCTCCCGCTTTGACCGGGTCCATGAGCTGGACGACCACCCCTATCACCTGGTCCTCCTCTGCCGCAACGAGCAGGGGTACCGGAACCTGTCGGCCATGGTCAGCCGGGGGTTTACCGAAGGGTTTTACGGCAAGCCCCGGGTGGACTGGGCGCTGCTGGAGCGGTATCACGAGGGCCTCATCGCCCTGTCGGCCTGCCTGGCCGGCCAGCTGCCCCGGCTGCTCATGGCGGGGGACTACAACGGGGCCAAGGAGCACGCGTTGAAGATGCGGAATCTCTTCGGCCCCGACAGCTATTATCTGGAGCTCCAGGACCACGGCATCCCCCAGCAGAAGGAGGTCCTCCGGGGATTGATCAAACTCCACCAGGAGACGGGCATCCCCCTGGCCGCCACCAACGACGCCCACTACCTCACCCGCCAGGACGCCCAGCTCCAGGATGTGCTCATGTGCATCCAGATGGGCCGCACCGTGGAGGACCCCAGCCGGATGCGCTTTGAGACCCCGGAGTTCTATCTCAAGTCCGAGCAGGAGATGGCCGCCCTCTTCCCCCACTGGCCGGAGGCGTTGGAGAACACGGCAAAGATCGCCGCGGCCTGCAACGTGGACTTCGAGTTCGGGGTCTACCACCTGCCCGAGTTCAAGCTCCCCGAGGGCTGGAAGGACGGGGACGCCTATTTTGAGCACCTCTGCCGCCAGGGCTTTGCCCGCCGCTACCCCCAGGGCAGCCCCGAGTACGAAAAGCAGCTGGAGTATGAGATGGCCATGATCCGCCGGATGGGCTTTGTGGAATACTTCCTCATCGTCTCCGACTTCATCGGCTATGCCAAGTCCCACCAGATCCCCGTGGGGCCGGGGCGGGGGTCTGCCGCCGGGTCCATGGTGGCCTACTGCCTGGACATCACCGACGTGGACCCCATGAAATACTCCCTGTATTTTGAACGTTTCCTCAACCCCGAGCGGGTGTCCATGCCCGATATCGACGTGGACTTCTGCTACCGCCGCCGGGGGGAGGTCATCGACTACGTCAACCAGAAATACGGCACCGACCATGTGGCCCAGATCGTCACCTTCGGCACCATGGCCGCCAAGGGGGCCATCCGGGACGTGGGCCGGGCCCTGAACGTCCCCTACGCCCGGGTGGACGCCATCGCCAAGCAGGTGCCCAACACCCTGCACATGACCCTGGCCCAGGCCCTGAACCTGTCAAAACCTTTAAGGGAGATGTACGAAAGCGACCCGGTGGTCCGGAAGATCATCGACACCGCCAAGGGCCTGGAGGGCATGCCCCGCCACGCCTCCACCCACGCCGCCGGGGTGGTCATCACCCGGGCGCCGGTGGACACCTATGTCCCCCTGGCCAAAAACGACGAGGCGGTGGTCACCCAGTACCCCATGACCACCCTGGAGGAGCTGGGCCTGTTAAAAATGGACTTTCTGGCCCTGCGGAACCTGACGGTGCTGGACGACGCGGTGCATCTGGTGCGCCAGCACACCCCCGACTTTGACCTGGCCGCCGTCCCCGACGACGACAAGGCCACCTTCCAGATGCTCTCCGAGGGCCGCACCTGCGGGGTCTTTCAGATGGAGTCGGGGGGGATGACCGGGGTGTGCGTGGGCCTGAAGCCCAAGGACATCGAGGACATCACCGCCATCATCGCCCTCTACCGCCCCGGCCCCATGGAGTCCATCCCCCGCTTCATCGCCGCCAAGCACGACCCGTCCAGCGTCACCTACAAGGACCCCGCCTTGGAGCCCATCCTGGCCAACACCTACGGCTGCATCGTCTACCAGGAGCAGGTCATTGAGATCTTCCGCCGCCTGGCGGGCTACTCCCTGGGCCAGGCCGACATGGTCCGCCGGGCCATGTCCAAGAAAAAGCTGAAGGACATCCAGCGGGAGCGGACGGCCTTCCTCCACGGGGACCCGGAGCGCAATATCACCGGCTGCGCCGCCAACGGCATCCCCCAGGCCGCCGCCGAGAGCATTTACGACGAGATCACCGACTTTGCCAACTACGCCTTCAACAAGGCCCACGCCGTCTGCTACGCCATCGTGGCCTACCAGACCGCCTGGTTCAAGTGCCACTACCCCCGGGAGTATATGGCGGCCCTGCTCACCTCCGTGCTGGACTCCCAGGGGAAGATCGCCGAGTACATCGCCGAGTGCCGCAGCATGGGCATCCGCCTGCTGCCCCCGGACATCAACGAGTCCGGCCCCCACTTCACCGTCTCCGGCCCGGACATCCGCTTCGGTCTGGCCGCCCTGAAGGGGGTGGGCCGGGGCTTTACCAACCAGGTGCTGGCCGAGCGCCAGGCCAGGGGCCCCTTCACCTCCTTTCTGGATTTCTGCCAGCGTTTGCAGGAGGCCGACCTGAACAAGCGGGTGCTGGAGAGCCTCATCCGGGCCGGGGCCTTTGACGCCATGGGCATCCGCCGGGCCCAGCTGCTGGACGCCTATGAGCAGCTGCTGGACAGCCTGGCCCGGAACCGGCGGAAAAACTTGGAGGGGCAGTTTGACCTCTTTTCCCAGAACCGGGAAAAGCCCGAGCCGGTGGAGCTGGTGCTGCGGGACATCCCCGAGTTCTCCGCCCAGGAGCGGATGGCCATGGAGAAGGAGATCACCGGCCTCTACCTCTCCGGCCACCCCATGGACGACTACCAGGACATCGCCCGCCAGCGGGGGGCAGTGCCCATCGGCCAGGTGCTGGAGGACGCCGCCCTGCCCGACGGCCCCCAGCAGGTCCAGGACGGCCAGCGCCTGACCCTGGCCGGGGTGGTGGCGTCGGTGAAGACCAAAACCACCCGGAACCGCTCCCTCATGGCCTATGTGGTGCTGGAGGACGCCACGGGGAACCTGGAGATGACCGTCTTTTCCCGGCTGCTGGAGGAGTGCGGCAGCTATCTGCAGGTGAACATGCCCCTGCTGGCCCAGGGCAAGCTGATCCTGCGGGAGGACAAGGCCCCCCAGTTCCTGTGCGACCAGCTCACCCCCCTGGTGCAGGTGCCCGGCCAGCCGGCCCGGCAGCACAAGGTCCTGCCCGGCCGGCTCTACCTGCGCTTTTCGGGCCAGGCAGACCCCCGGCTGGAGCGGGTCAAGGACCTCTTCGGTCTCTTCCCCGGCCAGCAGGGGGCGGTGCTCTATCTGGCCGCCGAGGGCCGCCGCCTGGGCGGCCACTGCCAGATCCATACCGCCATGGTCCAGGAGCTGCGGGAGCTGCTGGGGGAGGAAAACGTGGTGGTCCAATGACCTGCCCGCCAGGAGGAAGATCATGAAACAGAAACAACAGATGGAGCAGACCAGACAGCAGGTCCGCCAGAAGGCCCAGAGCATCTTCTCCCCCCGGATGCAGCGGATGTTCCTCATCGCCCTGAGCATCCTGCTGCAGTTCGGGGTCTATGTGGTCCTGCTGGTCTATTTCTCCCAATACTTCGTGTATTTTTACTGGCTGTGCCTGGGGGTGAGCCTGGTGGTCACCCTGTTCGTCTCCACCCGCCGGTCAAAGATGGCCTATAAAGTGGCCTGGATCATCCCCATCCTATTGGTCCCCCTCATCGGGGGGGTCATGTTCATCATCTTAGGGGGCGCCCGCAGCCCCCGCTACCACCGGGCGGAGACCCAGCGCACCCTGAGGCACCAGCTGCCCCCCCGCCTGTCCACCACCGACGTGATGCCCTACGGCTCCGACGCCCTCCAGCAGGCCTGGTACCTGGGCCACACCGCCCTGTGCCCGGGGTACAAGAACACGGACACCCGGTATTTTTCCACCGGGGCCGCCTTCTTCCCCGTCTTTTTAGAGGAGCTGGAAAAGGCCAAGGACTATATTTTCCTGGAATACTTCATCATCGCCGAGGGGTCCATGTGGGATGAGATCCTGGAGGTCCTCACCCGCAAGGCCGCCCAGGGGGTGGATGTGCGGGTGATCTATGACGGGGTGGGCTCGGCCACCACCCTGCCCCCCCACTATCCCGACCAGCTCCACCGGCGGGGGATTCTGTGCCGGGTCTTTCAGCCCCTGCTGCCGCTGCTGTCCATCCACCAGAACAACCGGGACCACCGGAAGCTGTGCGTCATCGACGGGGTGACGGGCTTTGTCAGCGGCCTGAACCTGGCCGATGAGTATGTGGACCGGAAGGAGCGCTTTGGCTACTGGAAGGACAACGCCCTGCGCCTGCGGGGGGAGGCGGTGTGGAGCATGACGGTCTTTTTCCTCACCATGTGGGACCACCAGAACCCCACCTCCGACTTCCGCCTCTTCCGGCCCAGGGCCCTGCCCCCGCTGGAGGGCCACGGGGGCATCGTGGTGCCCTATGCCGACACCCCCAACCCCAGCGACACCGTCTGCGCCGACCTGCACCTGCAGATGATCACCAAGGCCAAGCGCTACCTGTATATCACCACCCCCTACCTGGCCATCGACGAGACCTTCACCGCCGCGTTGTGCATCGCCGCCCGCTCCGGGGTGGACGTGCGGGTGATGACCCCCCACATCCCGGACAAGAAGGTGGTCTTTGAGGTCACCCGCTCCAACTACCCCACCCTGCTGGAGGCGGGGGCCCGGATCTATGAGTTCACCCCCGGCTTCCTGCACAGCAAGACGGTGGTGGCCGACGATTTGTATGCCTCTGTGGGCAGCTGCAACCTGGACTACCGCAGCTTTTACCTCCAGTTTGAAAACGGGGTCTGGCTGTGCGGGGACCCGGCGGTGCTGGCGGTGCGGGACGATTTTCTCCAGACCATGGAGGTCTGCCAGGAGATCACCCTCAACGACTGCCGCACCCTCTCCCTCTTCTCCCGCCTGATGCGGGCCATCTATCGCCTCTTCTCCCCCCTGTTCTGAGCCGGATAAAAAAAGGACCTTTCTCCCCGGGGAGAGAAAGGTCCTTTTTTTGCCGCCGGTCATTCCCCCCTGGCTGCCGGGGAGAGGGTGGCCTGGTCCGCTGCGGACCGGGTGATGGCCGGGGCGGCAGGGGGAACGTAGCAGGAGGCAGGGGTCCGGTAATAGAACACCTCTGCGGCAAGGAAGAGGGCCGCCACAAAGAGGAGGAGAAGGGCGGTATCCCGCATCTGGGCAAAGCTGTGCATGAAGATCACTCCCTTTCGCACCCTCCATGCTACCGGGGGGATGTGAAAAGGGAAAGCAGGTTTTGGTAAAATTTCAGCGCAAACCCCGCCCGCCGGTGCATCGTGTACCGGCGGGCGGGGTCGTTTTCGGTCGTGTACGGGCGGGGGTCAGGTGTCCTCTTCGGTCTCCAGCAGGGTTTGCAGGATGTTCTCATAGAGCTTTTCCGGCTGGGCCCGGAAGCGGTCGGCCAGCTGCCCGGCCTGCTCCTCGGAGACGGTGAGCAGGTCCAGGGTCATGAGGTTGCCCTTGTCGTCGTCCAGGATCAGCCGCAGGGTGACGCTGCCGTCCTCCCGGGGCAAAATCTCCGAGCGGACCTGGGCGTTGCGGCGCAGGACCGCGTTGAGCTTGGCCAGGTTCCGGTCGCACCGGCGGCGGACGGAGTAGGCTAAACTGCTCTCGCAGATCTTCCCGTTGCGCCGGCCCTTGTCGGTGATGACATAGCGCTCGTCCTGGATGGCCAGGTGGCCGGTGTCCACCAGCTCGGCCACCGACTCGGCAAAGTCGAAGTACTCCACCCCGTCGTCGCAGAAGGTCAGCTCGGCCAGGGCGGCGAAGTCCACCGGCCCGGCCACCCGGTCCATCAGGTACAGGATGAGGAATTTGATGTCCAGCTTGTCATGGATAAAGCCTGTCCGGCCCATGGCATCCGCCTCCTTTCCCGGCCCATTATAGCCGCTTTCCGGGGAAAGGACAAGGTTTTTTTCCCAACGCCGCCGGGTCTTCCCCCGCCAGCAGGCAGCCCCCCGCCCAGGCCAGCAGCAGCAGGGGAGAGGGACAGGGGGGCAGGGGGAGCTCCTGGGGCTCGAGACAGGTGCCCGCCAGGGTGACCAGCTCCCGCTGGAGGGTGAGGCAGGGCCGGGGGGAGAGGCTGGACAGGGTGAGGGTGTCCCGCCGGGACAGGCCGTAGCTCACCACCCACCCCGCCCGCACCCCCCCGGCCCGGTGGGCCAGGGCGCCGGGCAGCAGCAGGACGCGGCAGCGGAGGTTCCCCGGCGGCAGGCGGGCCCCGGGGGCGGCGATGACCAGCTCTGCCTCGCCCCCCGCCGGCCCCAGGGGGCGGGGGACCTGGCCCAGGGTGCAGGTGAGCCAGCGGGTGAGGGTGCTGCCGGGGTCGATGATGGCGATGGTGTGCATGGGCTGCCCTCCTTTTCCCATAGTATGGGCGGGGCGGGGGCGGGTTATACCCGGCGGGAAACGGCGGAGGGTGGGGCCGGCCTTTCTGAAATCTCAGAAAAAGCCGGGAAATTTTCAAAAATACAGTTGATTTTTGCAGGCGGGACAAGTATAATGTTGCGGTAATATGCTTTATGCACCCGTAAAATTTTTTGGAGGTACGATCTACTATGAGAGATGTCTATGTCATCAGCTCCTGCCGTACTGCCGTCGGTTCCTTCGGCGGCTCCCTGAAGGACGTCCCCGCTGCTGAGCTGGGCTCCATCGTCATTGCCGAGGCCCTCAAGCGGGGCAACGTCAAGGGCGAGTGGCTGGACGAGGTCATGTTCGGCAACGTTCTGTCTGCCGCTCAGGGCCAGAACGTGGCCCGTCAGTGCATGGTCAAGGCCGGTGTGCCCCTGAAGGTGCCCGCCTACACCGTGAGCATGGTCTGCGGCTCCGGCCTGAAGTCCGTCATCGAGGGCGCCCGCGCCATCCAGTGCGGCGATGCCGACCTGGTCATGTGCGGCGGCACCGAGAGCATGAGCGGCGCTCCCTATGCCATCCCCACCAACCGTTGGGGCGCTCGTATGGGCCACACCCAGATCATCGACACCATGATCAAGGACGGCCTGTGGGACGCTTACAACAACTATCACATGGGCACCACCGCCGAGAACATCTGCGACATCTGGGGCATCACCCGCCAGGAGCTGGATGAGTTCGGCTACAACTCCCAGCAGAAGGCTCTGGCCGCTGTGAAGTCCGGCCGCTTCGAGGACGAGATCGTGCCCGTTCCCGTCAAGAAGAAGAAGGAGATCGTGGAGTTCAAGGTCGACGAGCACCCCAGAGACACCGACCTGGAGAAGATGGCCAAGCTCAAGGGCGCCTTCCCCACCTCCGCTGACGGTTCCATCGACAAGGTGGAGATGACCTTCGAGGCCTCCCACATGACCCCCACCCCCGAGAACACCGGCGTGCAGCGGGTCACCGCCGGCAACGCCTCCGGCCTGAACGACGCTGCCGCTGCCATCCTCATCGCTTCCGAGGATGCCGTGAAGAAGTACAACCTCAAGCCCCTGTTCAAGGTGGTCTCCTGGGGCCAGGGCGGCGTGGACCCCAAGATCATGGGCACCGGCCCCATCCCCGCTTCCCGCCAGGCTCTGTCCAAGGCCGGCCTGACCATTGACGACATGGACCTGATCGAGGCCAACGAGGCTTTCGCTGCCCAGTCCATCGCCGTGGCCCGTGAGCTGGGCTTCGACATGAGCAAGGTCAACGTCAACGGCGGCGCCATCGCCATCGGCCACCCCATCGGCTGCTCCGGCGCCCGCATCATCGTCACCCTGCTGCACGAGATGATGAAGCGCCCCGAGGCCAAGAAGGGCCTGGCTACCCTGTGCATCGGCGGCGGCCTGGGCGTGGCTGCCATCTTTGAGAAGTGCTGAGACCGGCGGTTTCAGGACGGCAAAAAAGATAACCCTCTCTCAACCTTTATGACCAGGGCGGTCCCCCTTGCGGGGGGGACCGCCCTGGCCTGTTTTTTTGATTTTGGATGACGGAAAGCCGTTGCGGGAAATGCTCACTTGCAGGGAAAGTTTCAGCGATATGGCACTTTTTGGCCCCGAAAAGTAGGATGGCAAGGGGGAAAATCTGTGGTATACTGAGAAAAACAGGCAGGAAACCGGCAAAAATGATGCAGTGCACGAAAAAAGGGGTCCCCCTTTTTTCGTGAGGATTTTTCCTCACGAAAGAGGACATCGCGGCCCCCGCGGAAAAGGAGGTAACCATGATGAAACGACGACTGCTGAGCCTGACCATGGCCCTGGCCCTCTGCCTGGGGCTTCTGCCCACCACCGCGTTTGCGGCAGGTGGTGACAAGGCAATCATGCTGGGGACAAGCGGGATTTCGGGCTACGACAGCGCCGCTGGCTATGACTATATTTATTTTGGAGACTGGGATGCACAGGATGGGAATACCACTTCCAGCCCTATCAAATGGCGGGTGCTGGACGACCAGACCAATACAGGGGAAAACGGACTTTTCCTGCTCTCCGAGGAACTGCTTGGAACAGGGAACTATGGCGGCGTGTATTTTCAGCAGTCCTATCATTATGACAGCACTAGTGGCAGCTATCATAAAGGCAGCGCGCCTGCTAACGGCGACCACACGGATTGCCTGATTGCCAACGCATGGCAGGGCAGCGACGCGCAAACGTGGTGCGCAACCTTTTACAGCAGTAATTTTTCCACAGGCGAACAGGGTGCGGTAATTGCAACCACGAAAAGCGACGCGGCGTTTACAAGCAGCACACATAGCTTTTCGTTTGCTGCGTCTGAAAATATTCTGAACGGGGACAAGGTATTTTTCCTCTCGGCGCAGGAAGCGGAAAACAGCGCATACGGCTTTACCAATGACGCGGCGCGTATCGCCAATTATGGCGGCGGCGGCGTCGGTGAGTGGTGGCTCCGCTCGCCTTTCGCCACGCGCAGTGCGGGCGTGGTCAACACGCATGGGGATGTGTACTCTTACTACGTGCTCAATGTCTGGGCTGCTCGTCCCGCTTTTAATTTAGATCTGACCTCTGTCCTCTTCACATCTGCCGCCGTAGGCGGCAAAATCCCCGCCGCTTCCAGCGGCGGTAATCAAGGCGGCGAAGCCGCCGACGCGATTTTTGAAATTGGCGATTATACGGGCAGCGAGTGGAAGTTGACGCTTTTAGATAATAGCCGCAGTTTTGCCATTTATGATGCGGCGACGGACGCAAGCGGCGACACCATCGGATTTTCCTACTCCGATGCACAGACAGGGGAAAATGAATACATTTCCGTTGTGATCGTGGACAACGGTGCGATTACCCATTACGGACGTATTTTGCAGCTGGACGGCGCAAGCGGCACGGCAAGCCTTACCCTGCCTGACGGCGTAACACTGAGCGATACGACAAAGCTGTATGTGTTCAACGAGCAGTACAACGGCGGGGAAAAGGACGATACCAAACTGACGGACTACGGCAGCGCACTGATTGAAGTAAATCCTACTGTTGACGATACTGCCCCGGCTTTGAGTGGTGGCACCGCAACCCGCACCAGCGAAACCACCGCCACCGTGAAGTTTACCAGCAGCGAGGCGGGCGAATATTTCTATGAAGTCGTGGAAAGCGGCGCGACCACCCCGACCATCGACACCACCGGGACGGGAACTGCCTGCGCCAGCGGCGAGAATACCATTTCCCTTACAAGCCTTTCGGATGCGGGCGCAAAAGATATTTACATCGTGGCAAAGGACGCGGTGGGGAATATCAGCGATGTGCTGAAATTCGAGATACCCGCCTATATCGCGCCGGTTTATGCAATTTCCGCCGATACCCAGCTTTTGGACTTTGGAACCGTGACCGAGGGCTATACGCAGGCCCCCGCCGCGAAAACAGTGACCATCACCAATACCGGCAACCAAACTGTAACGGTTGATCTGCCCACCAGCACGAACTATACCGTCACAGCGGGAACAGGATTTACAAACGGCAAAGCCGCCCTTTCTCCCGGCAGCAAGGCGCAATTTACCGTCCAGCCCAAAACCGGGCTGGCCCCGGGCGACTACACCGATAAGCTTTCCATTACCGGCGCCTACGGCGTGAGGGACGACGTGGAGCTGCGCTTTGTGGTGGAGCAGCGGCCCACCGGCGGCGGCGGGTCCAGCCGGCCCACGCCCACGCCCACCCCCAGTGAGCAGGCCACGGACAAGATTGAGGCCGCCAAGGACGGGGACACGGTAGAGGTTACCCTGCCCGAGGGCAAGACGACCCTGGAGAAGGAGGTGTTTGAGGAACTGGCGGGCCGGGACGTGACCCTGGAAATCGACCTGGGGGACGGGCTTTCCTGGACGGTCAACGGGTTAGACATTCCCGAAACGGCGAACTTTGCGGATATTGATATGGGCGTGAGTATGAATTCCGGCAGTGTGCCGGTGGACATCATCAATGCCGTCACGGGCGAGGTCGGCACCATGCAGCTGAGCCTGGCCCACGAGGGGGAGTTTGGCTTCACGCTGACCCTGACGGCCCCTCTGGGCAGCAAGAACGCGGGCTATTGGGCGAACCTTTATTATTACAATGAGGCGCGGGAAAAATTGGAGTTCCAGACTTCTGCCCGGATTGGGGAGGATGGCAGTGCGGCCTTGGTCTTCACCCATGCCAGTGACTACGTCATCGTCATCGACGACCGGGACCATACGCCCAAGGAGTTCCCCTTTGTGGACGTGACCGAAAGTGACTGGTTCTATGAGGCGGTGGATTACGTCTTCCAGCGCGATTTGATGAACGGGACAGACAGCACCCACTTCACCCCGGACGGGACGTCCAGCCGGGCCATGGTGGCCACCATCCTGTGGCGGATGGCAGGGGAGCCCCAGGTGAACTACGCCATGGACTTTGCCGACGTCTCCTCTGGCACCTGGTACACGGAAGCCGTCCGCTGGGCGGCGTCGGAGGGCATTGTCACGGGCTACAGCGATAC
>DXEA01000118.1 GCA_019115225.1 Candidatus Evtepia faecigallinarum
ATAACCAGTTGAAGAATGATAGCAACGAAAATATCACGGTTTCTGTTGCTAGGGACAACGCAATTTCTACTGTAGGTGCTGCGACCTGGTCTGCAAATACCCCGAACAAAACCCAAGTGAATGCCATGCAGGATGCACTTTGGGATGGCTTGGCTGAGACCGAAACCTTTGGCTTTAAAGTAGATAAGGTGTTTGCGTATTCTAACGGTAAGCTGACCATTACAACTGCTAGTATTACCGAGAATATCAAAACTTGGGTTAATACAAACTGGGGTGGCACTAGTGTTCCCGTTGCTGTAATGTTGAACAATGGGTTTACGGCAAAAGAGACCGATGCCAATTGGAACGGTGCTGCCTTGATTTGGATTGATTTGGCAAATCCTGCAAGCAGTTATACATTGGAGTTGGTTGGCGGTGGTAGTGTTACCCTCAATGTAAATACAACCTGAACCGAATATAGGTAAAACCTGTATTTTATTCAACTTCAAAATAGGCTAACAAAAATCCAGATGGGGAACTCTATAGGGTTCCCCATCTGGATTTTTTTGCGCTTATTAAAAGAATCCTCACTCCCGCATAAACTGCGCCATCTGCTGCTTATGCTCCCGCTTCATGGCATACATCTGCTCATCTACGGAGCCGAACAACGAGAGATAGTCACTCTTTTCATCCCAAGCCACCACGCCAAAGCTGATGCACATGGGCAGCTGCTGCGCAATGCCCACCTCGCGGACCTCGTCCGCGATCCGGCCCATCCGCCGCCAGATTCCCCACCGTGGACCAATGGTTCGTCCAGTGGCGGACACCTACAAGGCTCCCTCCGGCCTGACCCGGAAAAGCCTGGGCCTGTATGACGAGAAGTACAACGGCTACATCGGCCCCGCCATCGGCTCCCTGGCCCTGTCGGAGGTGCGGAACCTGCAGACCATCCAAAAGACAAAACCAGGGCGACCCAAAAGGGTCGCCCTGGTTGTCTTTCTCCCTCCATTCAATGGATCAGATGCAGCCGCTCCGCGGTCTCCTTGGCCTCGCTGCGGCGCTTGATGGCCAGCTTGCGCAGGATATTGCTCACATGGGTCTTGACGGTGGAGAGCTTGATGTCCAAAATCTCCCCGATCTCGGCGTTGCTCTTGTTGGCGCAGATCAGGCGCAGCACCTGCAGCTCCGCTGCCGAGAGGGGGGCGGTCATCTCCTGCCAGGGCATCAGATAGTCGGGGTAGAGGGAGGCCTGCTCCCGGGAAGCCGATACCAGCTTGCGCAAAAAGGCCTCGTCCTTCTTCCAGCCGCACGCCTCCAGCAGGGGGAGCACCGCCGCGCCGTACTGGCTCACCGGGCGCAGGAAGCGGAAGGACAGGGCCGTATCCAGGGCCGCACACAGGGTCTTTCGCCACCGGCTGTCCCGCAGGCGCTGCAGGGCGATGGCCGAGAGGATGGACAGCTGGATGCCGTCCAGATACCGGGCGCAGGCCTGGCAGTAGCCCTCCAGGGGGGAGAGGGTAATCAGGGCCTGGCGGGGGTCCCCCTGGGCCAGCTCCACCATGGCCTGGGTGAAATACTGATAGCGCTTCATCACCCGCAGGCGCTGGGGATTTTGCGGCGCCTTTTCCCGGTACCAGCTGTCCACCGCCGCATCGTCCCCCAGGAGGAGGTCGATGCGGCACAGCAGGGCGTCGATGTTGCCCAGGAACCGGCCCTCCCCCGCCTCCACAAAGCGCTGCCGCAGCTCCTCCACGCTCTTTCGGGCGTCCAGGGCCCGGCCCAGGTCCACCTGCATCCGGGCAAGGAGGCCCACGATGGCAAATTCCATGTCCGGCGAGCCCTCCCGGCGGATCTTGTCCATCCGCTGCAGCAGGGACATCACCCGGTCCCGGATGTCCTCCCCCTTTTCAAACTTGCTCTCGGCTATGGCGCAGTCGGCCAGCCCCACCCCGTCCCGGCCCAGGACCTTCTCCACCGGCAGGCGGAGGGTTTTATAGAGCAGGTCGTCCTTCCGGCTCCACAGGGAGAAATCCTTCCCCCCGTTCATCAGGCTGGGCAGGGTGCTGGTGACCGAAAAGGGGGACATGCTGATCTCCCGGTCCACCATCCGCCGAAAGACGGCGGGAAAGAGCTCCACCGCCTTCTCCACGCTCCGCTGGGGCAGGGCGATGTCCAGCCAGGCCAGCCGGCTTTTGGCCTCCCGCACGTCGCTGTCAAAGCGGTTCCTGCCCTGGGCGAAGTTCTCCAGGGCCTGATACCAGCGCTCGGACCCCTCATAGTCCATGCAGAGGGCGCAGAGCATGCTCATCCCCTGCATCAGGGCCGGCGAGGCCAGGATCTCCGACTCCGGCAGGGCCCGGTAATAGGGCTCCATCTCGTCATAGTGGCCCATGCCCGGGTGGATCTGGGCGTTTTTCACCAGCAGGTTGGAGATCTTATCATAGGCCCCGATCTTGGAATAGCAGGCCAGGGCGCTGCCAAAGTCCTCCCGCAGCTCATAGTACAGCCCGCCCCGGCTGTACAGGTCCCGCTTCTGCTCGTGGCTGTACTCCTGGTCCATCTTCCAGAGGAGGAAGGTTTGGAAAATGGGCCAGAATGTGTAGCGGTCCAGCCGCCGCTGGAGGAACATGGTGGTGTCCCGCTGCAGCCGCCCCAGGACCTCCCCGGCCCGGCTGTTGCCGCTGATGAGCCGGGCCAGCTCGATGTCAAAGGTCTCAAAGGGGGACAGGTCCAGCAGCATCCGCCGCACAGGGAGGGAAAAGCGGCGAAAGACCATCTCTTCAAAATACAAAAAGATCTTCCGGCGCACCAGGTCCACGGTCTCCTCGTTGTAGGGCTCCCCCTGGCCCATGTGGTCGGCCAGCAGATCCAGGGCCAGAGGATACCCCTTGGTCTGGTGCAGGATGGCGGTCAGGGTCGGGTCCGACACCGTCACCCCGTACTCCGCCAGCAGCCGGCCTGCGCTCTCCCGGTCCAGGGCGAGGTCCTGGGCGCGGAACTCCGTCAGGATCCCCGTGGTCTGGAAGGGGATGAGCCAGCCGGGCACTTCGCTGCGGCTGAGGAAGATGAAGCGCCGCTCAGGGTCCCTGCGGATGAGGGCGCACAGGGCCTGCTGGTCCTCTTCGCCGGCCAGATACTGCAGGTCGTCGATGACCAGCACCCGCCACTTTCCCCCGGCGGCAGGCAGGCGGAAGGCGGGGTCATCCGCCGAAAGGAACTGCACATACCGCCCGGTGAAGAGGGCCTGGGCCGCTGCCGTCTTGCCAAAGCCGCAGGGGGCGCTGAAAAAGAGCACCCGGCTCTGAGCCAAGGCGGCCTGAACCTGATCGCTCAGGCCCCGCCGCAGAACTATGGTCTTTTTCATACCAGTGGCCTCCTTTGTCCGTGGGACCCTGTCCCGGCGGCACAGGTCCCTTTTCCTTAGGATACCACACCAGGCGCCGCTCTGCACGGTCCGGGGGGCGGCAGGTGTGGAAAAAACTGCCGCGGAAGTTTCCTTCCGCGGCAGTTCTCCGGGCGCATCGCACCGCATTTGCTCTCTCAACCATTCCAAAGGATGCGCCGGGAGGAGGATGTCTTATTTCTCAAACAGTCTGTACAGGAAGGTCACCATCTGCTCTCTGGTGCAGTGGTTGTCGGGGCTGAAGGTGGTCTCGCTGGTGCCGGTGGTGACGCCGGAGAAGCCGGCCCACTTGACGGCCTTGTCAAAGTAATCCCGGTACTCCACGTCCACGAAGCCGTTGCTCTGGGAGACCTTGGGGTTGTCCGAATGGTTCCACAGGAAGGTGACGATCTGGCCCCGGGTGCAGGGGGCGTTGGGGCTGAAGGTGGTCTCGCTGGTGCCGTTGGTCACGCCGGTCTCCACGGCCCACAGCACGGCGTCATAGAAGTAGTCGTCCTCCTTCACGTCCACGAAGGGGTTTTCGCTGCCGGTGGGCGCCGGGGACCCGGCGGCCCGCCACAGGAAGGTCATGGCCTCGGCCCGGGTGCACTCGTCCTTGGCCCGGAAGGCGTCCAGAGAGTCCGCGGTGGTCAGGTCGCTTTCAATGGCCCACTCCAGGGCCCGCTGGGTGTCGGAGATCACATGGATGATCGTGGGGGCGGAGGCGATGCCGTCCACGGTGGCCTGGACCACATAGTCCCCGGCGCCGGGGGCGGAGAAGAAGCCCTCCTCATCCACGGCGCCGCCGCCGCTGGTGCAGGTCCAGACGGCCTGGCTGTCGGTCTGCCAGGGGTCGCCGTACTGGTCATAGGTCTCCACGGCGTAGGCGCTCAGGTCCAGGGAGGTGTCCACGGCGACGTCCATCTCTACGCTGTCGGGTGCGGTCACGCTGTCCAAAGTCCGTGCGGGCTGGGCGGTGACGGCCACCCAGTCAGAGGTGACCTCCCCGGCGCAGGCGCGCACGTGGTAGGTGCCGGGGGCGGAGAAGGAGATCATGTTGTTCTCCACGGTAACGCCGTTGAGCTCTTTTGCCTCCCAGGTGACGGGATAGCTGACCTCCTTGCCGGACAGGTCCTCCATGCGCACGCTCAGGCTGTCCTCGATGGGCTGGGGCTCGTCGCCCACGATGCCGGTGAGGGTGCCGTCCACATAGATGAAGCCGGAGAGGAACTCATCCTCGGCAAACTGGACCCGGACCTCGATGACGGCCGTCTTGCTGAGGGTGTCGTTGGTGGCATAGACCTTCTGGCTCTCGGCGCTGTCGTAGCAGTCCTCGTTGATCTGATACTTGATGTAAACGGTGCCGTTCTTGGTGCCGGCCTTGAGGATGGGGAAGCCGGTGACGGGGTCATTTGTCAGGGTGGCGATGTCGCTGCTGGTGGTCTCCTGGCCGTTCTCGTCCAGCAGGATCCACTGGCCCTTGAGCTTGTTGAAGCCGTAGTAGACGCCGTTGTAGCGGTTATAGCCCTCCAGGGCGATGTTGTTCAGATAATAGGGGGCCTCCGGGGAGACGGTGATCCACTGCAGGGAGTTGGTGGTGGCCACCCGGTCCAGGGGATAGGAGGCGATGAGGCCGTTGACCTGGCTGGTGGTGGACTCCTCCTTGACCTCCATGGTGGCGCCGGTGGTGGACATGGGGGCGGTGGCGGCGATGCGCTCCACCCGGCTTTCCAGGTCGGTGTGGTCCTTATAGAGGGTGGACCAGCTGATGCGGTCCTCGTCGGTCAGGGTCTTTTCCACCACGGCCCGCTGATGCAGGTCCTCCCGGGCGGTGCCGGAGAAGGTGGCCAGGATATTGGTGCGGCAGCTGGCGTTGTTGCTGCTGGGGTCCAGGGTGTACTCCACGATGGTCACGTCAAAGCTCAGGGCCACCGGGCACTCGTAGACGGTGGTGGTGGTGGTCTCGCTGTCATACTGGCGGATGACGGCGTGGGTATAGGGGGCCATGCTCACGGAGGCGTTGATGGTCTGGCTGGTTTCATAGGTCTCGGAGTTGCTCTCGGACCAGCCGGACTCAAAGGCCTGGCTGGCGGCGAAGGCCACGGAGACGCCGATGTTCAGGCCCTTGATGGACCCACCCAGGTTGCCGGTGATGGTCTCGCCGTAGGAATAGTTCTCACTGCCGTTGATGGTGCTGGTGAAGGTGGTGGTGTAGCTGTTGGTCATGGACTGGGACTGGGTGACGTCCAGATTGGTGTCGTTGGAGAGGGTGGACAGGTAGTCCCGGCCGCCGGTGACCGGTTCCGTCTGGGTGGTCTGGTAGTAGTCGGTGTTGTACTCCACCTCCACCGGGGAGACGGCGAAGTTGCTGAAAATGATGCCCAGGGCCTGGTAGTGGCCCTTCTTGTTGGTGCCGCTGGTCTTGGTGGCGGCGGAGAACATCCAGAAGCAGTCCTCCCCACCGCTCTGGCTGGCCAGGGTGGCGTTTTGCTTGATGGCGGCATCCTCATCGCTCTGGGTGTCGGTGGCGTATATGTCATCGCGGCCGCCGCCGGCATCCTGATACCACTCGAAGAGGTCTTCCTCCATCTGTCTGGCGGCGCTGGCGATGGAGCCGGCATACTGCAGGCCGGTCCAGTGGACGTCATAGTCGTTGTCGCCGCTGCTGGTGCTGGTGCTGTCGCCGGTCACCTCGCCGGTGTTGGCGGCCAGGGATTTTTTCATCACGTCGTCGAACTGGGTCTTGAACTTCCCGTCGGAGGTACCCTGCCCGTTTCTGTCCTGGATGGCATAGGCCAGGTACTGCCAGAGGGAGGCGGTGGACTGGAGGACGGGCGTTTCTTCCTCGTCCGTCTGGTCCTCGGACTCCTCATCCTGGAGGTTGGCGTTCTGGTTGGAGAGCAGGTCCTGGAAGAACAGGCGGTTGCTGTCCTCGAAATGCTCGCTGTTGGCGTTGAAGTAGGTCACGCCGTCGACGACCATCTCCTGGATATCATTGTCCGTGCTGTCCGCCGCCAGGCTGGAGATGGGCAGCAGGCTCAGGGCCATGACCCCGGCCAGAAGGGTACTGGCCATGCGTTTCATTCTCTTCATTTTCTTCCTCCTTTTGAACGTGATTGTCACCGCGCGGGGAAGCCGGAAGGGCCGGCTGTTTTGGGGGGAGCGCCAGAGCATCCGCCGGCGTGGTGGGTCGGGCGGGTCTGGTCTGATGATGGGGTTATTTTACTATACCTTTCTGGAAAATGTAAATCCGTCCAAAGTATGAGGGGGTGGGGTTTGGCGGTGGTTTTTGGGGGAGGAAGTGAAAT
>DXEA01000012.1 GCA_019115225.1 Candidatus Evtepia faecigallinarum
TCACCAGGGCCTGCTTGTTGGCCAGCTTGCTGTTGCCCAGGAGGATGCCGGTGAGGTAGACGCTGAGATAGCCGTTGCCCCCCAGCAGGGTGGGGGCGGCGTAGGACAGCAGGGCCACGGCCACCAGAAAGATGGCGTCAAACCGGGAGGCCGCCAGGGAGAACCTGCGCAGGCAGTACCGGGCCCCCAGGGCGATGACCACCCCCAGGGCCCCGCCGTAGACCAGCTGGGCAAAGATCTGATAGGCCACCGCCGGGGCCGACAGGTCCCCGGTCATCAGGGTGAGCAGGATGACGGTGAGCATGTAGGCGAAGGGGTCGTTGCTGCCGCTCTCCACCTCCAGCAGGGAGGCGGTGTTCTCCCGCAGGTCCAGGTGCTTGGAGCGGAGGATGGAAAAGACCGAGGCCGCGTCGGTGGAGGCGATGACGGCCCCCAGCAGAAAGCTCTCCAGGCAGGGCAGGGCCAGCACCTGCCAGCAGAACACCCCCACCAGTCCGGCGGTGAGAAGGGTGCCCAGGGAGGACAGCAGTCCGGCCTTCACCGCCACGGGCTTTGCCTGGGTCCAGTTGGTGCCGAAGCCGCCGTAGAACATGATGAAGATGAGGGCGACGCTGCACAGGTCCTGGGCCAGGGAATAGTCGTCAAAGGGGATCTTTACCACCCCGTCCGAGCCGAAGAACATCCCCAGCAGGATGAAGGCCAACAGGGCGGGCACCCCCAGCCGGCTGGAGAGCTTGTGAAAGAGCACGCAGGCCAGGATGACGATGGAGCAGATGAGCAGGAATAGGGTCATGGGCGGTCCTCCGATCCTCCCCAAACGGGGGCAAATCATAGTAGTTTCCTCTATAATATACCAAAAAAAGGATGGTGCCGCAAGGGCGGTGCCCCCCTCTTGACAATTCCCATGGGGAGGCATATAATGCTCTGGTAGAAACGAAACAGGCTGCGACGGGACCCTTTCCCGGGCCGGCGAACAGAGAGAGAGGACCATGGGCTGCAAGTCCTCCCGCGCCAAGGACCCGGGCACAGTACCTTCCCCGAGCCGCCCACCGAACCCCTTTGGGCAGTAGGCTGGGCCGGGCACCGCCCGTTACAGCGGCAACGAAGCGGCACAGACCCCAGGGTCCGTGCAAGCAGGGTGGAACCGCGAGATAGTGTGCACTGTCCCGCCCCTGAACCAACATCAGGGGCGGGATTTTTTCTTTGCCCCAATTTACAAGGAGGAACGCAACCATGTCGGACGCAAACCTGTATACCTTTGAAAACCCCGAGTACCGCCAGACCTATTGGCACACCTGCTCCCATGTGCTGGCCCAGGCCATGAAGCGCCTGCACCCGGAGGTGAAGCTGGCCATCGGCCCGTCCATCGAGAACGGCTTTTACTATGACTTCGACACCCCCGCCCCCTTCTCCGAGGCCCAGCTGGCCGAGCTGGAGGCCGAGATGCGCAAGATCTGCAAGGAAAAGCTGAAGCTGGAGCGCTTCGAGCTGCCCCGGGCCGAGGCCATCCAGTTCATGGAGGAGAAGGGCGAGCCCTATAAGGTAGAGCTCATCAACGACCTGCCCGAGGACGCCGTCATCTCCTTCTACAAGCAAGGGGAGTTCACCGACCTGTGCGCCGGCCCCCACCTGGACTCCACCGGCCGCATCAAGGGCAACGCCATCAAGCTCACCGCCTGCAACGCCGCCTACTGGCGGGGGGACTCCAACCGCCAGACCCTCCAGCGGATCTACGGCATCGCGTTTCCCAAGAAGGACGAGCTGGACGAGTACCTGAAAAAGCAGGAGGAGGCCCTCAAGCGGGACCACAACAAGCTGGGCCGTGAGCTGGAGTACTTCACCACCGTGGACGTCATCGGCCAGGGCCTGCCCATCCTGCTGCCCAAGGGGGCTAAGGTCATCCAGCTCCTCCAGCGGTGGATCGAGGACGAGGAGGCCCGCCGGGGCTATCAGCTCACCAAGACCCCCCTCATGGCCAAGCGGGACCTGTACCGCATTTCCGGCCACTGGGACCACTACCTGGACGGCATGTTCGTGCTGGGCGACCCCACCGACGAGACCAAGGAGTGCTTCGCCCTGCGCCCCATGACCTGCCCCTTCCAGTATCAGGTCTTCCTCAACCGGGGCCGGTCTTACCGCGATCTGCCCATGCGGCTGGGTGAGACGTCCACCCTGTTCCGCAACGAGGACTCCGGCGAGATGCATGGCCTCATCCGGGTGCGCCAGTTCACCATCTCCGAGGGCCACCTGATCCTGCGGCCCGAGCAGCTGGAGGAGGAGTTCCGGGGCTGCTTCGAGCTGGCCAACTACTGCCTGGAGACCCTGGGCCTGAAGGAGGACTGCTCCTTCCGCTTCTCCCAGTGGGACCCCAACAACACCGACAAGTACGAGGGCACCCCCGAGCAGTGGGCCCACGCCCAGGAGGTCATGGGCAAGATTTTGGACGACCTGGGGGTCAACTACACCGTGGGCATCGACGAGGCCGCCTTCTACGGCCCCAAGCTGGACATCCAGTGCAAGAACGTCTTCGGCAAGGAGGACACCCTCATCACCATCCAGATCGACATGCTCCTGGCCCAGAAGTTCGGCATGGAGTATGTGGACGTGGACGGCCAGAAGGCCACCCCCTATATCATCCACCGCACCTCCATGGGCTGCTACGAGCGCACCCTGGCCCTGCTCATTGAGAAGTACGCCGGGGCCCTGCCCTGCTGGATGGCCCCCGAGCAGGTCCGCTTCCTGCCCGTCACCGACCGGGCGTCCGACTACTGCGCCGACCTGGCAAAGCAGCTCAACGCCCAGGGCTACCGGGCCGAGGTGGACTACCGCAACGAGAAGATCGGCAAGAAGATCCGGGAAGCCCAGCTGGAAAAGGTCCCCTACATGGTGGTGGTGGGCGACCGGGACATGGAGGACGGCACCGTCTCTCCCCGTCACCGTGCCGCCGGCGACCTGGGGGCCATGCCCTTTGCCGACTTTGAGGCCCTCTTGAAGAAGGTCGTGGACGAGAAGCTCAAGGACAGCGACCTGTAAGACCATGGCCGACCATGAGCAACAACGGCGAGACCGGCTCATTGTCCGAACCAGTGTCATCGCCATTCTGACCAACCTCTGTCTGGTGGCCTTCAAGGTGCTGGTGGGGCTTTTGGCAAACTCCATTGCCATCGTCCTGGACGCCATGAACAACCTCAGCGACGCCCTGTCCTCGGTCATCACCATCCTGGGCACCAAGCTGGCCGGGCGGCCGCCGGACAAGAAGCATCCCTTCGGCTACGGCCGGGTGGAGTACCTGACGGCCATCCTCATCGCCTGCCTGATCCTGATTGCCGGGGCGAGCTTCGCGGTGACGTCGGTGCAGAAGATTTTTCACCCGGACGAGACCAACTACACCCTCCTCACCGTGGTCATCGTGGTGGTGGCCATCGTCACCAAGCTCATCCTGGGGGCCTATACCAAGAAAATGGGCCAAAAGACCGACTCGGACGCCCTGGTGGCCTCGGGGGCTGACGCCACCTTTGACGCGGTGATCTCCGCCGGGACCCTGGCGGGGGCCCTGGTGGCCATGGGCACCGGCTATGTCATCGACGGCTGGATCGGGGCCCTCATCTCCCTGGCCATCCTCAAGGCGGGCATCGAGATGCTCCTGGACACCCTGAGCAGCATCGTGGGCCGCCGGGCGGACAGTGAGCTGACGGGGAAGATCAAGCAGCGGCTGTGTACCATCGACGGCATCCTGGGGGCCTATGACCTGGTGCTGCACAACTACGGCCCCACCCGCTCCATGGGCTCGGTGAACGTGGCCGTGTGGGACTGGCGCACGGCGGCGGAGCTCCACGCCCTGAGCAAGCGGGCCCAGGCCGTCATCTGGGAGGAGTTCCGGGTCTACCTCTACCTTGGCTTTTATGCGGAAAACAGCCGGAACGACAGCCTGCGGGCCCTGGAGGACCAGATCCGGGCGGAATGTAAGGGGTACCCGGAGGTCCTCTCCCTCCACGCCTTTTTTGAGGACCCGGCCACCGGGCGCATCTCCTTCGATGCGGTCATCGACTTTGCCTGCCGGGACAGCCTGGCCCTGGCCCGGCAGATGGAGGGCGACCTGGCCGCACGGCACCCCGGGCATACCTTCCTCACCAAGGTGGACCGGGCCTACAGCGACTGAAAGGAGCCTGCCCATGTTTTTGCAGACCACCCCCGAGGGGAAGATTTACAAAGAACTGGCGGCGGACCACTTTGCCGACCCGGAGGGTTTGGGAAAATACGCCCTCTTCCTCCGCCCCTCCCAGGGGGACCTGGTGCCCGCCCCCCAGATGGAGCCCGCCCTGCTCCTCTCCGGCCGCTACCGGCCCGTCACTTTGGAGGGCCGCAACCTCTTCGTCACCAAGGACTTCTACGCCTTCTTCAAGCACCTGGAGGAGAAGGGCATCGAGGCCACCCACAAGGGCATGGTGGTCATCGCCATGAACAAGCTGCGCCAGGTGATGCTGGAGGCGCCGGAAGTGCTGGACAACGCCCGCCTCACCGCCGACGGGCGCAACCTCTATCTCATCAAAAACAAGCGGACCAACCTGGGATGATCCCCAAGAAGGTCAAAAAAACATGGTCTCTGCCGGCGTGGCGGAGACCATGTTTTTTGCTGTCACAGGGAGGGACTCAATACCGGCCCAGGGTGGCGGTGTCGTCGCCGCTGCCCGACTTGCCCACGTGGAAGTCGTTGCCCGGCAGGATGGCGTTGAGGAGGATGCCGGCGATGGCGGCCACCGCCAGGGAGGTGAGGGTGAGGGTGACGCTCCCCAGGTGGAGGGTGAGGCCGTCGGTAAAGCCCAGGCCGCAGACGAGGATGACGGCGGCGATGATGAGGTTGCGGCTGTTGGTGAAGTCCACCTGGTTCTCCACGATGTTGCGCAGGCCGATGGCGGAGATCATGCCGTAGAGGACGAAGCTCACCCCGCCGATGATGGCGGCGGGAATGGTGTTGACCAGGTGGGCAAAGGCGGGGGAGAAGGAGAGGACGATGGCGTAAATGGCCGCCAGCCGCACCACCCGGGGGTCGTGGACCCGGGAGAGGGCCAGCACGCCGGTGTTCTCCCCATAGGTGGTGTTGGCCGGGCCGCCAAAGAAGCCCGCCAGGGCGGTGGCCACGCCGTCCCCCACCAGGGTGCGGTGGAGGCCGGGGCGCTCAATGAAATTCTCCCCCACGGTGGCGGAGATGGCAGAGATGTCCCCGATGTGCTCCATCATGGAGGCGATGGCGATGGGGGCCATGACCAGGATGGCGGTGAGGTCGAACTTGGCGATGCTGCCGCCGGGATCAGACAGGAAGGGCTGCAGGCCCAGCACCGGATGGTCGCCGGAGAGGAGGGTGGTGCCCGCCAGACCGGAAAAATCCACCTGGCTGGTGACCAGGGCCACCACATAGCCCCCGGCCACCCCCAGCAGGATGGGCAGAATTTTGATCATCCCCTTGCCCCAGATGTTGGCCACCACGATGATGCCCATGGACACCAGGGCAAGCCACCAGCAGGTGGAGGCGTTGGACACGGCGGAGGGAGCCAGGTTCAGGCCGATGAGGACGATGATGGGCCCGGTGACCACCGGGGGCAGAAAGTGCATCACCCGCTGGACCCCCACGGTCTTGACGATGGCGGCCAGGACCACATACAGCAGCCCCGCAATGACGATGCCGCCGCAGGCGTACTGGAGCTTTTCGCCAGAATCCATGGTGGCGTAGGCCCCGCTGCTCAGGTTGGCCATGGCGGCAAAGCCCCCCAAAAAGGCGAAGGAGGAGCCCAGGAAGGCGGGGATCTGCAGCTTGGTGCAGAAGTGGAAGAAGAGGGTGCCGAAGCCGGCGAAGAAGAGGGTGGTCTGGGTGTTCAGGGGCAGGCCGTAGCTCTGCACCAGAATGGGCACCAGCACCGTGGCGCCGAACATGGCAAACATGTGCTGCAGGCCCAGGATGAGCATTTTGGGCACGCCCAGGGTGCGGGCGTCCCGGATGGGCTGCATGGGGGTGGGTTGGGTCATGGGGAGTCTCCTTTTCTCGTTGCGGGGTGGAGGGGGGTCAGCGGCTGGCGGGGACCAGCTCGCGGGTGGTGCGGGCCAGGGCCTGGGCCAGCTGGTCGATTTCCTCCCGGGTGTTTTCCGGGCCGAAGGACAGGCGGAGCATGCCGTCCCGCACGGCCTTGGACAGGCCCATGGCGGCGTAGACGTGGCTGGCCTTGCCCCGGTGGCAGGCGGAGCCGGCGGACAGGCAGAAGCCCTGGTCGCTGAGGTAGCGCACCACCACCTGGCTGGGGTAGCCCGGCAGGGAGATGGCGCAGATGTGGGGGGCGTCCCCGGGGGAGACCACCACCAGGCCGGGGACCTCCCGCCGGAGGGTGTCCAGGGCGTAGCCCTTCAGGTCCGTGAGGCGGGCGGTGTGGTCCTCCAGCCGCTGGCGGCCCAGGGTGGCGGCGGCAGCCAGGGCGGCAATTTGCGGGGTGGCCTCGGTGCCCGAGCGCAGAGAACTCTCCTGGCCGCCCCCCCGGATGAGGGGGACCCCCCGCAGGCCGGCGCGGATGTACAGGGCCCCGGAGCCCTTCATGGCTCCGATCTTGTGGCCGCTGATGGTGAGCAGGTCTGCGCCTAACCCCTTGGGGGTGAAGGGAATTTTCAAAAAGCCCTGGACTGCGTCGGTGTGCAGGAGGGCGGCGGACTTCTTCCGGCGCAGGAGCTGGGCGGCCTCGGCCACGGGCTGGATGGCGCCGGTCTCGTTGTTCACCAGCATGATAGACACCAGCACGGTGTCCGGGCGCAGGGCGGCCTCCAGGTCCTCCAGGCGGATGTGGCCCTGGGGGTCGGGGGTGAGGTAGGTGACGGTGTAGCCCTGGCTCTCCAGGGCCTTGCAGGGCTCGATGACCGCCGCGTGCTCAATGGCGGTGGTGATGATGTGCTTGCCCTTGTGGCGGCCTAAGTGGGCCGCCATGGCGATGGCCCAGTTGTCCCCCTCGGTGCCGCCGGAGGTGAAATAGACCTCCTCGGCCTTGCACCCCAGGGCCTGGGCCACCTGGGTGCGGTGGCCGGCCAGGTGCTTGGCGGCCTGGGTCCCCAGGCGGTAGAGGGAGGAGGGGTTGCCAAAGCCCGCGGTCATGGTCTCCAGGGCCGCCTGGGCGGCCTCGGGGAGGACCGCCGTGGTGGCGGCGTGGTCAAAATAGATCATATCCATATCCAAACGATGTCCTCTCAGTCTGCTGCAAAATCGGTCTTTATTGTAAAGAGTTGCGGGAGAAAAGTCAAGGCGGGGGAGAGGGCTCTTGACATAGGTAGATAATCGACATATAATGTAGATAACCTACATAAAGGAGTGAGGACCATGCCCGTGGACAAAAGCCTGCTCACCGGCAGCACCGCCCTGCTGGTGATGAAGTTATTGGAGGAGGGAGACAAGTACGGCTATCAGATGGTAGACGAGCTCCGCCGCCGGTCGGAAAACGTCTTTGAACTGCGCTCGGGGACCCTGTACCCCCTCCTGCACACCCTGGAGCAGAAGGGGTGGATCACCTCCTGGGAGGAAACGGCGGGGTCCACCCGTCCCCGGCGGTACTATCATCTGACCGACCAGGGCCGCAGGCAGCTGGCAGAGAAAGAGGAGGCGTGGCACACCTACGCCCACGCCATGGAGAAGATTTTGAGAGGAGGGGAGGGCTATGCCTGACCGCCTGCAAGATTATTTGCGGCAAGTGGGGGAGCAGATCCGCTGGAAGCGGGCCCGGCCCCAGTTGCTCGCCGAGCTGGAGACCCACCTGCTGGACCAGCGGGACGACTGCCTGTCCCAGGGCATGACCGAGGAGGAGGCCCAGCAGGAGGCCGTGCGGCAGATGGGGGACCCGGTGCTCCTTGGCCAGTCGTTGGATGAAGTCCACCGGCCCAAGCCCCAGTGGGGGCTGGTGGTGGCGGCCCTGGTGCTGGCGGGGGCAGGGGCGGCCCTGCGGCTGTGGCTGACCAATGGATGGGGCGAAGGGGGATATGCGGTGGCGGATGTGCTGTTCCTGCTGTGCCTGGGGGCGGCTGCCCTCGTGGGGACCTATCTGCTGGACTACACCTGGCTGTACCGCCATGGCAAGGGGGTGTCGCTGGCAGCGCTGGCGCTGCTGTGGCTGCTGGGCCTGTGGATGAATGGGTTTCCCCCCTTCCAGTATCAATGGGGGATGCTGCTGTATGTGGGGCGGGTGTATACCTTCTGTATGCCGGTGGCCTTTATGCTGTGGCTGCTGCCCTGGCGGGGCAGGGGAGGGAAGAGCCTGCTGGCTGCGTTCTTGTACTTAGGGGCCATGCTCCTGGGGATGATCCTATCCATGCAGAATGGGGAATTGATTTTTGTAACCTTTGTCTGTCTGGCCCTCTTGCTGGTTCTGGCATGGCTGGATTGGTTTGGCTGGGGAAAAAAGCGGACGATGGCAGCAGCGATCATCGCTCTGGGTGCGTTTGCGGTGGCACTGGGATTCCTCTTTACCCAAAATGCCTATCTGCACGAACGTTTTCTCGTGGCCTTCTGGCCCAGCCGGGACCCGGACGGGATGGGCTTTCTGGGTACGGCCCTCCAGCAGGCCCTCCAGGGCGCTCAGTGGATGGGCCAGGGCGCGTGGGGCCGTGCGTATCCCTACGAACTGACCGTGGCGGAAGCCGGGCGGGCCTACTTCCTGGTGACGGTGACGACCAAGCTGGGTTGGCTGCCGGCGTTGGGCATCGTGGCCGCCTTGGGACTTCTGCTGGGCTGGCTGCTGGTAAAGTGCCTGGGGCAGAAGAACCAGATTGGCCGCCTGGTGGCCCTGGCGGTGCTGGGCCCCATGACGCTGCGGCTGGTTTTGGGGGGACTGGTGGTCCTCCTGGGCCTGCCCTTCTGGGGCAGCGGTGTGCCCCTGTTCTTCACCTGCGGCGGGGCAGTGGTGGACCTGGCCCTGCTGGGCTTCGTCCTGTCGGTTTTCCGTCAACAGGCCCTGCCTGTGCCGG
This sequence comes from Candidatus Evtepia faecigallinarum, assembly GCA_019115225.1. GTDB lineage: Bacteria > Bacillota > Clostridia > Oscillospirales > Oscillospiraceae > Evtepia > Evtepia faecigallinarum. Next base: position 8,986 of record DXEA01000012.1, read on the forward strand.
GTGCCCCCCGGCCTCAGACCCAGTGAGAGAAAGCCCGCCCTGAAAACCGCGCCCCGGGAGACCTTCCCGGGGCGCGGCGGCGGTTTGGGGCAGGAAAACTGGGGCTTGACAACGAGGGAAAATGCCGTATCCTGTAAGGCATGAGGGCAGCGCCCTCGCCAGAACAAGATCGGAGGGACACCATGAAGGATCTGACCATCAGTCAAGGATATTTTCTCTGCGGGGCCAACGATAAGGGGTCCATCGGCGGCCTGAACACCGAGAGACGGGTGTGCCTGGTGGCCGCCGCCCTGTTGGAGCTGCGGCTGGCCAGCTGCGCACAGCTGGACCGGAAAACCGTCACCGTGACCGCCCCCCTGCCGGCGGAGCAGGCCCATCTGCGCCCCTTGTATGACTACCTGGTGGAGGCCGGGGGGACCTGCAAGACGGAAAAGCTCCTGCGGGACTACACCTACGCCGCCACCGACACCCGGCTCAACGCCCTGCAGACGGCCATCGGGGCCAGCCTGGTGAGCCTGGACCTGGCCCAGCCGGTGAAGACGGGGCTGCTGAAGGGCAAGCAGGGCTTCCTGCCCTGCCGGGAGGCGGTGGCCCAGGTGGTGGCCCGGATGCGGGAGGAACTGCTGGGGCCGGGGCAGGCCGGGGAGGAGACCGCCATCCTGGTGATCCTGCTGGACCTAGGCAAGAGCCTCAAACCCTACTTCTCCGCCTTTGAGCAGACGCAGATGAAGCAGACCCTTCGGGCCATGGAGAAAAGCCCCACTGGAAAAATGGTCCGGGAAATGGTAGAATATCTGCAAAACCTGATGAGTACCGTGACCACGTTTATGATGCTCCTGTCCTGAGCCCGGGCGGGAGAGCAAAAGACGGAAGCCCGGTTTTGCCGGACTTCCGTCTGTGCCTCATCCGCCGCAGAACAGGCGGGTGAGCATGGCGCCATAGACCTGCCACAGGGTCAGCCGGTCCACCCCCTCCCGGGCCACCAGGTCAATGGTCTGCCGGGGCTGGCCGTCCACCTGGACGGTGAGGGTGCCCAC
>DXEA01000119.1 GCA_019115225.1 Candidatus Evtepia faecigallinarum
GCTGTGCTGCCTGGCGGCGGCACTGGTGGTGGGGGGCTACGTGTTCCTGTGCGGCATGGGCAGCCAGGGACGGATCTTCCCCCACGTCACCGTGGACGGGGTCTCCCTGGGGGGGCTGACCATTCCCCAGGCCCAGGCGGCCCTGGAAAAGGCCGAGCAGGGCAAGACCCCCGATGAGAGCCGGGGGGTGGCCTTTCTGGTCACCACGGCCCAGGGGGAGGAGCTGGCCGTGCAGGTGCCCCTGTCCAGCGTGGTCACCGACCCGGCGGCCTCGGTGGAGCGGGCCTGGCAGGTGGGCAACACCCTGCCCTTCCCCCTGCGGGGAGGGCGGTATCTCCAGGGCCTGTTCCAGGACACCCCGGTGCTGCCCGCCTATCGGGACGGGGAGAGCCTGGACAGCATCCTCGACCAGGTGGAGGAGACCCTGGGCCGGGAGCCCGTGGAGCCCACCTGGGAGAGTGACGAGACCCAGCTCACCCTCACCCAGGGCCAGCCGGGCAACCGGGTGGACCGGGAGGCCATCAAGGCCCAGGTCTTTGACTATCTGGGCCGGGACGAGATGGTGACCTTAGAGGGGGCCGAGCCCCAGTTCACCATCCAGCTGGAGCAGCTGCTCCCCCAGACTCTGGACATGACCCAGGTTCTCAGCCAGGTGGAGCGCCAGGTCCAGGACGCCGAGTTCGACAAGCAGGCCAAGGTCTTTCAGACCGACCACACGGGCCTGACCTTTGACCCGGCAGCGGCCCAGACCTTTTTTGACGGGCTGGACTGGGGGGCCACCGAGACCTATCCCCTGGACATCACCCAGCCCTCCGTCACCGTGGAGGACCTGACCCCCAAGCTGTACCAGGATGTGCTGGGCTCCTGCACCACCAACATCTCCGGCAGCAGCAACCGGGTGGAGAACATCCGGCTGGCGGCCCAGTATTTCAGCGGCACCGTCCTCATGCCCGGGGAGGAGTTTTCCTACAACGGCACCGTGGGCCGGCGGACCTCTGCCCGGGGCTTTTTGCCCGCCCCCGCCTATGTGGGGGGCGAGACCGTCCAGGAGACCGGCGGCGGCGTCTGCCAGGGTTCCTCCACCATCTATCTGGCCACCCTGCGGGCCAACCTGGAGATCGTGGAGCGCTATCCCCACGGCTATATCACCCGCTATGTCCCCGACGGCATGGATGCCACGGTCTACTATGGGGTGAAGGATTTCCGGTTCAAGAACGACACCCCCTTCCCGGTGAAGGTGGTGGGCACGGTGTCGGGCCGGACCCTGACGGTGAACATCCTGGGCACCAAGAGCGACAACATCACCGTGGAGATGACCAACCAGGTGGTGGGCAGCACCGGCTACAACACGGTCTACAAGGTGGACAGCAGCCTGCCTGCCGGCTCCACCAAGGTCAGCGTCACCCCCTACACGGGCTACACGGTGAACGTCTACCGCAACCTGTATGAAAACGGCCAGCTGAAGGACACCAAGCTGGAGAGTACCAGCGTCTACCGCAGCCGGGACAAGGTGGTCCTGGTCAGCCCTGAGGACGCTGCCCAGTACGGCCTGTGAGGAGGGGAAACGCCATGGATACGATCAAAACACGGATGCCCCCCCGGCGGGGGATGAAGATTGTGGCCAAGCGCCTGATGCTCCACCCCCTGTGCATGCGCCTGTCCCTGCTGCTGGTGAGCGTGTCGGTGGCCCTGTACGGCCTGCGCTACCTGCTGGGGGCCACCCTGACCTATGGCCTCATGGACCTGAACCAGTACAGCGACACCGCCAGCGGCATCTATTGGAACCAGGAGGGGGTGAGCCTCCTCTTCCGCATGGACCTGACCCAGATGATCCTGGCCGTCCCCCTGTCCTATGAGCAGATCATCCGCTTTGTGCTCATGGGGGCGGTGAGCTTTCTCCTTCTGGCCCCCCTGCGCCTGGGGGCCATGGAGGGCTATTGGAACGTGATGCGGGGCCAGCACCAGACGGTGAAACAGGTCTTTCAGTGGTTCACCCAGCCCCGGCGGCTGGGGAAGGCCTGGGTGGTGGAGTTCGTGCTGGGCATCCTGGTGCGGGGGGCCGGCCTGGTGGCCATGATCCCCAGCCTGTACCTGTTCTACCTCTTCTACACCACCACCCCCTCCGTGCAGGCCTACACCACCGCCAGCTCCCTGCTGCAGCTGGGGGCCACGGTGCTGGCCATCGCGGCGGCGCTGTTTACCTTCTGGCTGCACAGTGTCTTTCTGCCGGTGCGCTACTGCCTGTGCGCCCACCCGGAGTACACCCTGGGCCAGACCTTCTACCGGGGGCTGCTGAGCGCCAGAGGGGTGCGGAAAGCCTTCTTCACCTTCCGCCTGAGCTATCTGCTCTGGTTCTTCCTCTCCCAGCTGACCTATGGGATCATGGACCTGTATGTGGTCCCCTATACCTCCCTGGGCGGGATGCTCTTCCTCCAGGAGGCCGCCCGGGCCCGGCAGCAGCTGGAGGAGCAGGATGACCGGCCCCAGGGCCCGGAGGAACTGCCCTGACCCAACGATAATACCGCAAAAAAATCACCTCTGCTTCCCGCAGAGGTGATTTTTTTCAGTCTACCATTTTGAACAGGACGCCGATGACGGCGGCGATGGCAATGTAGAGGATGGAGGGGAGCTCCTTGAGCCGGGGCAGGTTCATGGCGGCCAGCATGACGGCAAAGAGCACGATGGAGGGCCAGTGGAGGACCAGCCCTCCCTCCAGGCTGAACAGGGACACGGCGCACACCGACAGGGCCGCCGCCCCGATGAGGCCCACCGAGGCCGGCCGCAGGGCATAGAACAGGCCCTTGACCTTGGGGTTGTCCCAGATGGTATTGAGGATTTTGGACACCAGCAGAATGCTGACCACCGCCGGGGTGGACAGGCCGATGGGGGCGATGATGCTGCCGGGGACCCCGGCGGAGACATAGCCCACATAGGTGGCCATGTTGATGCCGATGGGGCCGGGGGTGGCCTCGGAAATGGCGATCATGGTGGTCAGGTCTGCGTGGGTGAACCAGCCCGTGCGCTCGGCCAGGTCGAAGAGGAAGGGGACGGTGGCCATGCCCCCGCCCATGGAGAACAGACCCACCAGGAAGAACTCCCAGTACAGCTGGAGCAGGATCACGGTCTCTCCCCCTTTCTCATCCCCCGGATGCGCTGCCACACCAGGCCGAACACGCCGGCGCCGATCACCAGGATGGCCGGGGAGAGCCCCACAAAGGCCGCCAGCAGCAGGACGGCCAGAAAGACCAGGAAGGTGGGCACATCCAGGATGGCCTTCCGGTAGAGCCGGATGGTGCTGCTGATGATGAGCGCGCACACGCAGGCCCGCACCCCCGCCAGGGCGTGCTGGACCCAGGGGTATTCGGCAAAGGTCCAGAAGAAGGCGGAGATGATGGTGACGATGATCATGGGGGGCACTAAGATGCCAAGGGTGGCCCACAGGGCTCCGGGGATGCCCCGGGTGCGGTAGCCGCAGAAGGTGGCGGTGTTGACGGCGATGACCCCGGGGGTGCACTGGGCCACGGCGGTCATGTCCAGCAGCTCCTCATCGGTGAGCCAGTGCTTTTTCCGCACCAGCTCCCGCTGGAAGAAGGGGAGCATGGCATAGCCCCCGCCAAAGCAGCTGGCGCTGATGCGGGCGAAAGTGAGGAAGAGTTCCAGGTGTTTTGCCATGGTGCCTCCTCAGGTACAAAGGTCCAGGATCACCTGGGCATAGATCTTCGCGGTGGTGAGCAGGTCGGCCACGGGGATGCGCTCGTCCGCCCCGTGGAGGTGGGAGTCGAACCCCGGCATACAGGGCCCGAAAGCCACCCCGCCGGGGATGTCGTGGACATAGGTGCCGCCCCCCATGGCCAGGCACTGGCTCTTCTGGCCGGTGTAGGTCTCATAGGCCCGGGCCAGGACCTGGAGGAAGGGGTCGCCGGCGGGGACATGGTGGGGGGGCTCCAGCTCCCCGGTGAGGGTGAAGCCGTCGGTAGCCAGGGCCTTTTGAGCGGGGATACAGATGTTCTCCGCCGTGCCGCACAGGGGCGTGCGGCTGTCGAAGCGTCCCTGACAGCCGGTGTCCGTGAGGGTGAGCATGGTGAAGGCCAGGGTGAGCTCCCCGGACAGGTCATCCCGCTGGGCGATGCCCAGGGCCTTGCCCCCGTGGTCCCCGTGGGGGAAGCGGGCGGCCAGGGCCCGGATGGCCCGGGTGGAGGGGCAGCCGGCCAGGGGGAGCTTTGCCAGCAGGGCCAGCAGGGCGGTCTGGGCGTTGTGCCCGTGGGCGGGGGTGGAGCCGTGGGCATTCTGGCCGTTACACTGGATGGCAATCTCCTGCCCCTCCTGGCACCAGGTGAAGGAGATCTCCTCCTCCAGCCCCAGGGCATCCGCCGCAGCCTGAACCTGCTCCAGGGAGAGACCCGCCACCAGGGCCCGGGCGGTGGGGGGGACCATGTTCAGCCGGGTGCCGCCGGTGAAGGAGGTCACCCGGGGCAGGGAAGTCTCCGCCGGCCACGCGGCCTGGAAGGTGGGCTGATAGTGGCCCTTTTCGATGTTGATGATGGGGAAGTCGGCATCGGGGGAGATGGTGTGGGGGGCATAGGGGTGGCGGGCAAAGTACCACTTGATGTCCCGGAAGCCGGTCTCCTCGTCGGTGCCGGCGATGAGGCGGACGTTGCGGGTCAGGGGAGTTCCCAAATCCTTGACCACCTTCATGGCCAGCAGGGCGGCCAGCAGCGGCCCCTTGTCGTCGCTGACGCCCCGGCCGTAGAGCATCCCGTCTGCCACCTTGGGCACAAAGGCTTCGGTGACGGTCCAGCCCTCTCCCGCGTCCACCACGTCCAGGTGGCCCAGGATGTGCAGGGCGGTGTCCCCGCCGTTGAGGTCGGCGGTGCCCACATAGCCCTCATGGTTCTCCGTGGTCAGGCCCCACTCCCGGGCGATGGCGAGGAATTCCTCCAGGGCGGCGGCGGGGCCGGGGCCGAAGGGCTGGCCGGGCTGGGCCTTGCCCAGGGTGCTCTCAATGGGCACCAGACGTTGGACAGCCGCCAGGAGCAGAGCTTCCTGGCGGCAGACAGTTTCTTCGATGATTTGACGGTGCATCTCAGACCTCCTCCTCTTCCGCCGGGGGGTCCTCCTTGCCGGCGGCCTCTCTGGCGTTGACCTCGTCCAGATACTTATAAATGGTATAGCGGGAGACCCCCAGATGGGCGGCCACATAGGGCACCGCCCGCCGGTAGGAGAAGGCATCCATGTTTTTCAGGTATTCGATCACCCGCAGCCGGTCGGCCTTGTTCATCTCCCGGGCGGGCTTGCCCACCCGCAGCAGGGCCCCGTCGAACAGGTCGCTGATGCCGGCGTCCCTGGGCTTGTAGAGGGCACTGTGGAAGTCCACCTCCGTGTGCATCAGGTCCAGCAGGACCCGGTTGGCATAGGCCAGGGGGGTAAAGTCATAGTTGATGCCGAAGCCCAGGTGGTAGTCCTCCCCCTTGATGGAAAAGGTGGAGCTCTTGGTCTGCTGCCCGCTGGGGGTCACAGCCAGAAGGTTGACCACGTCGGTGTCCAGATACAGGTCTTGCTCCAACCCCGTCACGTCCAGGGTGGAGCCCACCGAGCGGCCGGAGACGTGGCCGTTGTAGATGGCCAGCACCGGGTGGAGGGGGTCGGCCAGGTCGTGGATGATGGTCTCGCAGTTGGAGCCGAACATCTCCGCGATCCCCTTGGCCATTTGGTCCAGCATTTTGAAGGCTTCTTCTCGATTCATTGGCGGTCACCTCATACAGGGAGAGTTAAAAATAAACGCAAAATGCCCCTCCGGGCAGGAAGGGCATTTTGGAAGGCGATGGTTACAGGCAGCTCAGGGCCAAAGTCAGCACGATAAAGACAATGGCGACCCACTTGGTCCACTTTGCCAGCTTGGCGTCGGCGGACTTGGCCTTGTTCTTGGACAGGAAGGAGTCGCTGGCGCCGGAGATCATGCCCAGGCCGGAGTGTTTGCCCGACTGGCCCAGCACGAAGAGGATGAGCACAGCCCCGGCCAGCACCTGAATGACAGAGACAATGGTAGTAGCCATAAGAATAAATCCTTTCCCCCGCAGGGCCTGGGGCAGGCCGCGCAAGGCTTTCTTCAGATTGACAGAAAAACTGATTACAGTGAATGATACCACACTATGGGTCCATTTGCAAGGGCTTTTTTCCAGGAAAACGCGGGAAAAAGGAGTCTTTTTGTCACCTTTCCCTCACCAGAGGGTAAAGAGCATCTTGGCCACCTCCCCCCGGGTGACGGAGGAGTTGGGCCGCAGCTGGCCGTTGGAGCCCCCCACCACCTCCAGACCCACCAGGGTGGCCACATGGCTGTAGGCCCAGGTGGGGATGCTGCCGGTGTCGGCAAAGGCGGTGAGATTGGCGGGGGCATAGCCCTTGGGGGTCAGGCGGCCCAGGATGGTCATGGCCTCGGCCCGGGTGATGGAGGCGCGGGCGTTGGCTTTCAGGGTGCCGTCGCTGGCCTGGCTGCCCTGCATGAGCCCTAAGTCATAGAGGGCCTTGACGGCGTTGAGGTCCCAGGAGGGGATGCTTGCCGTGTCGGTGTAGGGCAGGGTGACGCCGGCGTAGTCGTCGGGGTCCAGCCCCAGCCAGCGGGTGACCATGAGGGCGAAGTCCCCCCGGGTGATGTTCCGGTTGGGGTAGAAGTTGGTGCCCTGGCTGTCGGTGATGCCGGTGATGATGCCCAGCTCACTCAGCCGGGTGGTGTAGGGTTTGGCCCAGTGGTTTGCCATGTCCCCAAAGGGGTTGGCGGCAGAGCCGGTGAGGGCCACAGAGTCCCGGGCCAGGTTGCCGCAGGCGTCGGCGGCGGTGACGGTGACCTGGTGGCTGCTCTGGCCCAGGCCGGACAGGGTGGCCGTGAGGGTGCCTGAGGCGGCGTCCCAGGAGAAGGGGACGCTCTGGCCGTCCACGGAGAGGGTCATCCGGCCGGCCGCCAGGGTGCCTTGGAGGTTGTCGGAAATTTTGGCACTGACCGCCGTGCCGCTGACGGAGAGGGAGAGGGTGGGGGGCGTGTCGTCCCAGGTGCTGCTGTTGGAGAGCACCAGCTGGTCCAGCCAGAGGGTGCCGGCCGCGGAAGCCGTGAGGGTCAGGCCGGTGAAGGTGACGGCGTTGTCGGGGACGGCGGCGGTGACCCGCTTCCAGCCGGTGAAGTTCAGGGTGGTCAGGGACTGGGTCACAGGAGTGCCGTCGGCATAGGCGAAGGCGGCGGAGAGGGCCGCGCCGGAGCCGTCGCCATAGACCCACAGGGAGACGTAGCGGTCGGTCTCCGTAAGGGTCTGCTGGGTGGAGAGGGTTGCGCCGGGCTGGTAGGCCACCTTCAGGCTCTGGGAGCCATACTGCACCTGGGCATCGTCCAGGGTCAGGGCGGCGTTTTGGGCGGTGAGGCCGGGGGTGGTCCCCTCAAAATCGTGCAGGAGGGTGTACTGGTCGGGGGCGTTCACCGTGACGGCCATGGTGACGGCGTAGCTGCCGCAGGCCACCTTGATGGTGCCCGAGGCGGTGTTGGCCCCGGCGGTGAAGAGGCCGTCCTGGGTGATGGTGCCGATGTCCCCGCTCACCGACCAGGAGAAGCAGTCGTCCCCGCCGGTCAGGTCGATGGTCCGGCAGCTGGCCGCGGCGGACAGGTTCACCTGCTGGCCGGGGGTGAGGGTGAGGGAGGAGACATTTTTCCCCGTGGCCTCATTGGTGACATAGATGGCGTCGGGCTGGAGAACGGTGATGTTGGTGGAGCCGGTGACCCCGCCGCTCTCCGCCGTGACGGTGTACACCCCGGGGGTGGCGGGGGCGGTAAAAACCCCGCTGGCGCTGACGGCGTTCTCCGCCGAGGACCAGGTCACATCCCCCGGCAGCTCGTCCATGGGATACCAGCCGGTGTCCATGGCAGAGACGGTGCACTGGGTGGAGGCCCCGGGCAGGAGGGTGAGGCTCTTGGGGGTGACGTAGAGGGAGCCGGGCTGGCCGGTGGGGCTGAGGTTGGAGAGAAGGAAGATGGCGTTGGTCACCGAGCGGGGGGTCCCCTCCGAGGGGCTGTTGATGGTGGAGGAGGTGCCGTAGTCGGGATAGGTGGACACTAAGGTGGTGGAGCCGCCCCCGTCCATGAGCACGGCGTTGACGCAGCCCAGTTCCTTCAGCCGCTGGGCCACCATTTGAATGGTAGCCCCCACGCTCAGGCCGCTCTGGCGGCCGTCGATGGTGTAGAAGATGACGCTGCCGTCGGCCTTGATGCCCACGGCGGTGCGGGGGGCGGAGGCGCCGTCGGAAATGGAGGTGTCCACCACCCCGTCCTTCAGAATCCAGTACATGGCGCCCACGGCGTATTCCACCTCATTCCACCGGGTGTCGGCGCTGGAGATGGAGATCTCCACCGTCTCCCCCGGCTGGAGGGAGCCGATGACCTCCTGGAGCCACTCCCCGGCCAGGCTGGAGATGGAGAGGATGAACTTGCCCTGGGGGATGGCGGTGGCGCCGGTGGCCTGGATGACCTCCTCCACGGTGCAGGAGACGGTGCCGCCGATGGTCAGCTCCCCGTCGGGGACCAGGATCACGTCGATGCCCTTCTGGGTGTTGGTGGTGGTGGTGCCGAAGTCGTCGGTGAATAAGTAAAAGCCATTGGCGGTGCGGGTCTTGTTGATGTCGGCGATTTTCAGGTCATACCCCTTCATGGTGGCCGTGAGGTCCAGGTTGGGGGTGCCGATGATGGCCGAGCCGTCGGGCAGGAAGCCCAGGGCGTTGAGGTAGGAAGCCGAGGAGCGCAGGACCCCGTCGGTGACCACGATGCCCAGGGGATCGCCGGTGGCCATGACAAAGTAGTCCCCGTTGATGCCGCTGAGGACCCGGCGGCCGCCGGCCTCCAGGGCCTTGGCCATGCTGTAGACGGTCTGCTTGCTCTGGACATAGCTGCCATAGCTGACCACCGGGGACAGGCTGCCGGAAGGGGTGTAGGTCACATAGTTCTCCGTGCGCAGGTCGGACTTGGAGGCACTCCACATGACCTCCTTGGTGAGCGTGGTGTTGTCACAGATGTCTAACGTGTAGCCATAGAGCTTGCTGCCCAGGGCGTCCGAAGCCAGGGCGGTGGAGCCCAGCAGGAGGAGGGCCAGGCCCAGAGCAGTGATGCGTCGCAGGATGGATTTCATAGATCGGTCTCCTTTTGTGGTAGGTGCGGAAGGGACAGGCTCCATGGAGCATGGAGATGGGCCTTATTTTAACATAGGTGTGGAAGAAATGCAAAGTGAAGGGGGGCGAAAGGGCTTGGCAGCGTTGGGAAGATCCGGGCCGGGGCACAGGGGGAAGGGGGCAGAACTTTGTCTTGACGGAGGTAGGGTTAGGTATATATAATAGCGCCATGCGAAAAAAGTTATCCTACCCCGAGACAAGGAGATGGCAGCATGGACGAACGGACGAACAGACTGACCCAAGGCAGTGTGCTCAAGGCCCTTGTGACCTTCACACTGCCCTTTTTGCTGGCCAATATCCTCCAGTCGCTGTATGGGGCGGTGGACCTGTTCGTGGTGGGGCAGTACTGCTCTGCGGAAAGCGTGGCGGCGGTGTCCACCGGCACCCAGGTCACCCAGATCATCACCAGCCTGGTCACCGGCCTGACCCTGGGGGGCACCATCCTCATCGGGCGCTATACCGGCATGGAGCGGTGGGATAAGGTGAAGGAGGCCATCGGGACCACCCTGACCTTGTTCTTTTTTGTTGCCCTGCTCCTCACAGCCCTGATGCTGCTGTTTGAGGCCCCCTTGCTCCGGTTGCTCAACACGCCGGCGGCCTCCTTTGACGAGACCATGAAGTATGTGGCCATCTGCGCCTGGGGCAACGTGTTCATCTGCGGGTACAATGCCCTCAGCGCCGTGCTGCGGGGGTATGGGGACTCGGTGCGCCCCCTCTGCTTTGTGGGGGCGGCCTGCGTGGTGAACATCGTGCTGGACTTCGTTTTTGTGAAATACGTGGGCCTGGGGGCCGGGGGGACCGCCCTGGCCACGGTGATCGCCCAGGGGGTGAGCATGGTCATCGGGGTGGTGTATCTGAAAAAGCACCGGTTCCTCTTTGACTTCAAGCGGGCCAGCTTCCGGGTCTCCTGGCCCATGGCCCGGCGGCTGGCCCGCATCGGGGTGCCCATCTCCTTTCAGGAGCTGATGGTGCGCATCTCCTTCCTCTATCTGGCGGCGGTGATGAACGGCTGCGGGGTTTACGCTGCGGCGGTGGTGGGCATCGGGAGTAAGTACGATGTGTTCTCCATGCTCTCGGCCACCTCCATTGCCAATGCCCTGGCGGCCATCACGGCCCAGAACATGGGGGCGGGGAAGCCCCAGCGGGCCCGGCGGTCCCTGTGGTATGGGATGGCCTTTGCCCTGGCGGCGGCTTTCGCCTTCTGGACCTGGGCACAGGTGAGCCCGGAGACCATGATCGGGGTGTTCTCGGACGACGCCGGAGTGATCGCTGCCGGGGTGCCCTTCTTCCAGGCGTGCAGCTATGATTATATCATGGTGGCCTTTGTGTTCTGTCTCAACGGGTACCTCAATGGCCGGTCCAAGACGGTGTGGACCATGGTCAGCTGTACCTTCGGTGCCCTGTGCCTGCGTATCCCCCTGGTGTGGCTGGCGGCCCGGTACTTCGCCCAGGACCTGGGGATACTGGGGACCGTGGCCCCGGTGGTGTCGGGGATCATGGCACTGTATACCATGGTGTATGTGCTGTGGGAGGGCCGAAGGAATCCGGGGGAGAAAGCCCCTGTGGAAAAAATTTCGGAGATTTGAAAATTTAGGCTTGACATTGTGGATGGAGTGTGGTATTCTATTAAAGCTGTCGCGAGACGGGGCAACGAAAGGCCGGGAAGAACGAAAAAGTTTTGAAAAAACGAAAAATTCTTCTTGACAACGAAAACGAGATGTGCTAAGATACATCTCACCCCGCGAAAAGCGGCGTGCACCTTGTAAATTAAACAACGTAAGAGAAACACGAAGCACCAAAACGGACATTAAGTTGTCCAT
>DXEA01000013.1 GCA_019115225.1 Candidatus Evtepia faecigallinarum
GTACTGCATCAGGTCGGCCAGGTCAGCCTCAGGGTTTTCCAGCACGCACACGGCGGCGTCGATGACCTCCCGCAGGTTGTGGGGAGGGATATTCGTGGCCATGCCCACGGCGATGCCGGAGGAGCCGTTGACCAGCAGGTTGGGGAAGCGGGCGGGGAGGACTCTCGGTTCCTTCCGGCTCTCGTCGAAGTTGGGGTCCCAGTCCACGGTCTCCTTTTCGATGTCGGTGAGCATCTCCCCGGCCATTTTGGCCATGCGGGCCTCGGTGTAACGGTAGGCAGCGGGGGGGTCGCCGTCCACGGAGCCGAAGTTGCCGTGGCCGTCGATGAGGCGGTAGCGCATGGAGAAGTCCTGGGCCAGGCGGACCAGGGCGTCATAGACGGAGCTGTCGCCGTGGGGGTGGTATTTGCCCAAAACGTCACCGACGCAGGTGGCGGATTTTTTAAAAGGCTTGTCGGAGGTCAGGCCGCTTTCGTACATGGAGTAGAGGATGCGTCGGTGGACGGGTTTGAGGCCGTCGCGGACGTCGGGCAGGGCGCGGCTGACGATGACGGACATGGCGTAGTCGATATAACTGTCCTTCATCTCCTTGATCAGCTCGGACTCCACAATGTGCTGGTCCGGGAAGGCAATATCCTCCGGCCGATAATCTTTGTTCTTTGCCATAAAAACCTCCAAAAACAAGAATTTTTGAACCCGCTGCGCTGGGCTTCAAAAATTGGGGGATTGCAGCCGACTGCGCGCGCGGGCCCGGAGGGCCCGCACACTTGCGGCTGAGAGGTAATTTTTCCCCGGCGCATGTCCGTGGAAAAATTTTATTTCATTTTGTTCCAGCGCCTGCGGGCGCTGGAAGTCTGCGACGCTTTCGCCGCCTTTGGCGGCTTTTGTTTTTTTATATTCTCATGGGGCCGTCAGTTTTGGCGGCGCGGTAGAGGGAGGCGCCTACATAGATCACCAGAAGGAAGAAATACAGGTAGAACAGCCAACCGAAGGCGACTAAGAGGAAATCGTAGGTGCCGTGGAGGATGGCGGGCATCAGCCAGGCCTTTCGCAGGGCGGCCTCCTCCTGTTCCCTCTGGCCGTGCTGCTGGGCCCATTTGGCCTGGCTGAGCCGGATGCCCATGACGATGCCGAACATGGCATGGCCGGGGATGGAGAAGATGGCCCGGACCACGGCGGTGGAAAAGCCCGAGGTGAGGACGTACAGGATGTTCTCCACCGCGGCAAAGCCCAGGGAGACAAAGACCGCATAGACCACCCCGTCAAAGAGGTAGTTGAAGTTGGGGTCGTGCCACACCCTGCGCCGCAGGACACGGTACTTGATCCCCTCTTCAATGAAGCCGGGGATGACGAAGTAGGACAGAAAGAGGTAGACGATAGGCCGCCAGTAGAAGAACTCTACAAACTGGGTGGCCACCAGCTCCAGCACCAGAATGGGCACCATGGCCAGCACGCCCCGGAAGAACAGGCCCCACAGCAGGGGGGCGGGCTCCCTCTCCTGCTTGTCCAGGAGGTAGACCGCCAGGATGAGCACCAGAGGGGGCAGCAGGGCGGCGGCGATGAGGAATGAGACAGAGTGGAATAGCATAGGATTCTTCTTTCCAAATACTTTTGGTTTTTTTGAGGGGCGCGGACCCTCACCAGGTGAGGAGGCTGGGGAGGGTGGCACCCTCCATAGGCCCCCCACCCGGTGGGGTCCGGGTCACCCCGCGGCAGCGCCCTGCCGCATCTCTCTCCACACCGCTGTGGAAAACATGCCTCTCAGATATCCAGGTTCACCACATACTTGGCATTGGCCTCAATGAACTCCTTCCGGGGCTCCACCTTTTCCCCCATGAGGACGGTAAAGATCTCATCCGCCTTCACCGCGTCCTCCAGGGTGATCCGCCGCAGGGTGCGGGTCTCGGGGTTCATGGTGGTCTCCCACAGCTCGTGGGGGTCCATCTCGCCTAAGCCCTTGAAGCGGCTGATCTCCACCTTGGCGTTGGGGTTGTCCCCCCGCATCTCGGCGGAGATTTTGTCCCGCTCCTTGTCGGAATAGGCCACCCGCTGCTGCTTGCCCCGGGTGAGCTTATACAGGGGGGGCACGGCGGAGTACACATACCCCTGCTCGATGAGAGGCCGCATGAAGCGGAAGAAGAAGGTCAGCAGCAGGGTGCGGATGTGGGCCCCGTCCACGTCGGCGTCGGCCATGATGACGATTTTGTGGTAGCGGAGCTTGTCGGGGTTGAACTCCTCCCCGATGCCCGCCCCCAGGGCGGTGATGACGGGGCTGAGCTTGTCGTTGCCGTAGACCTTGTCCGCCCGGGCCTTTTCCACGTTGAGCATCTTGCCCCACAGGGGCAGGATGGCCTGGAAGCGGGAGTCCCGGCCCTGGGTGGCAGAGCCCCCGGCGGAGTCGCCCTCCACGATGTAGATTTCCGTCAGCGCCGGGTCCCGCTCATTGCAGTCCCGCAGCTTGTCGGGCATCTGGCCGGACTCCAGGCCGGTCTTGCGCCGGACGGATTCCCGGGCCTTCCGGGCGGCCTCCCGGGCCCGGGAGGCGGTGAGGGCCTTTTCCAGAATGGCCTTGCCCACGGCGGGGTTTTCCTCCAAGAACTCCTCTAACTTTTCCGAGACGATGGCGTTGACCAGGGTACGGATCTCGCTGTTACCCAGCTTGGCCTTGGTCTGGCCCTCGAACTGGGCCTCGGTGAGCTTGACGGAAATGACGCAGGTCAGGCCCTCCCGGCAGTCCTCGCCGGTGACCTTCTCGTCGTCCTTGAGGATCTTCATCTTCCGCCCGTAGGCGTTGAGGGTGTTGGTGAGGGCCCGCTTGAAGCCCTCCTCGTGCATCCCCCCCTCGGGGGTGTGGACGTTGTTGGCAAAGGAGACGATGATCTCGTTGTAGCTGTCGTTGTATTGCAGGGAGACCTCCGCCATGGCGTCCTCCCGGCTGCCGGCCATGTAGATGACGCCCTCGTGGATGGGGGTCTTGTTGCGGTTGATATAGGTGACGAACTCCCGGATGCCCCCCTCATAGCACATGGTGTGGGAGACCTCCTCCTCCCCCCGCCGGTCGGCGATGGTGATGGTGAGGCCCGCGTTGAGGAAGGCCTCCTCCCGCATCCGGGTGTGGAGGATGTCGTAGTCATACTCGGTGGTCTCGGTGAACATCTCCGGGTCGGGCTGGAAGACCACCTCCGTGCCCGTCTTGTCGGTGGTGCCCACGATCTTCATAGGCTGGGTCACCTGGCCCCGGGAGAACTTCATCTCATAGATCTTCCCGTCCTTGTACACCCGCACCTCCAGCCACTGGGAGAGGGCGTTGACCACGGACGCGCCCACGCCGTGCAGGCCGCCGGAGACCTTATAGCCCCCGCCGCCGAACTTGCCGCCGGCGTGGAGGATGGTAAAGACCACTTCCAGGGCGGGCTTGCCCGTCTGCTGCTGGATGTCCACGGGGATGCCCCGGCCGTTGTCCACGACGGTGATGACGTTGCCCGGCTCGATGCCCACCTGGATCTCGGTGCAGTAACCGGCCAGGGCCTCGTCGATGGCGTTGTCCACGATCTCATAGACCAGGTGGTGCAGGCCGCTGGAGGAGGTGGAGCCGATGTACATGCCCGGCCGCTTGCGCACGGCCTCCAGGCCCTCTAAGACCTGGATCTCCGAGGCGCCGTATTCATGTTCCACTAAAGTGGGATTCTTGTTTTCTAACTGATGTTCCAACTGATCCATGGGATTAAACCTCCAAAGCGAGCGTTGTGGAAGGGATGAATGAACCCGGCTCCAGCCCGCCGGACTCCATGCGTCTGAGCAGGGTGGCGGTGGAGAGCTGGGAGAGATAGATGGTTTGTCCGCCGGCCCGGTCCCGGCACAGGAGGAAGGATTTGGGCAGATCCTCCCCGGCGGTGATCACCCGGCCCTCCCGCTGGGCTTTGGCCAGAAAGTCCCGGGTGATGCGGGAGGAGGTGGTGTTGTCCAGGTCAAAGATCCCCACCACGTCCCCCTGGGGCAGGACCACCGAGGCGCCGATGTGCAGATACATGGACTTCCTCCTTCTTTAGCATACCCCGGCCCCTGCGCGAAGGGGGCGGATTTCCGGGGAATTTTCAAAAATAGTTTCCGTTCGGCCCGGTACACAGCCTTCCCTGGGCGATCTGCAGAACCTTTCCCTGGGGAAAGTCCCCCGCCGGGGCCTGGCAGCCGGTGATGAACACCTGGCCCCCCTGGATGCGCCCTAAGACGAAGTCCTGCCGTTTCTGGTCCAGCTCGGACAGTACGTCGTCCAGCAGCAGCACGGGCCACTGGCCGGTGTCGTCCTGAAACAGCTCCCGTTCCGCCAGCTTGAGAGACAGGGCGGCGGTGCGGGTCTGGCCCTGGGAGGCAAACTGCCGGGCACTTTGCCCGTTGATGACGGCCACCAGGTCATCCTTGTGGGGGCCGGAGAGGCAGGAGCGGGCCTCTAATTCTGCCCGGGCGTGGCTCTCCTGGTGCTCCCGCAGGTCTTCATAGATGGCCACCGTCTGCCCCAAGGGGTCCCGGACGGTGGAGACGGTGTGGTAGGTCAGGCCCAGCTCCTCCCGGGTCCCGGAGAATTCCCGCTGGATGGCGGCGGCCCGCCGGGCCAGCTTTTGGACAAAATGGGCCCGGTAGTGGATGACCAGGGCCCCGGCCCGGGCCATGGCCTCGTTGAAGTCCTCCAGCACCTGCAAAAGGCCGGGGTTTTTCTCCCAGTCCCGCAAGATCCGCGTCTTGTGGTCCAGCAGCTTGTGGTACTGGGACAACGCCTCGGCATACCGGGGCCGGAGCTGACAGATGGCGTGGTCCAGAAAGGCCCGCCGCTCCGCCGCCCCGGACTTGATGAGGGCCAGGTCCTCCGGGCAGAACAGGACGGTCTGGACGATCCCCGCCAGCTCCCCAGCGGTTTTCAGCTTCACATGGTTCACAAAGAGCTTCCGCCTTGCCCGGCGAAAAAGCTGGGCCTCGATGAGAAACTCTCTCCCCCGGCTCTCCACCTTTGCTGTGATGGTCCCCTGGTCCCGCTGGAAGGAGATGAGCTCCTTGTCCCCACGGGCCCGGTGGGACCGGGCCCCGGCCAGAAAGCCGATGGCCTCCAACAGGTTGGTCTTTCCCTGGGCGTTCTCCCCCCAGATCACGTTCACCCCCGGGGCGAAGGAGACGGAGAAGTCCTCGTAGTTGCGAAAGCCGTCCAGGGCCAGGTCGCAGACCCTCATTGCACCAGCACTTCCCGGCCCCGGAAGGTCACCAGGTCCCCCGGCCGCAGCTTTTTGCCCCGCATGAGGCAGACCTCTCCATTGACGGCGGCCTGGCCCTCCTGGATGAGGACCTTGGCCTCGCCGCCGCTGGAGACCAGGTTGGCCAGCTTCAGCAGGGCTTCCAGCTTGATGTATTCGGTTTGGATGGAAACCAACTGTCTTTCCATGAATTACAACTCCTTGTTGGGGTGGAGGGTTGCCGCCCTCCGAGGGGGGCGCTGCCCGCGCGGGGGGCGTGCGCCGGAGGCGCTGCCGCGGGGTGACCCGGACCCCACCGGGTGGGGGGGGCCGGTGGAGGGTACCACCCTCCAACGCCCCCACCCACGTTTGGTGGCTCTATACTTTCCACACCAGTGTGGAAAAATTTGATCAGAAGTCGGCTTTCAGCCGGACTGGCAATACCATGAAAAGGAAGTTTTCTTCTCCCTCTGCCGGCACGATAATACAGGGAGTAATGGGGCTGGACAGTTCCAGGGTCACCTTGTCCCGGGAGGCCGCCTTCAGGGCGTCCATCATGTATTTGTTGTTAAAGCCGATCTCCAGATCGTTGCCGTTGCCCTCGATGGGGCAGCAGTCGTGGGCGTTGCCCA
>DXEA01000120.1 GCA_019115225.1 Candidatus Evtepia faecigallinarum
GGGGAGAAAGGTGTACGCGGGGGGGTGGGGGGTGTCCGGCGGGGTTTTTCAACATTTTCCACCGGTTTGTCCACATTTTCCCCCGAAGCGGTGGATAAACCGGCGCTTCCTGGGGAAAGGTCTGTGGGAAACCGGTCGGAAAAGGTGTACGCCGGCTTGGCCATTGGCCGCAGCAGGGCGGCGGAGGCGGGCTCCCGGAGGGTGGGCCGGGAGACGGGGGCCGGCTGGGGTTTTCCTTGCGGCTTAGGCTGGGGTCTGGCCTCCAGGGTCATGGCGGGGTGGTCCATCTGTCCTTGCAGGGCGGACAGGACGGCGTAGTAGACCCCGTCAAAGACCTTGCGCTCGGAGAGGAATTTTACCTCGGTCTTGGCCGGGTGGACGTTCACGTCCACGGCGTTGGCCTTCACCTGGACCTTGAGGACGCAGCCGGGGAACTTCCCCACCATCTTCTGGTTCTCATAGGCCCGCTCCAAGGCGGCCATGAGGAGCTTGGACTTCACCGGCCGGCCGTTGACAAAGAAGTGCTGATAGGTCCGGCTGCCCCGGCAGCAGGCGGGCAGGGTGACAAAGCCGGTGACCGTCACCTCCTCCCCCTCCCCCTGGACGGGGGTGTAGCCCAGGGCCATGTCCCGGCCCAGGACTCCATAGAGGGCGGATTTTAATTGGCCGTCCCCGGGGGTCATCAGCTCCTGCCGCCCGTCCCGGACGAAGCGCAGGGAGACCTGGGGGTGGGAGAGGGCCAGCTTCTGCACCAGGGCAAAGACGGCGGCCCCCTCGGCGGCGTCCCGCTTCATGAATTTCAGCCGGGCGGGGGTGTTGTAAAAGAGGTCCCGGACCACGAAGGTGGTGCCCAGGGGGCAGCCGGCGGGCTCCTGGCTGACCAGCTCTCCCCCCTCGATGGTCAGGGTGGTGCCCAGGTCCTCCTGGGCGGTGCGGGTGAAGAGCTCCACCCGGGCCACGGCGGCAATGGCGGCCAACGCCTCCCCCCGGAAGCCCAGGGTGCCGATGGCCTCCAAGTCCTGGGCGGTGCGCAGCTTGCTGGTGGCGTGGCGGAGGAAGGCGGTGGCGCACTGATCGGCGGGGATGCCGCTGCCGTCGTCGGTGACCCGGATCATGGCCATGCCCCCCCGCTGGATCTCCACGGTGACGGTGTGGGCGCCGGCGTCCACGGCGTTTTCTACCAGCTCCTTGACCACCGAGGCGGGGCGTTCCACCACCTCGCCGGCGGCGATGAGGTCGGCCACGTGGGGGGAGAGCACTTCGATTTTCTGCATCAGAAACACCTCCTGAAAACCGTCGGCAGCGTACGCTGCCGCGGGTACTTTGTTTCCCCACGGGTGTGGGGAAACCGGGAGGGGAGCGGCCCGCTCCCAGGGGGGTTGCTGCCCGCAAGGGGGCGCTGCCGCGCGGGGCCGCTACCCGCGGGGGGCCCGGAGGGTGGTACCCTCCACGGCCCTCCCCACCCGGTGGGGGCCGGGCCACCCACGTTGGGTGTTACAACTTCTCCTTCAGCTCATTGAGGAGGTTCAGCGCCTGCAACGGCGTCAAACTCTCCACCGGCGTGTTGCGGAGGATGTCCAACACCTCCTCCTCTCCCAAGGCGGTGAGGGAGACCTGCTCCTCCTGCCGGGCCGTGGTGGGCCGGGGGGCGGCCTCCTGGCTCTCCAGCTCCGCCAGGAGCTCCCGGGCCCGGCGGATGACCTTGGCGGGCAGGCCCGCAAGGCTCGCCACCTCGATGCCGTAGCTCTGGTCGGCCCCGCCGGGGACGATTTTCCGCAGGAAGATGATCTGGTCCTTCTTCTTCCGGGCGGCGATGTTGAAGTTCTTCACCCCCGGCAGCTGGCCCTCCAGCACCGTCAGCTCGTGGTAGTGGGTGGCAAAGAGGGTCTTGGCCCCCAGGCGCTTGGGGTCGGCGCACCACTCCAGCACCGCCCGGGCGATGGCCATGCCGTCATAGGTGGAGGTCCCCCGGCCGATCTCGTCCAAGATCAGCAGGCTCCGGCTGGTGGCGTGCTTGAGAAGCTCCGCCACCTCGGACATCTCCACCATGAAGGTGGACTGGCCCCCGGCCAGGTCGTCGGAGGCCCCGATGCGGGTAAAAATCCGGTCCACCACCCCGATGCGGGCCGACCGGGCAGGGACGAAGGAGCCCATCTGGGCCATGAGGACCATCAGGGCCACCTGGCGCATGTAGGTGGACTTGCCCGCCATGTTGGGGCCGGTGATGATGGCCGCCAGATGGTCCTTGTTGTCCATATAGGTGTCGTTGGGGACAAAGAGGATGTCCCGGCGCATCTTCTCCACCACCGGGTGGCGGCCTTCGGTGATCTCTAACTTGTCGGAGTTGTCCACCCGGGGCATACAGTAGTTGTTCTCCGCCGCCACGGCGGCGAAGGAGGTGAGCACGTCGGTCTGGGCCACCGCCCCGGCGATCTCCTGGATGCGGGGGGCCTGGGCCGCCGCCGCGTCCCGGACCTGGCAGAAGAGCTGATACTCCAGGGCCACGATCCGGTCCTGGGCGGAGAGGATGGTGTGCTCCATGTCCTTGAGTTCCTGGGTGATGTAGCGCTCGCAGTTGACCAGGGTCTGCTTGCGGATGTAGTGGTCGGGGACCTGGTCGTAGTAGGACTTGGAGACCTCGATGTAATAGCCAAAGACCTTGTTGAAGCCCACTTTCAGGGACTTGATGCCGGTCTTTTCCTTCTCCGCCGCCTCTAACTTGGCGATGACCCCCTTGGTGTCCGTGAGGATCTCCCGCAGCCCGTCCACGTCCGGGTGGTAGCCGTCCCGGATCAGCCCCCCCTCCCGCACGGAGAAGGGCGGCTCGTCCACGATGGCCCGGCCGATGAGGCCGGTGAGCTCCGGCAGGCCGGCCAGTTCCCCCCGCACCTTGGCCAGCAGGGTGGGGGCCCGGTCGGGCAGGAGGTTCTGCAATAACGGCAGCTTGTCCAGACCGGCGGCCAGGGACACCAGGTCCCGTGCCCCGGCGGTGCCGTAGACCACCCGGGAGATGAGGCGCTCCAGGTCGGTAATTTCCCGCAGCACCTGGCCCAGCTCCTCCCGCTCCACGGGGTGGTCCACCAGCCAGCCCACCGCCTCCAGGCGGCGGGAGATGGCCACCGGGTCCAGCAGGGGGCGTTCCAGCCAGCTGCGCAGCAGGCGGCCGCCCATGGCGGTTCTGGTCTTGTCCAGCACCCACAGCAGGGAGCCCTTCTTCTCCTTGCCCCGCAGGGTTTCCGTGAGCTCTAAGTTCCGCCGGGCCACCGGGTCCAGCTCTAAAAAGCCCCCGGCAGAGTAGTAGCGGAGGGTTTGCAAATAGGACAGGTCGGTCTTTTGGGTTTCATACAGATAGGACAGCAGGGCCCCTGCCGCCTGGATGGCGGGGGTGGCCTCCGGGGGGACCTGGTCCAGGCCGTGGGTGAACTGCTCCCGCACCTTGGGTCCCACCTGGTCCAGGGCGAAGCGCTCGGGGGTGGTCCGCTCCACCCGGCAGTGGAGCTTACCCACCAGAAAGTCGATCATCCCCTGCTGGCCTGCCGCCGGGGAGAGGAGGGCCTCCCGGGGGGCGAAGCGGGCCAGCTCGTTCACCGCCCGCTCCATCCAGCCCTCGGGGGGGAAGAAGGTGAGAAAGACCTCCCCGGTGGAGATGTCCCCAAAGCACAGCCCCGCCCCCTGGTCGGTGACGCAGAGGCTGGCCAGGAAGTTATTTTTGCCCTCCTCCAGCATGTTCTCCTCAATGAGGGTGCCGGGGGTGACCACGCGGATGATCTCCCGATCCACCAAACCCTTGGCCTGGGCGGGGTCCTCGGTCTGCTCGCAGATGGCCACCTTGTAGCCCTTGGCGATGAGGCGGGCGATGTAGGCCTCGGCGGAGTGGTAGGGCACGCCGCACATGGGGGTGCGCTCTTCGGGGGGCTTGTTGCGGTCCCGGGTGGTGAGGGTGAGGTTGAGCTCGGCGGCGGCGGTTTTGGCGTCCTCGTCGAACATCTCATAAAAATCGCCCAGCCGGAAGAAGAGCAGGCAGTCGGGGTGCTGCTCCTTCATGGCCAGGTACTGTCTCTTCATTGGTGTCAGTTCTGCCATAAAAACCTCCAGGGGGAATTTTTGGACCCGCTGCGCTGGGCTCCAAAAATTGGGGGGATGCAGCCGACTGCGCGCAAACCATGGCCGCGGAGCGGCCATGGTTCACACTTGCGGCTGAGAAGTATTTTTTCCCCGGCGGAGCCGGCGAAAAAATGGATTGGAATTGGTTCCGGCCCTTGCGAGGGCCGGAAATCTGCGATGCTTTTTTACGCACTTTCGGAAAGGGGACAAAGAACGCCACGATGTAACGTACGTCCCGGCAGGCACCATAGCCTTCCCCTTGGGGGGAAGGTGGGCCGGCGTTAGCCGGATCGGATGAGGGGGCGATTGCGTACCCAACGTGGCGGGAGAATCAGTGACGCACTGTCCTCCCGTCGAGGCGGCGGGATTCCTTCTATCGCTGCGTTGGGTACAGGGTCGCCCCCTCATCAGTCACCTGCGGTGACAGCTTCCCCCCGAGGGGAAGCCAAAGGGGTTCTGCGGCGTTGGGGGAAAATCAGAGGGTTTGGTTATCGTCCTGGATGGTGATATCAAAGGAGCCCTTGGCGTGGCGGCCGGTGACGCTGACGGTGTAGGTGCCGGTCTCCTGGGCGGTGACGGTGAAGTTCTGGGTGGTCAGGTCGGTGCCCTCGAAGAGGGGGACATCATCGCCCTTCCGGATGGTCACGGCCAGGGTACCGCCGTCGTTGACCAGGGCGGCGGACAGGGTCTCCCCCGCGTTTAAGGCCAGGTCGTGGGACTCGGTGGTGTTCATCACCGAAAAGGACAGGTGGAAGGACCGCCGGTCCCCATAGGAGCTGCCGTTGAAGGTGGCCCCCCGGCTGGTGGCCAAGGGGATGGCGGCGGCGATCACCACCACCAGCAAAATCAGCCAGAGATATTTTTTCATTCCGCCAGCTCCCCGAACAGCGCCCAGGTAGAGGAATCCGTGATGCGCACCTGCTGCCAGGTGCCGATGCAGGCGGGGTCGGCGTCCAGGTGGACCAGCCGGCCCCCGGCGGTGCGGGCGGTGAGCTTGCCGTCGCCCCCCTGGCCGTCCACCAGGCAGCGGTAGGTCTTGCCCACATAGGCCCGGTGCTTTTCCCCAGAGATCTCGTTCTGGCGGGCCAGCAGGCGCTGGAAGTTGGCGCTCTTCTGCTCCTTGGGCATGGGGTCGGGCAGCTTCTCCGCCGGGGTGCCGTGGCGGGGGGAGAAGATAAAGGTGAACAGGGCGTCGTAGCGGACGGTCTCGATGAGGCTCATGGTCTCCTCAAAGTCCTCCTGGGTCTCTCCCGGAAAGCCCACGATCACGTCGGAGGTGAGGACAATATCCGGGATGCGGGCCCGGAGTTCCTCCACCAGGGCCAGGTAGCCCTCCCGGGTATACTTCCGGTTCATGGCCCTCAGCACCCGGCTGCTCCCCGACTGGAAGGGCAGGTGGAGGACGGGGGCCACCTTCTCACACCGGGCCATGGCGTCAAAGAGGCGGGTGCCCGCGTCCTTGGGGTGGCTGGTCATGAAGCGGATGAGAAAGTCCCCGGGGATGGCGTTGACCTGCTCCAGCAGCCAGGCAAAGTCAATGTCCAGCCCCAGGTCCTTGCCGTAGGAGTTCACGTTCTGGCCCAGCAGGGTAATGTCCTTGTACCCCGCCTGGGCAAGCTGGCGCACCTCGGCCAGGATGTCCTCGGGCCTCCGGCTGCGCTCCCGGCCCCGGACGTAGGGGACGATGCAGTAGGTGCAGAAGTTGTTGCAGCCGTACATGATGGACACCCACGCCTTGAGGGTGCTCTGGCGGACCACCGGGATGCCCTCGGCCACGGCCCCGGGTACGTCGTCGGTGGCGTAGACCCGCTTGCCGGTGGTGAGCTTCTCCAGCAGCAGCTGGGGAAACTGCCACAGCAGCTGGGGGCCAAAGACCAGGTCCACATGGGGGAAGGACTGCCGCAGCCGCTGGGCCACATGGTCCTGCCGGGCCATGCAGCCGCACAGGCAGATGAGCTGGTCCGGGTGGCGGCGCTTGGTGTGCAGCAGGGCCCCCACGTTGCCAAAGACCCGGTGCTCGGCGTGCTCCCGGATGGCGCAGGTGTTCATGAGCACCAGGTCGGCCCCCTCCTCGCTGTCGGTGAAGGTATAGCCCATCCGGGCCAGATAGCCCCGCAGGCGCTCGGAGTCTGCCTCGTTCTGCTGGCAGCCGTAGGTGTCTACAAAGGCGGTCTTTTGTCCGGGCCGCCGGTCCAGCAGGGCGCGGACCTGGTCGCAAAGGGTGAGCTGGCGGGCGATCTCCGCCGGGTCAATGGTCAGGGTCTGTCTCAAAGCGGTTCCCTCCGGGTGCGTGATGGCCGGCGGACGGCCGCCGGCAGATAAAGATACAGAGTGAAGTATAGCACAATCCCCCCTTTTTTTCAAGGAAAAGCCCCGGCCCGCAAGGGGCCGGGGCTGAAAGCCGCTTTCTGTGAACTTGTCCGGCGGCGGGGGACCTCAGCCTCCCCGCCGGCGCCGCTTCCGGGCCGGGGCGGCCACCAGCAGGTCCTCCGGGGCCTCTGCCCTGCTGCCCTTCCGGCGGCCTTTGCCCTGGGCGGGCGCCTGAAGGAACATGGCCTCCAGAGGATTGTCCGCGGCGGGTGCCGGGGCTGCCGGGGCCTGGTCCGGCTGGCCCCGGGGGTCGTTGGGCTGCTCGCCGCCTGGTCCTTGCCATTGCGGAGG
Source organism: Candidatus Evtepia faecigallinarum (assembly GCA_019115225.1). Lineage (GTDB taxonomy): Bacteria > Bacillota > Clostridia > Oscillospirales > Oscillospiraceae > Evtepia > Evtepia faecigallinarum. The sequence goes on from DXEA01000120.1 coordinate 6,766, forward strand.
GCCTCCCCCACTGCCGTCTGGAACCCCGCCGCCGTGGGATTGGTCAGAGAGCCGGCCAGCCGGTTGGCCGCGTGGGACCCCAGCACGTTCAGCAGCGCGGAGAGGGTGAGCTCCTCTGCCGGCTGGGGCAGGGCCACCTTGGACACCGCCGCGCCCAGCTTGCGAAAGGTGACCTCCTCCCCGGGGACCAGGTCCTCCAGTTCAAGGATGCTGTCGATGTCCTGAGAGAAGATGGCGGCGGGGGCGGCCTCCACATGGTAGGTCAGGCTCCTCCTCTGGGGGCCTCCGTCTGGTCCAGCGGGGCACAGCCGGTAAGCCGGACGCCGTTGAGCCGCACGGTGCCAATGGGCGGATACTCGAACACATCCTCCTTCTCTCCCTGGGTGACGGTCACGGTGGTGCTCCCGTCCTCCTGGGCTGCCACTTGGAGAAGGTCGGTGACCCCGGCGGCGGGATAGTCAATGGCGTAGGTGACCCCCTCTTGGGTGACCTCTTCCACCCGCACCAGCTCCCCCAGCATGGTGACCTTCAGCAGCGCCAAGTCCTCCGCCACCTGGGCCACGGTCTCCGGGGCGGTCTGGCTGCCGCTGGCCGCCAGCAGGGCCTGGGCGGTGCAGAGGCTCTCCCCATCTGGGGCCGGGGGCTCTGCCGCCGGGGAGCAGGCGGCCAGCAGGGATAGGAGCAGGAGAAGGGGCAGGATGAGGCAACCTCGTTTCACGGTCGTTCTCTCCCTTCTGCAAAAAGTCAACCGGAGCGGCCCCGATGTTCAGTGGGACCGCTCCCAAAGTGAGCCGTGCTTGGTTGGACTACAGGGGTTATTGCAGATAGAAGCCCCGATAGAGGAAGGTCACAATCTCGCCCCGGCTGCACACCTTGTCGGGGGAGAAGGTGGTGGCGGTGGTGCCGTTGGTGACCCCGGCCTCCACGGCCCAGGCCACGGCGGGGGCGTACTCGGCGTCGGCAGGCACGTCCTCAAAGGTGACGGCAGGGGCCTCGGGACAGCCGGCATAGCGCCACATGTACAGCACCACGTCGCTGCGGGAGCATCCGGCCGTGGGGTCCAGACCGTCGTCCACCACCAGGCCGGCCTCATAGGCCCAGAGCAGGGCGTCGTAGAAATAGGTCCCCTCGGTCACGGCGGGGTTGGTGTAGGGATTTTCGCCAACGGGCTCCGGCGACCCGGCGGCCCGCCAGAGGAAGGTCACGATCTGGCCCTGGGTGCAGGGGTTGGCGGGGGAGAAGGTGGTCTCACTGGTGCCGTTGGTGATGCCCTCCTCCACAGCCCACAGGACGGGCTTGCAGAAGTAGTCGCTGTCGGTGACATCGTCAAAGGGGATGACCATGGGCACCCGCACATACAGCCAGGTCCCCTGGTCGGTGAGGTACTCATGCCACCAGTCGTCGTCGGGAACGATGGCGTTGAGGGGCTCGGCCAGGTCGCCGCCGCCGCCGGCGTCGGGGAAGCTGATGCACTCCCCGAACCAGGTCTTGAAGAGGAAGCCGTCGGGGGCGGTGACGGTGGTGTTGGGCAGGAGGGTATACTCGGTGACGGTCTTGTCTCCCTTCTGCACCACCTGCTCACTGACGTAAGGCTGGCTGAGGGTATAGGCATAGCCGGCATCGTCGTAGATGACCATTTTCCCCTCATCCCCCTCCGCCGCCAGGGCGGGGACGCACAGGGTCAGGGCCAGAAGAAGGGAGAACAGCAGGGCGGGGGTTCGTTTCAACATAACACACAACTCCTTTTTCTCGTTTCCCAGGGCCGGGGCCGGGCGCGGGAGAGGGGGTGGACGGGCACCCGTTTCCACTGGTTTCTATTTCCAAATTATAAAGGAACATCCATCTTTTTGTCAAGGAAAACGGCATTTCCCCGGTATTTCCTGTATAAAAACACAAAACCCCCGGGCAGCGGCCGATGCCGCTGCCCGGGGTTGGAGACGGGAATACGCTGAACACTCAGCACAGCTTGGCCCCGGCGGGGATGTGGTCGGGGAGCATGAGCAGGTTGAGAACCTCTTCCCCGTTCTCCTTGTGGGTGGCGGAGAGAAGCATCCCCTGGCTCTCCTGGCCCATCATCTTCCGGGGGGGCAGGTTCACGATGGCCAGCAGGGTCTTGCCCACCAGGTCCTCGGGCTTGTAGTACATGGCGATGCCCGAGAGGATCTGCCGGTCGGTGCCCGTGCCGTCGTCCAGGGTGAATTTTAACAGCTTCTTGGACTTCTTCACCGCCTCACAGGCCTTCACCTTCACCACCCGGAAGTCGGACTTACAGAAGGTGTCAAAGTCCACCTCCTCGTTCCAGGGCTCCAGCTCGATGGCGGGCCGGGCGGGGGCGGCGGCAGCGGCGCGGATGGCCTCCAGCTCTGCCAGGGCCTTGTCCATGTCGATGCGGGGGAAGAGGTTCTCCCCCTTGGTCACGGCGGCGCCGGCGGGGCGGCTGCCCCAGACGGCGGCGGAGTCCCAGGTCCGGCAGCTCTCGTCGGCCCCCACTTGGGCAAAGAGCTTTTCGCAGGAGGCAGGCAGGAAGGGGGTCAGGAGGATGCCGCAGATGCGGGTGGCCTCCAGGAGGTTGTACAGGACGTGGGCCAGCCGGGGGCCGTTTGCCTCCATGTCCTTGGCCAGGGCCCAGGGCATGGACTCGTCAATGTACTTGTTGGCCCGCTGGATGACCTTAAAGACCTCGTCCAGGGCCTTGTGGGGGGCGCAGGCGTCCATGTCGGCCTCATAGCGCTCCCGCAGGTCGGCGGCCAGGGTGATGAGCTCGGTGTCGTAGCCCTCGGGCGCGGCCCAGGTCTGGCACCCTTCGGGGAGGGTGCCGCCGAAGTATTTCTGGACCATGGCGGTGGTGCGGCTGACCAGGTTACCCAGGTCGTTGGCCAGGTCCACGTTAATGGTGTTAATGAGCAGCTCGTTGGAGAAGTTGCCGTCGGAGCCGAAGGGGAAGGTGCGCATGAGGAAGAACCGCAGGGCGTCCACCCCGAACTTCTCCGCCAGCACATAGGGGTCCACCACGTTGCCCTTGCTCTTGGACATCTTGCCGCCGTCCAGCAGCAGCCAGCCGTGGCCGAAAACGTGTTTGGGCAGAGGCATGTCCATGCTCATGAGCATGGCGGGCCAGATGATGGAGTGGAAGCGGACGATCTCCTTGCCCACGAAGTGGTAGTCGGCGGGCCAGTAGTGGTCGTAGTCGTCGTACTTGTCGTTGAACAGGCCCAGGGCGGTGGTGTAGTTGAACAGGGCGTCCACCCACACATAGACCACATGGCCGGGGTCAAAGTCCACGGGGACCCCCCAGGAGAAGGAGGTCCGGGAGACGCACAGGTCCTCCAGGCCGGGCTTGATGAAATTGTTCACCATCTCGTGGACCCGGGAGCGGGGCTGGAGGAAGTCGGTGTTCTCCAACAGGTCCTGGATGCGCCCGGCGTACTTGGACAGACGGAAGAAGTAAGCCTCCTCCTCCGCGTCCTGAACCTCCCGGCCGCAGTCGGGACACTTGCCGTCCACCAGCTGGCTTTCCGTCCAGAAGGACTCGCAGGGCTTGCAGTACTTGCCCACATACTTGCCCTTGTAGATGTC
>DXEA01000121.1 GCA_019115225.1 Candidatus Evtepia faecigallinarum
ATGCCGGCCTCGTTGGAGAACAGGCCCCGCTTGACGCCCTGGCTGATGGCGGTCTTGAGGGCGTAGCCGATGCCGCCGCCGATGATGGCGTTGGGGAAGAAGGCGTATTTGAAGATCATGCCCAAGGTCTCCGGCAGGTAGGGCAGGCGCATGACCAGCAGGATCAGACCACCCAGCAGATAGAGCACGGCCATGATGGGAACAAGCTTTTCTGTGACGGAGGCCACCCGCTGCACCCCGCCCAGGAAGACGAAGGCGGAGGCTGCTGCCACCAGGATGCCGATGACCCAGGCGGGGATGCCAAAGGCATTGCTGCAAGTTTCGCCGATGGAGTTGGACTGGACCATGCAGCCGATAAAGCCCAGCGCCAGGGTGATGGCCACGGCAAAGAACGCGGCCAGGAAGGAGCCGAACTTGTTGTTAAATGCGCGCTTGATGTAGTAGACGGGGCCGCCGTCCACGGAACCGTCCTCATGAACTACGCGGGTCTCCTGGGCCAGAACGGCCTCGGCGTAAATGGTCGCCATGCCGAAGAAGGCGATGATCCACATCCAGAAGATGGCGCCCGGGCCGCCCACGAGGATGGCGCTGCAGGAGCCGATGATGTTGCCGGTTCCCACCTGGGCGGCGATGGCGGTGGTCAGGGCCTGAAAGGAGCTCAGGCCACCCTTCTGCCTGCCGCCCCGCATGGAGAAGCCGCCGAAGACCCGGCGCATGCCCTCCCCGAAGCAGCGGACCTGGACAAAGCGGGTGCGGATGGAGAAGAAGAGCCCGGTCCCCACCAGCAGGACCACCAGGATGTAGTCAGACAGGTAGAAGTTGATGGTTTGTACGATGTTTTGCAGCGTTTCCATGGCGAAAGCCTCCCGAAGTAAAATAAAAAGAGCTGCCGAAGGGGACACCCCTTCCGGCGGCTCTGGAGACGAACGCACAGCCACCGTCTTGCGACGATGGTCTGCTCTGTCCTTTTGCCTGAGAGATTCGGTGATGACACCTTGCACCTTCGGCACTCAAAAAATGAGATTCTCCAGAGGTCCCTCCACCTTCAGTTTCCCGCAGGATTCTCAAGGCTTCATCGGGCGTGATTCAGTTGTTGCAGTACTGCGGCATTTAGGATAGCACGGCGGGGCGGGAAATGCAATCGGGGGGAAGGGAGAAAAAAGGGCCAAGTTCCCCCACAAAAATCATACAAAAAGTAGAAATTAAAATCGAAAGATGACAAATTGCTTAAAAAGAAAGGGCGGCTTTGCGTTGCGCAAAGCCGCCCTGTGTCATCCGGGTGGTGGGGGTCCTGCACGCAGGGCCGTTACGCCTTGGGGTCAACGAGCAGGTCTGCCTGCTCGGGGTGCTGGTCAAACCACTTGACCGCATAGGAGCAGGTGGCCACCGCCGTCTTGCCCTGGTCCCGCAGGTCCTGGGCCAGGGTCTCCAGCAGGGCCCCGGCCACGCCCTGGCCCCGCAGGGAGCCGTCCACCACGGTGTGGTCGATCTCCACCGTCTGCTCTGTCCTGGCGGGGAAGGAGACGAAGGCGATCTCCTTGCCCTGGGCGTCCTCCAGCCAGATGCGGTCCGAAGATTTTTTGAAGTCCATGGGAATCCTCCTCCTGGTTCTTTTTTCCTCATTATAGCATTTCCCGGCGGGGAGACTGTAATGCAGTCACCAACGGGCGTACTTCTTTACACGCGCTCGGATGCTATGGTACAATATTGTCGAAAAAAGGAAGAATTTCCGCCAATGGGACCCTCTCTTGGAGGTCGTTGGGAGGAGAGAATGATGGAAAATCTATCGCTGTTCGCCCCCGAAGAAGCTGTTCAGGAACAGCTGACACTGACCCAAGCAGGCAGGCTGGATGTGGTCAGGCTGGACTTCTGCCAGGCGGAGACCCTCTCCTGGCAGGAGTTGTTCTCCGGCTTTGACACCCTTCATGCCATCACCTATTCCTCCGGGATCGGCTTTGTGGCCCAGCTGCTGACTCTCTTTGACCGGGCGGAGATCCTCTTCGGCTGCGACGAGGTCATCTCCTATTCCCTGCAGGAGGTCATGGCCTATCAGTATAAGCTGGTAGAGCGGCTGCGGGAGACCGCCAGCAAGCAGAAGCTGGACCTCATCTCCCGCATCGAGGCCGGGACCCTGCGGCTGTACGCAGCCCGCAGCGTGCTTTCTCACGAAAAAATCTATCTGCTCTCCGCTGCCGATGGGCGCAGGCGGGTGGTGATGGGGTCTGCCAACCTCTCCTTCGCCGCCTTTGGCGGACGCCAGCGGGAGAACATCTGTTACCTGGACGGGGAGGCCGCCTATGACTGGTATTGGGACTCCTACTGCCGCCTGCGGGAGGAAAGCACCGACCAGCTGGCCAAGGAGACGCTGCTGTGCGCCGATGACGGAGAGAACCTGGAGGAACTCCCCATTGCCAGGACCATCCGGACCCAAAAGGCCCTCTTGCTGGAACCGGTGGAGGAGGCAAAGGAGGAGGTCCGCTTTGCCCTGGATGTGAGAAACCTGGCGGCCAAGTTTGCCCCCTCCCTGCCCAGACCTGACAAGAAGGGCAAGCTCCTGCTCTCTCCGGACAAGTTCAAGAGTATCCGGCGTCAGGTGGTCTCCAGCCAGGTGAAGGAGAGGGAGCTCCAGAGCCAGTATCCCCAGCTGGAGATCTTCCCCGACGAGGGCCTGGTCCGTCTCAACGGCACAGATCTGGAGCTGTCGCCGGCGGCGGAGGAGGTGGCCAGGGATGCATCCCTCTTTCTGGAATACATGGACGGCTATGAAAAATTCCACGGGGATGTGGCGGGGATGCAGCAGCGCTATTTTGCCTTTGCCAACTGGTTCTTCTGCTCCCCTCTGATGGCCTGTATGCGGGACATGGCGGTGCGGTACAACCAAAACCTGCTGCCGTATCCCGTCTTTGGTCTGGTCTATGGCCAGAGCAAGGCGGGCAAGACCAGTTTTTTGGAGACCCTTTTGAAAATGATGATCGGCCAAAAGACCAAGCTGGCCGCACCGGAGTTCACCCGCTCCAGCATTGAGGGTCTCAAGCGCACGGTGAAGGGAGCGCCCATCATTGTGGATGACCTGACCAATGCCCGCTTCAACCAGCACGCCATTGAGACCATCAAAAACGATGACTTCGGCGTGGCCGACCGGCTGCTCCACTATCCGGCGGTGGTCATCAGTGCCAACGAGGACGTGAAGGCGGTGGCGCCGGAGGTGATCCGGCGCACGGTGATCTGCCGGGTCCAGGCAGGGCTGACCAACACGGAGGTCATGCGCAGCAATGTGGTGCGGAAAGTCCAGCGAGAGGTGGGCACCGCATTCTATCGGGAGTATCTGCGGCGGATGCTGGAGTGTCTGCCCCAGCTGATGGAGGAGCTGAAGGAGGACACGTCGGACCGGGCCCCGGACATCCTGGCAGTTTCCTCCCAGGTTTTGCTGGACCTTTTCTCCGCCTGCACAGACCACCCCCTGCCGGCCTATGTCCGCAGCCTGACCTTGGAGGACTATTTTAGCGAAAAGGTGACTGGCAGCTATGCCATCAAGACCATCCGCAGTGCCTGGCAGACCAGCCGGTCCTCCTTCACCCTCTCCCAGCGGACCAATGAGCTGCGCTACAACGCCGGCGCCCCCTGGGAGGCCGACCGTATCCTGAAGGAGCTGCCAGAGACCTTAGAGGCCCACAAATCCCGGGATTGGGTGGTCATGGACCTGGAGGAGGCCAGAAAATTCTTTGACATCCCCTTCAAAAAAACGCTGCTGGACCGGTTGCAGAAGCGCTGAGTCCGTGGCGCCCACTGGGTTTCCAAAAAAACGGACCGCACAGAGAACGGTATGCTCTGCGCGGTCCGTTTTTTTCGTTGGAAAAGTCCGTTACGACGTAACCTCATAGGGCCAGGTATTGATGCCCCCGAACTCATACACGCTGGTGTATCCCAGGGCGGCCAGGGCCGCCGAGGCCGTCTTGCTGCGGTTGCCGCTGCGGCAGTAGACCAGTACCTCGGTCTCCTTGCTGGGGATGACCGCTGCGGCGGTGTCCTCGGTGATGGAGCCCACCGGCAGCAGCACCGCGCCGGGGATGTGGCCGCTGTCGTATTCGCTCTGCTCCCGCACGTCCAGGACCACCCCCTGCCCGGCGTCCATCCGGGCCTTGGCCTCCTCCTGGCTGATCTGCTGATAGCCGGAGGAATCCTGGGCAGGGGTTCCTCCGCAGCCGGCCAGCACCAGTGCGGCCAGCAGCACCACGAAAATTCGTTTCATAAAAGTACCTCCAACAGTCCTGCGGCAAAGGCGATGTGGCCCTGCTCGGTAAAGTGGACCCCGTCATAGGCCATGGTGACCCCCCACTGCCCCGCATCGGCAAACCGAATCCCCAGCCGCTGGGCCAGGGCCCGGCAGCAGCGGGCATAGGCGATCGTGTCGTCGATCTGCCCCTGCCCCTCTACCCACGCCCCGGGGACGATGGGGGGCGGGGCGATGAGGAGGAGTTTTTCCCGGGGGAGGGAAAGGCCGGTCAGAAAGCGATCCAGCAAAGCCGCCGTCTCCTCCGGCCGCCAGCCCTGGAGCAGGTCATTGCTCCCCAGCATCACGATGAGCAGGTCGGTGTCTGCCGGGAAGCAGACCGGCGCGCGGGGCACCCCCCGGCCGTTCTCCCCCTGGTTGCACACCGTCCAGCCGGTCCTTGCCGCCAGGATGTCCACCCAGCGGCTGTCCTTGTCATAGCGGCCGCCAAGATAGGACCGGGGATCGAAGCCGTAGGTGTTGGAGTCCCCAAAGCAGATGACCTTCATATACGTTCACCTCTTGCAGCAGCTGTTTTTTCCAAAAACCCCGGACAGCAGCAGGCCCACTGCCCCCAGGTACAGCATGGATGTGATGGGGTTGGCGCTGATGGGGCAGGTCCCCGAGGCGCAGCCTACAAAGCGATAATAGAGATAGCCCGCCAGCATCCCGCCCAGCAGGAACAGGACCGGGCGCAGCCATCTGTGCAGCGTCTTTTTCATCTCGTAAGCCCTCCTTGGTATCCCGGCAGCGTCCGGGCGCTGCCTGTGTCCTTAGGATACCTGGTTTTCCCGCCCGGTACCGTAATGTGGTCACCCAGCGGGGAGGGACTCAGCCCTGGCCCGGGTCCGCTGCCTCGTGGGGGAGGGCGTCCTCCTCCAGGGCTTCCACCAGGAAGCTCACCGGGCGGAAGCCGTCGTTGCAGGAGAGCATGGCCGAGCGGGGGTTTTTCATCCAGCCGTCGTACAGGTTTTCCGCCCCGTGGGACAGGGCCAGCACAAAGGGGGACAGGCTGTCCCAGGCACTCTGACAAAAGCCGGCAGGCTTCTCCCAGCCGTTGGCCAGAAAGACCTGCCCCTCCTCCAGGTCACAGGGGTGCTCGATGGGGTTTTCATATTGGGCGATGAGGTCGGGATAGCAGGCCTTTCGCACCACGGTGATCCGGCAGCGCTTCATCCGGGGGCCCTCCTTTTGCTTCTGTTCTGGGACTATTTTACCACAGCCGTTCCGGGCAAGGCAAGGCCGGGGGAACGGGGAAGCGGGGCCCTCCCGGACGGGAGAGCCCCACTTCATTGAGAAAAGTATGGGATATTTGGATGGAATCAATGGGAATGGTGGTCACCGCAGCCACAGCCGCAGCCGCCGCTGTGACCGCCGCAGGCGCAGCTGTCCGGGCAGCCGATGCAGGTCCTGCCGCTCTTTTTCGCCTTGTAGATGTACCGCCCGGCGCCGCCCAGGGCCAGGGCGATGACACAGATCAGGATGATGTCGATCATATTACTTCGCTCCACTCAATGCATATTCCCGTGCCACGGCCCGGTCCGACCGCAGGCACAGCCAGGTCACGATCCCGGCCATGATCAGCACCGCCACCAGGCCGGGGAGGAAGCCGGCCCCCACCGCGCCGGTGGTGACCAGGGTGCCCACCTGATAGACCAAAAAGCCCACGGTGTAGCCGGTGCACAGCTGCAGGCCGATGCCGCCCCAGAGCCACTTCTTGCTCTTCATCTCCGAGTTCATGGCGCCGATGGCCGCGAAGCACGGGGGGGTGTAGAGGTTGAACATCAGATAGGCCAGGGCCGCCACCTTGGTGATGGCGATGATGCCCGCCACCTCGGCACCGCTGCCTTCCAGCATGGCCAGTTCATCCGTGTCGATGAAGTTCTCCAGGCCCACAAAGCACACGGCCAGGGTGCCCACCACGTTCTCCTTGGCGATGAAGCCGGTGACCGCAGCGGCAGCCAGCTGCCAGCTGAGCACGCCCACGATGGGCACCAGCAGGTAGGCGAAGGGCCCGGCAATGGAGGCCAGGATGGAGGTGTCGGAGCTCTCTGCCACCTGGAAGCTCCAGTCGAAGGTCTGCATGATCTGCACCGCCGTGTTGCACAGCAGGATGATGGTGGCGGCCTTCACGATGTAGGCCCAGCCCCGGGCGCACATGGCCTTGAAGGCAAACCACAGGGAGGGGGTCTTGTACTCGGGCAGCTCGATGATGAAGAAGGATTTGCGGGCCTTGTAGCCGGCAATCTTGTTCACCAGCAGGGCTCCCAGGAAAATGAGGACGATGCCGGTAAAGTACATGAGGAAGCTCACCCACCCCGCGTCGTCAAAGAAGGCGCCGGCAAACAGGGCGATAACGGGGATCTTGGCCCCGCAGGGCATGAAGGGGGTGAGCATGGCGGTGGCCCGGCGCTCCCGCTCGTTGCGGATGGTGCGGCTGGCCATGACGCCGGGGATGGCGCAGCCGGTGCCGATGACGAAGGGGATGACCGACTTGCCGGACAGGCCCACCTTTTTGAAGATGGGGTCCAGGACCACGGACACCCGGGACATATAGCCGCAGTCCTCCAACAGGGCGATGAGGAAGTACATCACCATCACCAGGGGCAGGAAGCCCACCACGGCGCCCACGCCGCCGATGATGCCGTCGGCCAGCAGGGCGGTCAGCAGGGGATTGGCCCCCTCCAGGGCTTCGGTCACATAGTCCTTCAGACCGTCGATGAGAGTGACCAGGCCGGGGATGACGGTGCCGTTGGACAGCTCCAGCCCCTCGGCGATCCAGGGCCCCACCCACACCTGGGAGATCTGAAAGACCAGGAACATCACCGCTGCAAAGATGGGAATGCCCAGGAGCTTGTGGGCCAGGATGGCGTCGATCTTGTCGCCGGTGCCCCGGTCCTTGGTCAGGGTTTTGCGCTTTTCCACCTTGGCCACCAGTTCATTGACGTAGGCAAAGCGTTTGCGGTCGGCCTCCTCCACTGCCTGCTTGCTGGTCAGGTCGATCTCCCCCTGATGGTAGGGAGCCTTCTGTCCCTGTCCCTTGCGGGCCACGGCGGCGTCGATGACGGCCTTCAGGCCGCTGGCCGAGGTGGAGACGGTCTCCACCACCGGGCAGCCCAGTTTATCTGCCAGGGCGGCGGCGTCGATGGAGGTCTCCTTCTTGACGTTCAGGTCACTCTTGTTCAGGGCCACCACCACGGGGATGCCCAGCTCCAGCAGCTGGGTGGTGAAGAACAGGCTGCGGCTGAGGTTGGTGGCGTCCACGATGTTCACGATGGCATCCGGCCGCTCGTGCTTGACATAGGCGCTGGTGATGCTCTCCTCTGAAGTGAAGGGGGACATGGAGTAGGCGCCGGGCAGGTCCACGGCGATGAGCTCCTCCCCGCCGCTCTGGTAGGCCTTTTTGATGGCGTGCTCCTTTTTCTCCACCGTCACGCCGGCCCAGTTGCCCACCTTTTCATTGCGCCCGGTCAGGGCGTTGAACATGGTGGTCTTGCCGGAGTTGGGGTTGCCGGTCAAGGCAATTCTCATGGTTGCAGTTCCTCCTCTTATTTAGTCTCTCTGCCCTTGCGCGGCAGCAAGGTCCTGTGTCAGTGGAAGGGTCTTTGGTTACCCAAAGCTAACCTGTGGGCGCAAAGATCCCCTCTCCAGCCGGGGCGGCCTCATATCACGATGCACGCCGCCAGCTGTCGGTCCATGTTGTATCTGCCGTCCTTGATGGAGACGGTGCAGCTGCTCTTGCGGTGGGAGACCACGGTGATGGGCTCTCCCTCGTAGCAGCCCAGGGAAAGCAGGAAGGCGTTGAGTTCCTCATCCTCTGTGTTGATCTGGCGGATGAGGTACTCGGTCCCTTCCTGGGCCTCGAGCAATGTCATTGTCGTCACCTAATTTTCTTAAATTTCGGCCAGAGGAGGTGGTTAGCACCACACAACTTCTGAGCCAAGAAAAAGGTTAGCTGTCACTAACCGCACAAATCATAGCGTACTTTTTCCCCCTTGTCAAGCCTCTTTTTCTCTTTTGCCAAATTTCTTCCTGCTTTTTTGGAAAAACCCGGGCGGCGGCGGGCACGGGCGGCATTCTTCCTTCATTTCCCCCGGGGCCTGTGCCATACTGTACTTTCCCCGCTGGGCGAATATCTGTTGCGAAAACCGGAAAAGATGTTCCTGCGATCAGTTGTCAGCCTGACCCGAGCCCACAACGGTATCTGCCGTTGCGGGCTTTCCTTGTTTCCCCCACAATGACCACAAGAGAGATCTGATAGGAGGTTTTCCGATGAGCAGCTATAAGTTATCGGCAAAAAAGATTGCAGAGTATGGCAGGCACTTGCGTTCGGAGGAGAAGAGTACGGCCACGATGGAAAAGTATCTCCACGACATTGGCCTCTTTGCCGCCTGGCTGGCCGGCAGGGCGGTGACGAAAGAGCGGGTGGCAGAGTGGAAAAGCCATCTGGCCGCCGCCGGCTATGCCCCTGCCACCATCAACACCAAGCTCTCCGCCGTCAATGGCCTGTTTGACCATCTGGGCTGGAGCGAGTGCAGGGTGAAATTTTTGAAAATCCAGCGCCGGCTGTTCCGGGATGCCGGCCGGGAGCTGACGAAGGGGGAATACCAGCGCCTGCTCTCCGCGGCCTGGGAGCTGGGGCGGGTGCGCCTGGCCCTGCTGACCGAGACCATCGCCGCCACCGGGGTCCGGGTCAGCGAGGTGCCCTATATCACCCTGGAGGCCGTCCGGCAGGGGAAGGCGCGGATCGTGCTCAAGGGCAAGATCCGGGTGATCCTGCTGCCGGAAAAGCTCTGCCGGAAGCTGCAGAAGTATGCCAAAAAAGAAAAGATCACCTCGGGGGTGATCTTTCGGACCAAAACCGGCCGGCCGCTGAACCGCCGGCAGATCTGGGCAGAGCTGAAGCGGCTCTGTGCCCACGCCGGCGTGGCCCCGGGGAAGGGATTTCCCCACAACCTGCGCCATCTCTTTGCCACGGTGTTCTATCAAACCTGCAGGGACCTGGTAAAGCTGGCCGATCTGCTGGGCCACAGCAGCATCGAGACCACGCGCATCTATCTCATCTCCTCCGGTGCCGAGCACCAGCGTGAGCTGGAACGCCTTGGTTTGGTGCTGTAGTCCCGGCCCAGGAACAGAATCAACATTCTGTCTGTTTTGTCGCTACATAATACCAAATTGTACCATCATTATACCAGCTATTGCCCTGAAAGACAAGGAAGGCTACGGTTTCAGGCATACAAATATTGGCCGCAGACAGGTATAATTTTGCGGCCTGGTGTTTCCGTGCGCCAATTCCCCCCTCTGATTTCCAGTGGGGGGAATTTTTTTATGCGCTGACAGCGGGCAGCGGTGCCAGCCAAAAGAATGGGAGGAACAGAATGTTGATTCTGTTGGGAGGGCGCCATGAAAAAGAGCTTGTTTGACTTCTGTACTCAGCAAGGCCAGGAAGCGCTGCTTGCCCAGTGGGATGAGAAAGAAAATCTTCCCCTCACGCCTGATACCATCCCCTATGACAGCACAAAGGCGGTCTGGTGGCGGTGCAGCCAGGGCCATGAATGGCGGGCCAAGGTCCGGGTCCGGGTCAACGGCAGCGGCTGTCCGGTCTGCGGCAACCGCGCCCTGATTGTGGGCAGCAACGATCTGGCCAGCTGCTATCCTGCCCTGGCCCGGCAGTGGCATCCCACCAAGAATGGGACCTGCACCCCCAAGGACGTGACCTTTGGCACCAAGCAGCATGTCTGGTGGCAGTGTGACCAGGGCCATCAGTGGCAGGCATCGGTCCAGTCCCGCACCCTGGGGGGAACCGGCTGCCCGGTCTGTGCCGGCCGGATCGTCCAGCCCGGGGAAAACGACCTGGCATCCCAATTCCCGGACCTGGCGGCCCAATGGCATCCCACCAAAAACGGGGCCTTGCTGCCCACCCAGGTGGCCAGAGCCACCAAGCGGCAGGTGTGGTGGCTGTGCCCCCAGGGCCATGCCTACCAGGCCTCGGTGGGTATGCGCACCCTGCGGGGCTCCGGCTGCCCCTACTGCGCCGGGAAGAAGGTGCTGGCGGGGTTCAATGACCTGGCCACCACGGCCCCCCAGGTGGCGGCGGAGTGGCACAAAACCCTCAACGGAACCCTCGCGCCCCAGATGGTCACGGCGGGCTCCCACAAAAAAGTGTGGTGGGAGTGTGCCAAGGGACACATCTGGAAAACCGCCATTTATGGCAGGACGGGCAGGCAGCAGCACGGCTGTCCGGTCTGTGCGGGCAGTTTCGTCGGAAAACGACAGAAGCAATATGAGAAAATGCTGTCAGAGGCAATGGAGGGGATGGGTGTATGATGGCAAAACCACCGCTGCCGGCACGGCACCCCGCCCGACGGGGCGGGAAGCGGAGATGAAGTGGAAAAGAAGGCTGTGGCGGGCCGGCGCGGTGCTCTGTGCCGCCGGGATGCTCCTGTGCGGGGGGATCTGCCTGCACCAGTGGGGGGAGTACCGGGCCGGGGAGACGGCCTATGACACGCTGTCTTCGGCCGTGGTCTCCCCGCCGCCGGAGGAGCAGACTGCCCCCGGACCGGCACAGGAGGTCACCCTGCCCCAGGTGGATTTCGGGGCCCTGGCGGCGGTCAATCCGTCGGTGGTGGGCTGGCTGTACGGCCCGGACACGGTGCTCTCCTACCCGGTGGCCCAGGGGGAGGACAACCGCTACTACCTGACCCACCTCTTTGACGGCACGGAGAACAGCGCGGGCAGCCTGTTTCTGGACAGCCGCTGCCCCGGCCTGACGGGCCGGAACAGCGTGATCTATGGGCACTATATGAAGAACGGGACCCTGTTTGCCTGTTTGCAGGAGTATCAGGCCCAGGACTACTACGAGGCCCATCCCAATCTGTACCTGCTCACACCGGAGGGGACAGTGACCATCCAGATCTTTTCCGCCTATGTAACCGGGGCGGAGGGGGATGCCTGGCAGCTGACCTTCCCCGACCGGGAGGCGTATGGCACATGGCTGGCGGGGCTGCAGGAGCGCTCCTGCTTTGCCAGCGCCGTCACCCCCACCACGGAGGACCGGGTGATCACCCTGTCCACCTGCGATTACACTTTCCCGGACGCCCGGTTCGTCTGTCACGGCCTGGTGCGGGAAGCAGCGGCGGAGGGAGAGAGATGACCGGCGGCGCGCCGGCATCGTGCTGCTGCAACGACATGGAAAAAAGGAGAGGACAACCATGAAAGGAAGACGTAAGCTGACCGTCCGATTATGGGGCGGACTCCTGGCGGTGCTGATGCTATGGAGTGTTTTGCCTGTTTCCACCATCGCCCTGGCCACGGGACCTGACCCGGCAGTGACGGTGACGTGGACCCCTGCCCAGCAGACGACAAATGGCACGAGGGAGGTTAATCTTACTGCTCAGCTGACGCAGGATGCTCAGGTGGCACCTGCTGCGGCCATGGTGGAGATTTTCTTGACTGCCGAGGAAGCAGCGGCCTTGCAGTGGGAGAATCGAATCCCAGAGTCTGACCTTACTAACCAGGACGGTGGGGCAGGGGCCGATTCCCAACAGGACCCCAATTCCCAACCGGAGGACCAGACTGAGCCCCAACAGGACCCCGATTCCCAACAGGAGGGCCAGACTGATCCCCAACCGGATACCCAGGCGGAGCCCCAACCGGAGACCGACAAAGATACGTCAGGCACGGTGGAAGGGCAAGGTATGGAAAATGGTACCCTGGAGACCACCCCTGCCAACCAGCAGCCGCCTGCCGTGGAGGAGACGGACCTTTCCGCCGGCGGCGAGGAGGAGACGCCTGCGCAGGTTTCCGTGCAGTCCCGGACGGGCGGAGAGCAGGCGGTGCTGGTAACAAAGATAGATGGCAGTGCGGTGCTGCGGATTTTGCTGAGCGGGGAAGCACTAACGTATACCAAAGACCTGATATTTTCCACGACGGGCGAATCGCAGACAATTAACGTGACGGAAAATGATATCCTTGTCAAAACCTATGCGTCAATTGAAACCGTGCCCCCCAGCATCGGCGCGGGCAGCGGTGTGCAATTGCTGGAATCAAGTGTTGGTAACAAGGATGCCAGGATTACTACATCTTCTTTCGTGGTGTACGGTGTTCTTCCTCAAGAGATTGAAGTAACCGCGTCAGACGATGTCAATTTGGACAACACAGGCAGTAAGGGCATTGAATATACCGTTAAACTCCAGAAGATCGCAGCCGGAGGAGATGGCAAGGATTACACTTTTGCGGTTACACTGCCGACGGGCCTGTCTCTGCCTGCGAGGGCGCTGACCTATGACAACGGCAGCATCAAGTGCGGAGATACGGCGGTTGCTGCCCTGACACTTCTAAATGATCTCTCCATCAAGGAGGGCTCCCTTAGCGCAACTGGCAACGGCTTTACCTTTACCGTTACCGCGCCAAAAGCGGATGGGAACACAACCGAAATAGAAACACATGACATCACCCTGACCCTGGACGGCAGTAAGCTGGTTCGCTCTGCCGAGGCCATCAGCGGCAATGTGACCCTCACAGTCAGTGCGGCGGAGGAGGGCGGCAAAACTGCCTCTGGTACCGTAAACGTCACCGCCGGAGATGCCACCCTGCCCGGAGAGGGCGGCTGG
The DNA here is from genome assembly GCA_019115225.1 of Candidatus Evtepia faecigallinarum. Classification (GTDB taxonomy): domain Bacteria; phylum Bacillota; class Clostridia; order Oscillospirales; family Oscillospiraceae; genus Evtepia; species Evtepia faecigallinarum. The sequence continues at coordinate 12,883 of DXEA01000121.1, forward strand.
ACGGTGACAGTCACAAAGAGAGAGAACAAAAACCAGAATGTCTTCTGGCGGGACAACGAAACGCAGAGCGCCCGGCCGGAAGGGTGGGATAACTACGTGTCCGGTTTCTGGCCCACCAACGCTAAACTCTACTATACGCTGACGGACCAAAGCGGCGTGACCTACCCGCGCACGCTGCTGACAAATGACAAAGACGCACTGGCAAAGGTCGGCCTGGATGCCTATCCCACCTTTGCCGCATATGGCACCCATGGCTTTACGGTTAAGGACTTGCCTACCGAACTGAAACAGACGGATCCCAATGACCCCAACAGCGTGCTGAACACCTACACGGTCTCCTGGTCCCTGGAGCCCCCAGCGAGCGTGGACGGCTATGACTTCCGGAATATCACCTCTGATCAGGTGGGCGAGGGAAAGGACTACCCCTCTATCAGTACCCCGGGCTGGTACTATATGCAGGAGGATACCTTTACCTTTAAGCTGGATATCCGCCAGGGGGATGAAAAACCGCTGGGAGAAGACGACGAGCGGACCGGCAAACTGCGCGCGCTGCTGGGAAATTTCCAGTTTAACTGGAGCTACACCGGCGGCGATGGATATAACGGCATTATCGATATGATTGAAGAGGGCAGCGCCGTTCCCAGCTATGATAACGGTGTAGTCGAAATCACCGGCATGTGGAAGTACAACGTGGACGGCAGCCCCATCAACTACAGCGTAACGGAGATCGAGGATGACGATAACAATGTCATTCCCGACTACAAGATCACCACGGAGGAGCTTGGCAGCGAAGCAGACCTGCTGAAAGAAGGCGAATGGTATCAGATCCAGTATGTGAATACCGGCGTTCCCGGCGAGGGGCAGGACACCACCGCCCTCCACAGCGGCGGCACTTTGCAGCTGGTGCGGCAGGGCAACACCCAGTACGAGGCCACCAAGATCTGGCTGGACTCCTATGGGGATGAGACAGGCAGCGGCCGTCCCAATGCCACCTTCACCCTCTACCGCTACCGCAAAGGAGAGGACCCCGGCACCGCCGCGCCGGTGAAAGGCTACTCGGTTACGCTGACCCAAAAGACGGATGAAAACGACAATCCAACCGGCGGCTATGCCATAAAGGTCATGACAGGAAGCGGCGAGGACACCACCCTGGCCGATCTGCCCAAGTACGATACCCTGGACGGCGCGGAGTTCATCTATGTGGTGCGGGAGACCCTTTCCGGCACCAACGCGGGCCAGTATGAGCAGGTGTTCGGCACGGTCTGGGTGGACGATTATGGTACAATCAAAAAGGAAATAGAGGCGCTCCCTGAGGGAGCCTTGGCTGGTGATAGCACCGAGCGTCCCGCCGGCAACACCTATCTGTACAACAGCGGGACCCTCACCAACTATCAGAAGGATACCATCCCCGTCACCGCCACCAAGACCTGGAAGGCGGCGGCCTATCAGTCCCAGTTTAACGATGTGGCTGTGGAGCTGACCCTGCAGTATCGGGAGAAGACCGGCGACGACGACGGAGCGTGGCAAACGTATGAGGACGGCGACGGTAAAGAGGTAGTCCGCTACCTCCACCGCTTCTATGCCGAGAGCCTCAGCGATACGCTGGTGGAACGGCTCTCCATGCCCCGCTATCAGACAACGACGCTCGACGCCTCTAATAAGGAGCTGGAGTACCGCTGGCTGGAGACCGCGGTGTACACCGACGCCTCCGCCGCCACGGAGACGGATCTGCGCGGTGCCCAAAAGAGAATTGATATTACTTATCCCGAAAACGGCGAGAACTCTGCCACCGGCAACAATCCCACTGGCTCTTTCGCCATGAACGGCAGCAATTATACCGTCTCTCAGACGGGCGCCAACGACACCCAGATCACCAACTCCGTGGCGGAGTATCTAAACTATGAGATCATCAAGGAGTGGCGTACAGAAAATATTGATGAGTCTATCACCATCCAGATTCTCCGGTCTGTGGCCGGTGGGGATTTTAAGGAGTATCTGGAATTCACCATGAAAGCGGAGGAAAATAAGGAAACCGTCACAGTATCCCAGACGCTGCCAGAGAATAGTGCCACCCCCGAGGATGCCAGCCCAAAGTTTAAAATTGAGGGAAAAACTGTAGTCAAAGATACCGATGCTAACACACCATTAGAAGAAACCTGGAATGCCCTGGTATCTGGCTTGCCGCGATTCGACGAGCAGGGCCGGCCCTACGAGTATCTGCTGCTGGAAGCCAATGCGTTCCCCACCTATGAGACGGAGATCGATGACAGCGGCAACTACAAGACCAAGGTCATCAACGCCAGCGGCGGAGATGGCTTTAACCTGCTGGCCCGGAAGGTCTGGATGGACGACGGCGACATGGAGCACCGGGAACAGGTGACCCTTACCCTGTACAACAAGAACAACAACGAGCCCGTGACCAAGGGCGGGAGCCCCTACACCATCACCCTGGGCGGCAAGGACGAAGAGAACCTCTGGCACAAGGTGGTGTGGATCGGCACCTCCGGGTTGGGGAATACGGACGCAAATGGCGGCGGCGGGTTTGACGCCGATGATGTCTATCTGGTTGAGACCTCGGTGGGAACCGCCTGGGTGGACCATCATCTGGAAGCGGCAGGGCAAGATGTATCGTATCCGCCCTATTGGTATCTCTATCGAGAAAGGGAGGATGAAGAGCCCATCTTCGAGGTCGAGACCACCAACCACCGCTATCAGGTGACCTACCAGCAGAACCAGGTTGACCCAAGCGATGGCGTCGATGCGTCCTTCACCATCACCAACCGCCGCCTGGGCAGCATCGACCTGACGGCGACCAAGTACTGGGTGGACGGCCGGGAGGGGGATTCCTCTCAGGTTATAGACCAAATTGAAACCGTACTGGGAGAGTACGCTGAAGAAAGCACCTACCTGGCCCTGGCCTTCCGCTTGGTGTTCGACGACTCCATGAAAAAGACGGAAGATGGAACCGATAAAGACGGCTGGAATATCACCTACTCCGGACCCAGCTATGCTCCCGATACCGTCTGCGTGGGCGGCGAGGACGCAGAAATTTACAGCACATACTTAAATCCAGACCAAGAGAGCGCTGGCTACAAAGACTTCGGTTCCTCCGATCAGATCATCCTGGGATATGTGAAGGGTGAGGATGGTTGGGGGTTCAAGACCTCTGACAGCGCCAGCTTCCTGGGTCTTCCCAAGTATGACACCGACGGTGAGGTCGTGGCCTACTCCATCGAGGAGGTCTGGCTGGATGTAACCCAGGCTGGTGTGGATGATGCCGGGAAGATCACGCCGCCTGAGGTGGTGGACTTCAAAGCTTCTGATACCCAGAAGAAATATCCCGAACTCTACGCCCTGTGGCAGGACTTTTCCGCCGACTACAAGTGGGGCGAATACAAGCCTGATGCTGACGGAAACGCCCACACCCGGGACGAACAGGAGCTGGAAGTGACCAATATCCGCCGCGGCAGCAAAGACGTCACATGGACCGTGGAGTGGCAGGATCACTTTACCAGCAACAGCAACCTGCGGCCTGACATTTATCTGGATATTTACCAGGTGACCTATACCTATGATGAGGAAACCGACACATCCACCCCGGTGATCAGCCGGGTAACAGGCCGCACCATCGACTGGGACATGAACGACTCCGGAAGCTGGACCGCCACCATGCGCGGCGTCCCGGCCTTTGACGAGAAGGGCAACGAGATCTTCTACTATGCCGTGCAGCGCACCGTCATGGCCGCCGGAGACTACGACTACCAGGCTGCCTTGTACGAAATGAACGACAATCCACTGGGCACCCGGGACGATCCCGAAGAGGGTGTCGAAGCCCTGAACAGCGAAAAAACTTCCATTACCGATGATAGCGGACAGCCCTACAACCTGGCTGTGCTGGGTAAGCGGGCCGATGAAACCGACAGTGAGGAAAGCATCGCCTGGAAGGACAATAGCCAGCAGCCTGCCAACATCGGCCGCTTTGGGGAGGCCAACAACTATCCCAAGTATGCCCTGCTGGAGGGCGGCACCATCATCAACACCCTGGCGGAGACCTACACCATCGAGGGCGTCAAGTACTGGACCAATCTGCCCACCGGCTGGAGTACAGATTACCTGCCCGGCGTGACCTTCACCGTGTCCCGGTCTGCGGGGACGGGGACGGGGAAGGTAGAGGAGGGGAATGTCGCTAAAGTCGTCATTTCTTCCGAATTGTGGAAAGACCTGAAAAACGGCACCCAGTACAAGTACCTCATCCAGTATGAAGGCATCAATGTGTTGGGGAAAGAGACTATCGATGAAAACAAGAACGGGATCAAGGGCGAGGTCTATGTGAAGGAAGTATATGCCATGAGCGCTACTTCTTCGGATAGTCCGCTGACTGATCCCACGCCCCTTGCCCGGTACGAAGAGGGGACCGGCGCCCTCTGGACCTACACGGTGGAGGAGACGGTCAACTGGGACACGGGAAGCGGGCCGGATAATGGGCATCAGATTTTTAAGGATGCTCCCGGCGGCACCGGCTTTACTTTCACCAACAACTATAACCCCACCGAGGGCAGCATCCAGGTGAAGAAGTTCCTGTATTTGCCTATGACAAGGGATGCTGATGGGAACGATGTTCCGGAGTCTTACCCCGCCGTCACCTTCAAGCTGACCCGGCAGGTGGACTATCTTGATGGGAAGGGCTATGTGGCGGACGAGTCCTTTGAAACCCAGACGGTGACCCTCACGTCGGCTCAGGTGAAGCAGATTTGGGAGAATAGTTCCGGAATCACAGTGACAGGCGAGAACCTTGTAAGCTATGGAAAAGACGCAGGTACAAACCCTCAATACATCTGGGCAACCCTGCGGTTTACCGGCCTGGATATGTATGCCCCCAACGGCACCAAGTATCAATACAGCGTCGCCGAGGACAGGACATACTTGCAGGGCTACGACACCTGGGGCGAAGCGGGGGATGTGACGGTAGACAGCTTGAGCTCGGCATTTGGCGATGATAACAAGTTGGAAAATGTCACCGGCACTTCTGTCACTGTGCCCATCAATAATCTGATGCCGGAAAATGGCAACACATCTGTAGACGCCACCTTCAAGAACCAGCGGACTGATCCCCAGGAGAAATTGGAGCGCTTCACCGCCACCAAGATTTGGGAGGACAACAACTCTACTTTCCGGCCAAACGAAGAAACGTTCAAGGGCCTGCTGACCCTCACCCGCACAGCCAAAAAACAGGGCGGAACCGGCGGCGCGGCGGCCATTGAGGAAACGTTGAAACAAGACGAAGACTATATCATCACTATTAAACGTGTGGCCGAGAACAGCGGCACCTGGACCATCACCATTACGCCAACCAATGGCAAATCCTTTGAGAAATACGCCCCCAACGGCATGCCCTGGACCTATACCCTGAAGGAGCGGACGGAAAACGGACGCTTGCAGCTGTATCAGGCGGACGAAGGGGATACCTTGACAGAGGCACAGCAGCAGGCAAACAAGATCTACACGCCCTCTACCCCTACCCCCAATAGCAAGACGAACGGAGAGTGGCAGTATACCATTACCAGCGGCAGAGCGCCGGTAAGCAGCGATCTTGAAACCTATTCCTTCGGCTCCCTCACCAACAGCATCATGACCCTGGCCAAGTTCGAAAAGAAATGGGTGGATGCAGATGGCAAGCCCATCACCCAGGATTATCTGGGCTTTGACCTGACCGTGGACTTCCAGCTCCAGGTCCGGGAGATGAGCAGTAGCGAGGAAGAGGAAAAGGAATGGGTCAATGCCAGTGAGTGGAAATATGGCGATAAGAATCTGGGGCTGAGTGGAAAAGACACCGGCTCCCTGACCGGACGGGTTGTGGGGGCAAACCACAACTGGACCTACACCTTTGAGGACCTGCCCAGCGTGGTGCAGGACAGCAGCAATAAGTACATCTTCCTGGAATACCGGGTGATCGAGACTAAGGTGTCCTGGGACAACGGGGAACAGACCATAAGCTGGGACAGCAAAAATAATAATTACTCTGATCCTGCTGATAGCCTGGTCACCGACGCCACCTTCAGTCACAGTGACAACACCAGCACCACCGCCAACAAACTCTCCACCACGGAAGTCTCTGTGACCAAGGTGTGGGACGACAACGACAACCAGTACGGTACCCGTCCCGGCGCGGACGGTCCCTGGTCCTGGGCCTCCTGGTTCGTCCTCCAGCGCAGCACGAATGGGACAAATTGGGAGAATATGGCGGTATTTGAGAAGCTCTACGGCAACAACGCCGAGAGCGGCAGCGACACCAATCCTGCCGCCTCCGGCAGCTGGGAGGCCACCATCACCGGCCTGCCCATCATGGATTACAGCGGAACTTCCGCCCAGCCCTACACCTACCGGGTGCGGGAGCTGCAGCCCCTGATCGCCGGCGAAAGCTATTCCCTGGCTACCGAGAATGACAGCGCTGCTGTCACTGCGGCCATCGTTCCGGAAGGTGGAACCTACAACCCAGACGGCTTCCACTACACCGCCACCTATGATGAACCCACTGGCGCGAATAACCTTTGGACGGTAACCAACTCCATGGATACCCCCACAGGCGAGGTACCCAAGAATGTGGTGGCCATCAAGGAGTGGGCCGGTGAGAACAACACCGGTGTTACCTCCATAACCTTCCAGCTGCAGTACAAGACGGGAAGTGCCGACTGGGACGATGCGGATTTTCTGTCCAACGATCAGTGGGAAAAGACTGCCACTGAGGACAACGAGTGGAAAGTGCGCTGGGATAATCTGCCCCAGACCGACGGCAACGGCAACAAGGTCACTGCCTACCGGGTGGTAGAGGAAGCGGGCAACGGCTGGGTGCAGATCGGGGAGCCAGAAATCAAGAATGACCCGACCACAAGCACCACTACTTACTCCTACACCTTCACCAACTCCATCACCACCAGTTACAGTGTGGAGAAGAAGTGGAACCCCACAACAGCGGCACCGAATAACGTGAACGTAACCGTGTGGCTCTACCGCACCACCGACCAGTCGAAGGTAGGCACTACAGACGGCGAGCGGGTGCCGGTGAATGAGATGGCTTCCGACCAGAATTATTGTACTGCAACCCTGAATGCCACCAACAATTGGAAGCATACCTTTACCGGACTGCCCAAGTACAACGCCAGCGGACAGGAGTATTACTACTACGCCCTGGAGCTGGACAGCAGCGGCAAACCAATTCTTCAGAACGGAAAGATCACTCTGGACACTACCGACTACGAGGTATCCTACGACTGGGCAACCGACAAGACCACCGTCACCAACACCACCGCCACCAGCCTCACCGGCACCAAGACCTGGAAGGATGACAGCAATGCCTACAGCACCCGGCCCACCACCGGTCTGACGCTGATTTTGGAGCGGACGGTGGACAATAAAAACTGGGTCGATGTATCCGATCTTTATAACCCCACCTGGACGGATACAGATTCCAATAAGTGGACCTATACCTTCACCGGCCTGCCCAGCTGCGACAAGGACGGGAACACCTACACCTATCAGGTGCGGGAGGTCGTGCCTACCGGATATACACAGCAGAGTGTGTCCAATGGCAGCTTCACCAATGTCCTCTCCGACAAGGTGACCATCACTGGAACGAAGATCTGGAGCGGCGGCGTGGGGGCCACGCAACCCACCCTGATTCTGGAGCGGCGGCCGAGCGGCCAGACTCCGGAGGCGGAGTGGAGTGAAGTTTCCGACGCAAATCTTACTTGGTCAAACAACACTTCCGAGTCCACGAAATGGACATTCACCTACTCCGATTTGGATAAGTATGACGAAAAGGGCGTGTTGTACGAGTACCGAGTGCGGGAGGACGTGCCGGACGGCTATGAGGCGGGCTACACGACAGGAACTGTGGCGGCAACCATTACCGGCCACCCCGCCACCTCTGTGGATGGTCTGACCATCACCAACTACAAGGACGGCAGCCTCACGGTGAGCAAGACGGTTTCCGGCAACCGGGGCGAAACCGACCGGGAGTTCCACTTCACCGTGACCCTGACCGGTTGGTCCTCGGCAGGCACGCAGGCTGCCGATGTGGACGATACCTTCAACGCTGTTTACACCAAACAGGACGGCTCGACGGAGGAAAAGGCCATCACTTTCACCGGTGGCAAGTCTGAAGCATTCACCCTCAAGCACAACGAGAGCCTGACCATCCAGAATCTGCCCGCCGGCATCGGCTACACAGTGACCGAGAAGGAGGCCAACCAGGACGGCTACTCCACCACCGGCACCGGCTGGACCGGGACCATCCCAACCGGTGACACTGCCCAGGAGGCATTTGAAAACTACCGCAACAGCAGCAGTCCCAGCAACCAGACCAATGTCACCGGCACCAAGACCTGGGTGGGAGATACTCCCGATCAGCGGCCCACCTCGCTGGAGCTCAGCCTCTACCGCAGCGTGGCCGGCGGCCCGGAGCAGGTGGTCAGCGCAACGCCGAGCTGGACCAAGACCGGCAATGTGTGGACCTATCGCTATGCCAACCTGCCCAAGTACGACAGCAGCGGCAAAGCCTACACCTACCGGGTGGTGGAGACTGTGCCGGAGGGCTACGTCAGTACCGTCAGCGGGAACAACTTCACCAACACCCTGACCAAGGAAGAGGAGAAGATCACCCTCACCGGCACCAAGCGCTGGCTGGGGGACACCGCTGAGGACCGGCCGGAGAGCATCACCGTGGTGCTCTATGACGGCGACGGCCAGGTGGTGCGGCGGGTCACCGTCACCGCGGCAGAGGACTGGCGCTACACCTTTGCCGACCTGCCCAAGTACGACGCCCAGGGCGGGGAGATCCAGTACTATGTGCGAGAGGAGGGAGTGCCCCCAGGGTATCAGGTCAGCTATGACGGCCTGAACATCGTCAACCGCAAGGAGGATGCGGTAGGCGGCCTCCGGGTGACCAAGCAGGTGACGGGGAGCGGAGGGGAACACGACCGGGCGTTCTCCTTCACCGTCACCCTGGGGGATGCCACGATCCAGGGCACCTATGGGGAGATGACCTTTGTGGACGGTGTGGCGACCTTCACCCTGCGCCACGGCCAGTCCTTCACGGCGGTGGGCCTGCCGGCGGGGCTCTCCTATACCGTTACGGAGAGCGTGCCCGAGGATTACACGGCCGCCGATGCCAGCCAGGCGGGTGAGATCCCGGCCTCGGGCCTGGAAACGGTGACCGTGGTGAACAACCGGGACCTGCCCGATGAGCCGGACGGTCCCGACAACCCTGACACCCCCGACACCCCCGACACCCCCGACACCC
>DXEA01000122.1 GCA_019115225.1 Candidatus Evtepia faecigallinarum
GGGTAGGCTCCAGACCCGTGTGTCTGAGAAAATGACGGCGTAGCCCCGCAAAAACAGAAAAGTTTTCCACATAGACGCAGGCAAACGGTCTGGGTCTGGTTTGTTATACACATTTTGGCTGAGCAGAGCCTCATTTTATGAATATTTAGAACTGCTTGCCCTTTTCCGAGCAAAGAAAACCTGCCGCAGAATTTTTCCATTCTGCGACAGGCCCGTGTTTTGCTGTCTGTTGGGAAAGCCGGATCACACCTCGATCACCAGGCCGGCGGAGAGCTGCCGGACCTTGTCCCCCAGCTCCTCCCGCAGGATGTCATAGGCGGCCTGGCCGGTGCAGTGGCCGGTGATCACCTGCTCCACCCCCGTCTCCGCCAGCCGGCGGGCGAAGGCCCGGACTTCCTCCGGCGGGGTCTGATAGAGGTGGAAGCCCCCCACGATGGCGTGGATGGGCCGGTCGGGAAAGGCCGCCTGGGCCTCCCGCACGATGGTGTCCGCCCCGGCGTGGCAGCAGCTGTTGAAAATCACCAGCCCCTTGGGGGTGGAGAAGAGCAGGCTCTGCTCATGGGAGAAGTCGTCGGGCACCCACTGCTCCCCCTCCAGCCGGTACATGTTCCCCGCCAGGCCCACCTGGGCCAGGCCCGGGGTGGTGTGGGGCAGCAGGACCACCCCCGGCAGGGGGGAGTAGGTCTCGTGGACGTAGCGCAGCCGGGGGGCAAACTCCGTCAGCAGGCCCTTGCGGATGCCCTCATACTGCCAGCCGTCCTCGGTCTTGTCATAGCAGGTCTCTCCACAGCTCTCCCGCAGGTAAAATACCGCGTCCTGATTGCGGGCAAAAAAGGTGTCCATGCCGTTGGCGTGGTCCCAGTGGGCGTGGGAGAGGACGCCGAAGGACACGTTGGTCAGATCCAGCCCCAGCCGGTCGGCGTTGCGGGCAAACAGGTCGCTGGCGCCGGCGTCCAGCAGGATCACCTTGCCCTGGTATTCGATGTAAAACGAGAGGCCCCACTCGGCCTCCAGGCCCCGGCCGGCCAGATTGTCTGCCAGTACAGTGGCGCGCACAGGATCATCTCCTTCGTGAAACCGTTTTGTTTTTCCAGGGTTTCATTATAATCCCTCCCCCTCCCCCTGACAAGATGAAACCGGCAGACATTTTTTCGGGACAGGCCCGCATACAATGGGGACAACGACGGGAGGTGAGGGGATGGATGTGATGGAAATGCTCCCCCAGTTTCTCCGGGCCCAACTGGCCCAGCTGGACGGGCAGAGCAGGGGGGAGATCGAAGAGCTGCGCCTGCGGGAGGGCTTCCCCCTGGCCGTGTGCCGGCGGGGGGAGGAGTGGACCCATCCCCCCTGGCGCCGGCGGCCCCTGACGGAGGAGGATCTGTACCGGGTGCTGGAGACCGCCGGGGGCGGCTCGGTCCACACCGTCCTCCACCAGGTCCGCCGGGGCTATGTCACCGCCCCCGGAGGCCTGCGCATCGGCATCTGCGGGGAGGGGGCCGTGGCGGACGGGGACCTGCTGTCCTTCCGCCATGTGACCTCCCTGGCCCTGCGGGTGCCCCATTTCCTGCCGGGGGTGGCGGCCCCGCTGCTGCCCGCCCTCACCCGTGGGGGAGAGCTGCCCAGCACCCTCATCCTCTCCCCGCCGGGGGTGGGCAAGACCACCCTGCTGCGGGATCTCATCCGCTGCCTGTCCCAGGGAGAGGGGATTTCCCCCCGCCGGGTGGGGGTGGCCGACGAGCGGGGGGAGCTGGGGGCCGGGCCCCTGCGCCGGCAGCTGGGGCCCCGGACCGATGTGCTGGAGAACTGCCCCAAGGCGGCCGCCCTGCTCATGCTGCTGCGGGGCATGGCCCCACAGGTGCTGGCCGCCGACGAGATCACGGCCCCCCAGGACATCCAGGCCATGGCTGAGGCCGCCGGCTGCGGCGTGACCCTGCTGGCCACTGCCCACGGGGGCAGCTGGGAGGAGCTCCGCCTGCGCCCCCTCTACCGGCAGCTGCTGGGGGAGGGGATCTTCCGGGCCTTTGTCTTTATCGGCCTGGAGGGCGGGCGGCGGGTCTACCAGGTGCGGGAGGGGCGGCCATGACCGCCCTGCTGGGGAAGGTCCTGCTGCTGACGGGCTGTACTGCCTGGGGCCTGCTGGCGGGCAGCCGCCTGGGGGAGCGGGCGGCCTGCCTGGAGGAGTTCCGCCAGGCCCTGGCGGCCCTGAGCCGGGAGCTGTCCTTCTCCCTGCGCCCCCTGTGGGAGCTGATGACCCAGGCGGCGGCGGGGAGCCGGGGGCCGGCGGCGGCCTTTTTCCGGGTCTGCTGTGCCCGCTTTGCCCAAGGGGGCCGGGAGAGCTGGGCGGAGAGCTGGCAGCAGGCCCTGGCCGAGGTCCCCCTCCCCCTGACCCAGGCCGACCGCCGCCTGTTGGAGGAGGCCGGGCAGGTGCTGGGCCGGTACGACGGGGAGAGCCAGCGCCAGGCCCTGGCGGGTCTGCTGGCCTGCTTGGAGGACCGGCGGGAGGAAGCCCGCCGGGAGGCCAGGCGGCTGTTTCGGGTCTATGGGGTCCTGGGGATCACCGGGGGCCTGTTTTGTCTGATCCTGCTGTGAAGTTTTGGCATAGCCGGCTGGGAGGGCGCATAGAGTGAAAGCAACGGAAGAAAAGGGGACGAGTCCTTCGTCCTGCGGAAAGGGAGAGGGGAATGGACGTAGATCTGGTGTTCAAAATCGCGGCGGTGGGCATTCTGGTCTCGGTGCTCAACCAGGTCCTGACCCGTTCGGGGCGGGAGGAGCAGGCCACCATGACCACCCTGGCGGGGCTCATCGTGGTGCTCATGATGGTGGTGCAGAAGATCAGCGAGCTCTTCGACCTGGTCAAGACCCTCTTCGGGCTGTGACGGGCCATGGAACTGCTGTCTCTGGCCGCAGCGGGCATCGTGGCGGCCCTGTGTGCGGTGGTGGTGCGCCAGCGCGCCCCGGAAATCGCCTTCGTCCTGGCTGCGGCGGCCTGCCTGGTGCTGCTGTGGAACACCCTGCCTCTCCTGGAGACCATCCGGGACGTGCTGCGGGAGCTGGCCGACCTGGCCGGCCTGTCCCCCACCATCCTGCGGCCCTTGTTGCAGACGGTGGGCCTGGCCCTGGTGACCAAGCTGGCCGCCGCCCTGTGCCGGGACGCAGGGGAGGGCAGCGTGGCCGCCTTTGTGGAGACCGCCGGGGCGGCGGCAGCGGTGCTGGTGGCCTTACCCTTATTAAAAATGGTCCTGGAGCTCATCATGGGGCTGCTGTGATGCGGGGGCTGCTGCTGGCGGTCCTGGCCGCCTTCCTGCTCATGCCCACCGCCCTGGCCCTGGACCAGACCGGCGACCCCCTGCTGAACCAGGAGGAAGTTTATCAGGAGCAGCACCAGACGTTGGGCATGGACGAGCTGGAGGAGGCCGGACGGGCCTACACCGGCCAGGAGACCGTGGGGGAGGACCTGGACGTGGCAGCCTCCTTCCGCCACATCACCCAGCTGGGCAAGGACGCCCTGGGGGGCGTGGTGAAATCCTCCGTGCGCAGCTGCGTGCTCCTGCTGGCGGTGACCCTGCTGTGCGGCCTGGCCGAAGGGCTCAGGGCCGGGGCGGGGGAGAGCGGCCTGTCGGTGACCACCCTGGCCGCCGCCCTGGCCATCGCCGCCATTGCGGTGGGGGATGTCCACTCCCTGCTGGCCCTGGGCCAGGAGGCCATGGACAACATGAAGAGCCTGGGGGATGTCCTCCTGCCGGCGGTGTCCATGGCCACAGCGGCCAGCGGGACGCCCGCCATGGCGGTGGTCAAGCACGGGGCGACCATCCTCTTTTCCGACTTTCTCATCCGCCTCATAAACTCCCTGCTCATCCCCCTCTGCTATGCCTTCGTGGCGGCCAACGTGGCCTGGGCAGCTTTGGGCAACGATGGCCTCAAGCGCCTGGGGGGACTCATCAAGTGGCTCATCACCATCGTCCTGTCGGCGGTGCTGCTGATCTTTGTGGGCTATCTGAACCTGTCGGGGGTGATCTCCGGCGGGGCGGACGCGGCCACGGTGAAGGCGGCCAAGTTCACCATCTCCAATCTGGTGCCCGTGGTGGGCGGGGTGATCTCCGACACGGCAGAGACCCTGCTGGCCGGGGCCTCGGTGCTGCGCAACGCGGCGGGGGTCTTTGGGATGCTGGCGGTGCTGGGCATCTGCGTGGTGCCCTTCCTGAACCTGGGGGCCCACTACCTGCTCTACCGCTGCACCGCCGCCCTGGCGGCCACGGTGTCGGGGGATGGCCGGGTCACCGGCCTCATCGAGGCCCTGGGAGCGGCCTTTGGCCTGATCCTGGCCATGACGGCCTCCTGCGCGGTGCTGCTGGTGGTGGCCATGGTCTCCGCCGTGTCGGCGGTGACGGGATAGGAGGGAGAAGGTATGGACGTCATCCGCAGCTGGATTCTCAGCGTCACCGTCTCGGCCATCCTCATCGCCGCCGCCGAGGCCCTCATGCCGGCGGGGACGGTGAAAACGGTGGGCAAGCTCACCGGCGGCCTCATTCTCACCCTGGGCATCATCCAGCCTCTGGTGAGCCTGGACTACAGCGACCTGTACGACCTGGTCATGGCCGTGCCCGTGGGGGAGGTGGAAAGTTTGGAGGAAAGGACTTGGGACCCGATGAAAGAACTCATAGAGCAGCAGCTGAGTGCATACATTGCAGACAAAGGCAGGCAGCTGGGGGCCGACTGCACCGTCCGGGTGACCTGTGACCTGGCCGAGGGGGGCGTACCCGTCCCCACCGGGGTCACCGTCACCGGGCAGCTCACCCCGGCGCAGAAGACCGCCCTGTCCCGCTACATGGACCAGGAACTGGGCCTGCCCCGGGAGGTCCAGCTCTACCGAACGGAGGGAGCGCCATGAAGGCAAACGAGGTCCTGGACCGGCTGGTCCAGCTGGGAAAAGCCTCCTGGCAGCGCTACCGGCTGGTGTGGCTGGTGATCCTGGCGGGGCTGGTCCTGCTGATGCTCCCCCTGGGGGGCGGAGAGGAAGAGGTTTTGGCGGAAAGCCCGGTCCAGTCGGACTTTGACCTGGCCGGGACCGAGGCCCGCCTGGCCGAAGCCCTGTCCAAGATCAAGGGGGCGGGGGAGGTGACGGTGGTCCTCACCGTGGCCAACGGCCCCCGGCAGGTCCTGGCCCAGGATGTGGAGGAAAAGGGAGAGGGGGGAGAGGAACGGAGAGAGACGGTGGTGCTCTCCAAGGGCAGCGGCAGCCAGGAGACGGTGACCGTCCAGGAGGTCTATCCCCGCTATCAGGGGGCCCTGCTGGTCTGTCCCGGGGGGGATGACCCCACGGTCCGCCTGCAGCTGAGTCAAGCCATGTCGGCCCTGACGGGTCTGGGCGCCGATAAAATTTCGATCAGTAAAGGAAAGTGAGGAATACCCTATGAAACTCTGGAAACGCAATGCCATCGCCGCAGCCATCGTCCTGTTCGTCTGTGGGGCGGTTTATCTCAACTGGAGCTACTCCCAGGACACCGAGGCCGGGAAGAACTTGGGGGAAGCCGCCCTGGTGGGCAGCCAGAGCGACCCCCTACTGGAGGACGGGAGCACGGCAGAGACGGACGGGGGCGAAACGGCCTCCACCGGGGAGGGGAGCACCTATTTCTCCACCGCCCGCCTCAACCGCCAGCAGGCCCGGGACAACGCCCTGTCCCTGCTCCAGGAGGCGGCGGAGGATGAAAAGGCCGACCAGGCCGCCGTGGACGAGGCCAACGCCGCCATCCAGACCATGGCCGACTACACCATGACCGAGGCCCAGATCGAAAACCTCATCACCGCCAAGGGGTATACCGACTGCGTGGCCTTCCTGGGGGAGGATAGCATCAGCGTGGTGGTCTCCGCCATGGAAAACGGCATGACCGACAGCGATGCCGCCCGCATCGGGGAGATCGTCATGGAGCAGACCGGTCTGAGTGCCGACCAGATCAAAATCATCGAAGCCGAGTGAGCCCAACAGCCCCTGCCTTACAGCCGATGACCCTGTGAGGCAGGGGCTGTTCTTCCCTCTGGCACGGCCGGGGCCGGGTGTGGTATACTGGGGAAAACGGTGCAAAGGAGGGCTGTGCCATGCCCATTGACCCCAATGCCCTGCCGGCGCAGGTGAGGGACACATTGAACTGCCTCCACCGGGCGGGCCATGAGGCCTGGATCGTGGGGGGCTGTGTCCGGGACCTGCTCCTGGGCCGCACCCCCACGGACTACGACATCACCACCAGCGCCCTGCCCGGGCAGACCCAGGCGGTCTTCCGGGACCGGCGGGTGCTGGAGACGGGCATCCGCCACGGTACCGTCACCCTCCTGGCAGAGGGGATGCCCCTGGAGATCACCACCTACCGGGTGGACGGGACCTATTCCGACGCCCGCCACCCCGACGGGGTGACCTTTACCGCCAGCCTGCGGGAGGACGCGGCCCGGCGGGATTTTACCATCAACGCTATGGCCTACGCCCCCGGCCTGGGCCTGCGGGACTATTTCGGGGGCCAGGCCGACCTCTCCCGCCGCCTGATCCGGGCGGTGGGGGACCCGGACCAGCGGTTCCGGGAGGACGCCCTGCGGGTGCTGCGGGCCATCCGCTTTGCCGCCGTGCTGGGCTTTGACCTGGAGGAGGAGACCGCCGGGGCGGCCCGGCGGCAGGCGGCGGGGCTGGAAAAGGTCTCTGCCGAGCGGGTCTTTCAGGAGCTGAGCAAGCTCCTGTGCGGCCCCAAGGCGGGGCAGGTCCTGCTGGCCTACCCGGATATCCTGGGGCAGGTGATCCCTGAGCTGCTGCCCATGGTGGGCTTTGACCAGCACAGCCGCCACCACTGCTATGACGTCTACACCCACACCGCCGTGGCGGTGGACCATGTGCCCCCCCGGCTGGGCCTGCGCCTGGCCATGCTGCTCCACGACATCGGCAAGCCGGACACCTTCTCCCTGGGGGAGGACGGCCAGGGCCATTTCTACGGCCACCACAGGCGGAGCGTGGAGCTGGCGGAGGAGATTTTGCGGCGTCTGCGGGCCCCCAAAAAGCTGCGGGAGGAGGTGGTGACCCTGGTGCGCTATCACGATGCCCCGATCGAGGAGGACCCCGCCCGCCTGCGCCGCTGGCTGCACAAACTGGGGCCGGAGAGGTTCTTTGACCTGTTGGACATTCAGCGGGGGGATGCCGCCGGCCAGGGCTTGGCATATTGCACAAGAATCCAGCGGGCAGACCGGCTGGAATCTCTGGCCCGGGGCCTGCTGGCCCAGGCGCCCTGCCTGACTTTGGCCGGTCTGGCGGTAAACGGCCGGGATCTTCTGGCCCTGGGTTACCGGGGTCCCGCCCTGGGGCGGGCCCTCCAAGGACTGCTGGAGGAGGTGCTGGCCGGCCGCCTGCCCAACGAAAAATCGGCTCTTTTGCAATGGGCAAAGGAAAACGATGCAAAAAAAGAGGAATAAAATGGGGGCAGAAAAGGGGCGAAACCCTGTAAAAGAAAGGGAAAATTGTTCCTGCGTGATAATTTTGCTAAAAAACTAAATTTTCTCTTTATTTTTTCTATACAGTGTGATATAATGAAGCCACTCAAAAAGTCTGTGGCTTCGTCAAAAAGACGAAAAAGCAGAACGGGAGTACGGCTCTACCCCAAAACGGAAGGAGGGATGCGGTGACCCAGGCCACCACGGCAAATTCCACAAAGAAGGAAAGCAATGAGCGAATTTTCCTCAGATGAAGGAAGACATTCGAAGAAAGTTCACTCACCACCCAGAAGAATTCCGGGCCGGCGATGAATGAGCCACCCGCCAGACCGGAAGACCGCGTGCGAATGATAGTTGAAGATGAGAAAAAAGCATTTCAACGAGATCAACAAGAAACGAGGTAAAATGTATGAGTAATCAGGGAGAGAAAAAAGGCGTCAGCGCCATTGACTTTTTCTGTCTTGGTTTCGGCGCTATCGTCGGGGTCGGCTGGGCCGTCTCCATCAATGGCTGGATGTCCGGCAGTGGCGGCCCCGTGCCTGCCTCTTTGGGCTACATCCTTTGCTTAGTAATCATGATCCCCATCGGCTTGGCCTACGCTGAGCTGGTCCCCATGCTTCCCGTCGCCGGCGGCGGCGCAGCCTTCGCCCATGCGGCCTTTGGTGAAGTGGTTTCCTTCATCTCCGGCTGGTCGGCCTTCGGCGCGTTCGTGGCCATCATTCCGTGGGAAGCCATTCAGATCACCGACGTTCTGAGCTACCTGATCCCGTCCCTGCGGGAGGGTGACGGGCTCTACTCCGTCATGGGTTCTGAAATCCGGCTGAAGGTGGTTATCATCGGTATCATCTTCTCCTTCCTGCTGTTCCTGCTGAACATGCGCGGCCTGTCTGCTGCCGCTGGCGTGCAGAAGTTCCTGTGCATCTTCCTGGTGGCCTCCGGTATCATCGGTGCCGTGGCAGCTCTGATCGGCGGCGATATCTCCAACCTGCAGCCCATCTATGACAACACTGTGCAGGAAGGCCTGACCCACAACAGCCTGATCGGCGGTGCCTTCGGTATCCTTTGTACCGCAGCCTTCTTCCTTGCCGGCTTCGAGACCATCCCCCAGGGCGTTGAGGACGCCGGCGGCGATGTCAAGAGCGTTGGCCGTACCGTCGTGATCTCCGTTACTGCAGCCTGCGTGTTCTATGCCATCCTGCTCTTCTGCTTCGGCTATGCCTATCCTTGGGAAAAGTTCATGGGCATGAACAACCCCGCTGCTGCTAACATGTTCACCCATATCTTTGAGGGCGGCGCTGGTACCTTCATGTACTGGCTGATCGTCATCGGCGCTCTGGCCGGTCTGTTCACCACCTGGAACGGCTTCTTCACCGCTTCCGCCAACCTGATGATGGCTATGGCCCGTGGCCGTATGGTGCCTCAGCTGTTTGCCAAGCAGAACAAGGGCGGCGTTGCTGTCAACGGCCTGATCCTGGTTCTGATCCTCTCCTGCTGCGGCCCCTTCCTCGGCGCCAACATGATCAACACCGTTACCGCATTCTCCGCTACCGCATTCATCCTCTCCTGGATGATCACCACCTGGAGCCTGCTGAAGCTGCGTAAGGATATGCCCAACGCCAACCGTCCTTACAAGCTCCCCACTCCCATTGCCTACTTCGGCGCTGTGGTGACCACCATCTACTTCATCGGCTGCTTCATCCCCAACATTTCTCCGTGGTATGCCGGCAGCGCCGCCATCATTGCCTTCATCGGCTACTTCGTGGTGGGCGTGATCCTGTACCTGGCTTCCGCTGGCCAGAGAAAGCAGCTGACTCCCGAGGAGCGCGAGAAGGCCATGTTCGGCGATCTCGACCTCGAGAAGATGAGAGGCTGATCAGACAGCTTGTCTTAGCGTGATTGTATAAGATCGTACATGAAAAGTATTCCCCAATGATTGGACAGAAGGTGAAACCACATGAATGGGTCAGAAATGATATTGGAGGCCGGTCCTTCCGTCATCTTGATGGAGCTTATCATCTATTTGTTGGCCAGCATCCTGCTGATTGTACTGATTGACTGGTACGCAGCCAAAAAGATCGGAAACAAGCGCATGTGGGGCTATCGCGTACTGCGCACGCCCAAGGCACTGTCGCTGCTGATCGTGACCTTCTTTACCTTGGTGGTCGGTATCCTCTGCTTGTACAAGGATCTGACCGTGAGCCGGTACACGCTGACCTATTTCGGATTGCCTTACTATCTATCGGTGCTGTACTTTTTGATTAAAGTGCTGCGCAGAGTGCGGGCCGAGACAAAGGGCCGCCAGCTGTAAGCACAAAACGACAAGCAAACAAGCCGCCGCAGGGTCTTTTGATCCTGCGGCGGTTTTTGTCTTTGGCGCGGCCGGGCGGTGGTGGGCAGACATAGAAAGAGGCCGAACGCTTCTGCGTTCGGCCTTTTTCCTGTTAGAAAAGAAAGAGAGAGAAAAGAGAGAGAAAAAAGAGAGGTAATGTCGTTTGCTTTCTTACTGCAAGGATAAGATACCACATCCCCGGGAGGAAATGGTGGATAATTTGAGAACGAAACATGAACAAACTGTGTAGAGCGGGCCGGGGAGGGCAAAGTAAAAGGCCGAACGTCCCAACGTCCGGCCCTTTACCTGTATTAAAGGAAGAGAGAAAAGAGAGAGAGAAAAGAGAGAGGTAATGTCGTTT
>DXEA01000123.1 GCA_019115225.1 Candidatus Evtepia faecigallinarum
TCCGCCCAGGAATTATGGGACTTTGAACTCTATTCCTGTTGCTCTTAGTTTGACAATTCACTCAGCCGCCCCGGGCCAGTCTCCGGCTGGCCCGGCAGGTGGCCAGGAAGTACCCGCCGTATACCACCAGCAGGAGGAGGGCCGCCACGGCGCTGGAGGAGGCCGCATCCACCCTGCCCACCTCGGCGATCACCTGGTTCACCGCCGTCATGCCCACCGCCGTATGCACCAGCGCCAGGGCCAGGGGGAGGAAGAAGGAGAGGAACACCTGGATATCCACCGACCGGGCCCGCATGTTCTCCGGCGCGCCCAGCTGGGCCAGAATCCGGTAGCGGGGGGCGTTGTCTGCGGCCTGGGTGAGCTGCTGAAGGGCCAGCACCGCCGCCGAGGCCAGCAGAAACACCACCCCCAGGTACAGCCCCATGAACACCACCAGCACCTTGGTGCCCAGCAGCTCCATCCAGGTCTCCAGCCGGGTGGTACAGCCGTAGATCCCCAGCTCGCCCAGGGTGGAGACCGCTTCCTGGAACCGCGTCTCCGCCGCGTTTTTGTCCCCGGTGTAGTCGGCCAGGAACTGCCAGCCATTGATATGAGTCCCCTGGACAACATGATCCGGCTGGAGCACCCGGCCGCTGCGCGTCAGAAAGGAATCCGCCGCCGCCTGCCCCCAGCGGCCGGCGATGGCGTTATAATCTGACTGGGAGATGGTCTGCCCTTCCCCAAAGCGGTACACCGGGAAGGAGAGATAGAAGGCGCACTCCGTCTCCGGATCAAAGCCCCCCTCCGCCAGCAGGGCGGGGAGGTCTGCCGGCTCCTCCCCGTCGGGGTAGAACACCAGATTGGCGTCCTGGGGGAGCTCCTCCGCCGCCATCTGCTCCACCGTGTTGTTCAGGCCCACCGCACTGGCGGTGATGCCGACGGCCAGCAGCAGCATGAGGCAGATCACCGTCATGGAGCGGTAGGTGGTGTTGATGCGGGCGTTGAACTGCCGCAGGACGAACATGTTGAGGTTTTTGTAGTAGAGCTTCTTCCGGCTCCGGCACACCCGCAGCAGGAAGCCGGACAGGGAGCGGAAGAACAGCAGGGTGCCCAGGCTGCCCAGGCCGATCATCACCCAGAACAGGGCGTCCACCCGCAGGATGCCCCGGGTGAGCAGCATGGCGTAGGCGATGGCAAGCAGAGCCGCCCCGGCCAGGAAGAGAGCCACCGACAACCCCAGGCTCTGGCTTTTCAGCTCCTGGTTCACCCGCTGGGCCTGCATCAGGTCGATGAGCCTGCACCGGGAGACGGCGAAGGCGTGGTAGGCCATCACCAGCAGGAAGATGGCGGCGAAGGCCAGGGCGGTCTTGCCCAGGGAGGGCAGGGAGACGGAGAAGGTGAACATGGTCATGGGCACGGCGAACAGCCCGGCGGTGAAGGCGGACAGGCCCCAGGCCGCCAGCACCCCCAGCCCCAGGCCCACCAGCAGGGCCAGCAGGCCCATGCCCGCCGTCTCCAGCAGCAGGAGCCGGGCCACCTGGCCCCGCCCCATGCCCAGCAGCAGGTAGGTGCCCAGCTCCTTCTTCCGCCGGCGGATGAGGAAGCCGGAGGCGTAGAGGATCAAAAAGGCCAGCACCACCCACACAAAGACGGAGAGCATGCCCACCAGCTCCCGGATGGCCTGGGCGGTGGGGGCGGTGGGCCCGCTGCCCAGGTACTGGAACACCGCCTGGGTCTCCAGGGCGTTGAACACATAGAACAGGCACACGGCGAACACGATGGTGAGGAACCACACCCCGTAGTCCTTCACGCTGCGGCCCACGTTTTTGGCGGCCAGCTTAGAGAACATCGCTCTGGTCACCTCCCAGCGCGGTCACCACGCCGATGATCTCCCGGAAAAAGTCCCGCCGGCTCTTATCTCCCCGCTCCAGCTGGGAGAAGATGGCCCCGTCCTGGAGGAAGAGGATGCGGTGGCAGTAGCTGGCGGTAAATGCGTCATGGGTCACCATGAGGATGGTGGCCGCCCGCTGCCGGTTGAGCACCTCGAACCGATCCAGCAGCAGCTTGGCCGACTTGGAGTCCAGGGCGCCGGTGGGCTCGTCGGCCAGCACCAGGGCCGGGTCGGTGATGATGGCCCGGGCCGCCGCCGTCCGCTGCCGCTGGCCGCCGGAGAGCTGGTAGGGGTACTGGTTCAGGCAGTCCGCCAGGCCCAGCAGCTCCGCCGTCTCCCGCACCCGGCCCTCAATCTCCCCCGCCGGGGTCTTGCGGATGGTGAGGGCCAGGGCGATGTTCTCAAAGGCGGTGAGGGTGTCCAGCAGGTTGCAGTCCTGGAACACAAAGCCCAGCCGCTCCCGGCGGAAGCGGGTCAGCTCCCGGGCTTTCATGGCGGTCACGTCCCGGCCCTCCACCCGGATATGCCCCGCCGTGGGGGTGTCGATGGTAGCCACGCAGTTGAGCAGGGTGCTCTTGCCGCTGCCCGACGCGCCCATGACGCCCACAAACTCCCCCTTTGCCACCGTGAAGCTCACGTCATCCACCGCCCGGGTGACGCTGCCCCGCCTGCCATAGTCCCGGCGGAGATGCTCCACCGCTAAAATCGTCTCCATGGTACGACCTCCTCATCTTGGTTGGGAAAATCATACCAGAGAGATCTTAAAAAAAGCTAAATGCCCCCTTACACTTTTGTGAAGGCTTTCCGTCAGGTTTTGGACAGGATTTTTTCCGTCTGGTCTTGATTTATTTTTTAGATGCTTTATAATGGTCTCTGCCAACCCCGCCCCGTGGAGGGGCGAGTGCACCATACCATAGAAACAGGAGGAATTTCCCATGAACGTGATTGATACCAAGAATGCCCCCGGCGCCATCGGCCCCTACTCCCAGGCCTATGAGGTCAACGGCCTGATCTTCACCTCCGGCCAGCTGCCGGTGAACCCCGCCGACGGCACCATCCCCGAGGGCATCGCCGCCCAAGCCGAGTGGAGCTGCAAGAACGTGGGCGCCATTCTGGAGGCCGCCGGCTCCGGCCTGGACAAGGTGGTCAAGACCACCTGCTTCCTGGCCGACATTGCCGACTTCGCCGCCTTCAATGAGGTGTACGGCAAGTTCTTCACCTCCAAGCCCGCCCGCTCCTGCTTCGCCGTGAAGGATCTGCCCAAGGGCGCCCTGTGCGAGATCGAGGCCATCGCCGTCAAGTAATTTCCCCCATGAACCATGCAAAGGCCGCGGAGTCTTCTCCGCGGCCTTTGTCTGTTCTGCACAAAAAACGCCTCGGTTTTTTTCCGCCCGGTTTCGCTTTTTCCCTTGCATCCCCTGCCCAAAAGGTTTATAGTTTGGTTAGCAGAAAATATATTAGCACTAAAAACTTTTTGTGAGGTAATGGGAATGAACACCAAGCCCACCGGCCAGACCGACGTCGTCTTTCAGTGGCAGGGGATTCCCCAGCCCGGTCAGCTCGTCCCCCTGGGTCTCCAGCATGTGGTGGCCGCCGTGGTGGGGATCATCACCCCCGCCATGCTCATCGCCGACGTGTGCGGCATCACCGGCAGCGACCGCACCCTCATGATCCAGGTGTCGCTGCTCCTCACCGCCCTGGCCACCCTGCTCCAGCTCTTCCCCCTCTTCCGGCGCATCGGCGCCGGACTGCCCGTGGTCATGGGCATCAGCTTTGCCTACATCCCCACCCTTCAGGCCATTGGCGGCCAGTTCGGCCTGCCCACCATCCTGGGGGCGGAGATTGTGGGCGGTGTGGTGGCCATCGTGTTCGGCCTGTTCGTCAAGTGGATCCGCCCCCTGTTCCCACCCCTGGTGACGGGCACGGTGATCTTCACCATCGGCCTGTCCCTCTACCCCACCGCCGTGCGCTACATGGCCGGCGGCAGCGGAAGCGAGTGGTTCGGCACGCCCAAGAGCTGGCTGGTGGCCCTGGTCACCCTGGCGGTGGTGGTGTTCCTCAACAACTTCACCAAGGGCATCCTCAAGCTGGCCTCCATCCTCATCGGCATGATTGTGGGCTACCTTCTGTCCCTCTGCCTGGGCATGGTGGATCTGTCCGGCGTGGGGGGCTCGGCCTGGTTCGCCCTGCCCGAGTTCATGCCCTTTGAGATCAAGTTCGTCCCCGCCGCCTGCGTGTCCCTGGGCATCGTGTACGTGGTCAACGCAGTGCAGACCATCGGCGATCTGTCCTCCACCACCATGGGCGGCATGGATCGGATGCCCACCGACAGGGAGCTGTCCGGCGGCATCATCGGCCAGGGGATCATGAGCATCCTGGGGGCCTTCTTCGGCGGCCTGCCCGCCGCCACCTACAGTCAGAATGTGGGCATCGTCACCGTCAACAAGGTCATCAACCGGGCGGTGTTCGCCCTGGCGGCGGTGATCCTGCTGGTGGCGGGGCTCATGCCCAAATTCGCCTCCCTGCTCACCACCATCCCCCAGTGCGTCATCGGCGGCGCCACCATCTCCGTGTTCGCCACCATCACCATGACCGGCATCCGCATGATCACCGAGGGGGGCTTCACCCCCCGCAAGAGCGCGGTGGTGGGCCTGTCCGTGGCCCTGGGCGTGGGCATTACCCAGGTGTCCGGCTGCCTGTCCGGCGCGGGCTTCCCCGCGTGGGTCAACACCGTGTTCGGCTCCTCCTCCGTGGTGGTCTCCACCCTGGCGGCCATCCTGCTCAACCTGATCCTCCCAAGGGAGAAGGAAGACAAGGCGTAAAAAGAGCCCGGCCGCGCAGGCGGCCGGGCTCTTTTGGTCTACTCCTTTGCCTCGTCGATGTAGCTGTACAGGGTGTACTTGGAGATGCCGAAGTACTTGCACACCTTGTCGCCGCTCTTGGTGATGAGGAAGGCCCCTGTCTCATTGAGGAACTGGATGGCCTTCACCTTGTCCTCCTTGTTCATCAGGGCCACCGGCTTGCCCACCAGCTTGACGCTCTGCTCAATGAGCTCGTCCAGCAGGTCGGACACGTTGCGGGAGATGGCCTCCGGCTCCTTGCTCTCCTGCTCGGTGGCGGTGAACTGCTTGAGCTGGTTCTCCATGGCCATCATCAGGGTGATGTCGTAGTTGATGCCGAAGATGCCGATGGGCACCCCGTCGTCCCCCCGGATGTAGAGGGTGGTGGACTTGAGGATCTTCCCGTCCCTGGTACGGGTCAGATAGCACAGGTGATCCTTCAGCTGGGCCGGGTCGCCCCGCAGGGCCTCCAGCACCACGTGGGAGGGGCCGTCCCCCACCTTGCGGCCGGTGACGTGGCCGTTCTCGATGGCCACAATGGAGCTCTCCGGATCGTTGGAGGCCAGGTCGTGAACCACCACCTCACAGTTGGGGCCGAACTGGCCGGCGATCCCGCGGGCCAGCTGGAACAGAAATTGCAGTGTGGACGCGTCGGGCATGTGCCCCACCTCTTTCCTCTGGGTTTTGGTGCTACTATTGTATCACGAAGGCGAAATTTTGCAAGAAAAATTATGTAAGCTAAAAATTTTTTAGTTTTTCCAACAAAATCTCTTGCAAGTTGTGCGTTCTTGTGATATGATACAGAAAGAAAGCGGATAAATCTGTACACAGTATACAAAAACAAGTTGATCATTGGTTGAGCTGCAACGGAGTGCTTCGCGCACGGGCTGAATGGACATGGATTCGGCGGAGGGGCAGCGATGCCGGCCGCCGGAGGTGTCCATTCCAGAGAATGGGCACTTTGTTTTTTGTAATCAAAAAAGGAGGAATTGTCATGCTGCTGGTCGGCAACGGAAAGGTCATCACCCGGGACGAGGCGCTCCCCTATCTGGAGGACGGGGCGGTGCTGCTGGACGGCGAGGCGGTCAGGGAGGTGGGCCCCCTGGCCGAGCTGAAGGCCAAATACCCCGGCGCGGAGTTTGTGGACGCCAGGGGGGGCGTGATCATGCCCGGCCTGATCAACGTCCACACCCACATCTACTCCGGCCTGGCCCGGGGGCTGTCCATCGACGGCTTCAACCCCACCAACTTCTTTGAGGTGCTGGACGGCCAGTGGTGGTACATCGACCGGCACCTGACCCTGGACGGCACCCGGGCCAGCGCCTACGCCACCGTGCTGGACTGCATCCGGGACGGCGTCACCACCATCTTTGACCACCACGCCTCCTTCTGTGAGATCCCCGGCTCCCTGTTTGCCATCAAGGATGTGTGTCAGGAGCTGGGCATCCGGGCCAACCTGTGCTATGAGGTCAGTGAGCGGGACGGCGAGGAGAAGTGCCGCCAGGCCATCCGGGAGAACGCCGACTTCGCCCGCTGGGCCAAAGAGCAGGACGACGACATGATCAAGGCCATGTTCGGCGGCCACGCCCTGTTCACCATCTCCGACAAGACCTTTGAGGAGATGGTCAAGGCCAACGACGGCATGACCGGCTTCCACATCCACGTGGCCGAGGGCATGAACGACGTGTACGACTCCCTGCAAAACTACGGCTGCCGCCCGGTGAACCGGCTTCTCTACAACGGCATCCTGGGGGAGAAGACCATGCTGGGCCACTGCATCCACCTCTCCCCCGCCGAGATGGACATCGTCAGGGAGACAAACACCATGGTGTGCCACAACCCGGAGTCCAACATGGGCAACGCGGTGGGCTGCGCCCCGGTGCTCCAGATGTATCAGAAGGGCATCCTCATCGGCCTGGGCACCGACGCCTACACCCACGACATGCTGGAGAGCCTGAAGGTGCTCCTGCCCATGCAGCGGCACAACACCTGCCAGCCCAACGTGGGCTGGTGCGAGGCCACCGGCATGCTGTTCCAGAACAATGCAAAGATCTGCGCCCGGTACTTCCAAAAGCCCCTGGGCGTCCTCAAGCCCGGCGCCGCCGCCGACGTGATCGTCATGGACTACAAGCCCTTCACCCCCTTCTCCGCCGAGAACATCGACGGCCATATGCTCTTCGGCATGATGGGCAAGAACTGCCGCACCACCATCATCAACGGCAAGGTGCTCTACAAGGATCGGGAGTTTGTAGGCATCGATGAGGACGCCATCAACGCCTGGTGCATGGAGCAGAGCAAGAAGCTGTGGGGCGAGCTGAACC
>DXEA01000124.1 GCA_019115225.1 Candidatus Evtepia faecigallinarum
GCGGTTGGACTTGCTCTCGTCGGGGCCGAAGACCCGGAAGTTCTTGGCATCCTCGTTCTCCCGGATCACATCCCGGACGAAGGTGCCCAGCACCAGCATGTCCTGGGCCTCCACGGCGCCGGGGGCGGGCACGTCCAGGCCGTAGTCCCGGAAGTCAGGCAGCTTCAGGTCCCGCAGCAGCTTGCCGCCGTTGGCGTGGGGGTTGGCGCCCATGCGCCGGTCGCCCACGGGGGCCAGGGCCTGGAGCTCGGGCAGGAGATTGCCGTCGTCGGTAAAGAGCTCCTCGGGCTTGTAGCTGCGCAGCCACTGCTCCAGCAGGGCCAGGTGGCCGGGCTGGGACATGTCGATGGGCACCTGGTGGGCCCGGAAGGAGCCCTCGATGGTGTTCCCGTCCACCTCCTTGGGGCCGGTCCAGCCCTTGGGGGTGCGCAGGACGATCACCGGCCAGGTGGGCCGGCTGTCGTCGCCGGTGGTGCGGGCGTGGGCCTGGATGCGCTGGATCTCCCGCACGGCCCAGTCCAGGGCGGAGGCCATGGTCTGGTGCATGGTGGCCGGGTCGTCCCCCTCCACGAACCGGGGCTCCCAGCCGCAGCCCCGGAAGAAGCTCTCCAGCTCGCTGTGGGGGATGCGGGAGAGGATGGTGGGGTTGTGGATCTTGAAGCCGTTGAGGTGGAGGATGGGCAGCACGGCGCCGTCGCCGATGGGGTTGAGGAACTTGTTGCCCTGCCAGGCGGTGGCCAGGGGGCCGGTCTCGGCCTCGCCGTCGCCCACCACGCAGGCGGCGATGAGGTCGGGGTTATCCAGCACGGCGCCGAAGGCGTGGGCCAGGGAGTAGCCCAGCTCGCCCCCCTCGTGGATGGAGCCGGGGGTCTCCGGGGCCACATGGCTGGGGATGCCGCCGGGGAAGGAGAACTGCTTGAAGAGCTTTTGCAGGCCCTCCAGGTCCTGGCTGATGTTGGGATAGACCTCGCTGTAGGACCCCTCCAGATAGGTCTGGGCCACCATGGCGTTGCCCCCGTGGCCGGGGCCGGAGAGGTAGATCATGTTCAGGTCGTACTTGGTGATGATGCGGTTGAGGTGTGTATAGATGAAGTTTTGGCCGGGTACGGTGCCCCAGTGGCCGACGATCTTTTTCTTGATGTGCTCAGGCTGCAGGGGCTGCTTGAGCAGGGGGTTGTCCAGCAGGTAGAGCTGGCAGGCGGACAGATAGTTGGAAGCGCGCCAATAGGCGTCCAGCTGCGCCAGCTGGGCCGGGGTGAGGGCGGCTTTCCGGGACATCCGGGCGGATGTCTTTGCGATGGGCTTGCCTTGTCCCTTAGGTTTTCTCGGCATAGAAAAACCCTCCTTTTCTTGGTATCGTCTCTATTATAAACCATCCGGGGAAATAATCAACAAGAATTCCAAACGAATTCCCAACAAAAAACTTCTTTTTTGGAAGAAAAACCGGGAAAAGAGGCGGCAAGGGGGTGGAAACAGGGAAACAAGCTGGTCACTCTTTCCAAAAAGGGAAGAAAAAAGAGGACGCCGGGGGCCAGTTTTGGCCCGGTGTCCTCTTTAAGAAAAATTTAATAAATTGTTCAGGGGTGGCCGGCAGCGGCGGGCTGGCCGGCGGCCTGCTGCTCCTTGGCCAGGCGCTTGGCGTTGGCCAGCATGAGCTTGATGCGGTTTTCCTGGTTGAT
Organism: Candidatus Evtepia faecigallinarum; assembly: GCA_019115225.1. Lineage (GTDB taxonomy): Bacteria > Bacillota > Clostridia > Oscillospirales > Oscillospiraceae > Evtepia > Evtepia faecigallinarum. The sequence goes on from DXEA01000124.1 coordinate 1,680, forward strand.
TTTGGTGGCGCCGGGGTCATAGTCCACAGCCACGATGTTGGAGTCGGGGTAGTCGTCCTTGAGCACCCGGATCATCCCCTTGCCCACGATGTGGTTGGGCAGGCAGCCGAAGGGCTGGGCGCAGACGATGTTGGGGGTGCCCGAGTGGATGAGCTCCAGCATCTCGGCGGTGAGCAGCCAGCCCTCGCCCATCTTGCACCCGTCGTTGAGGTAGCCCCCCACCAGCCGGTGGAGCTCCTTGAAGGGGGCGGGGGCACGGAAGCCGGCGGCGTTCAGGGCGGCGATCATGTCCAGCTGACACTTTTCCACATAGCCCATGAAGAACCGGCACAGGGCCTCCTTGGCCCAGCTGCCCCCGAACATCTCCACGTCGGAGACCCGGTTGTAGATCTTGAAAATGAGGAAATCCGTCAGGCCGGGGACCACCGGTTCGGCCCCCTCCTCCAGCAAAAACTGCTCCAGGTGGTTGTTGCCCAGGGAGGAGAACTTGATGTAGATCTCGCCCACGACCCCCACCCGGACCTTTTCCTCTCCGGCCACGGGGATGGCCTTGAAGTCGGCGCAGATCTCGTCAAAGATTTTTCGCATCTTCTTCCGGGTCATGCCCTCCCCCTGGTCAAAGCGGTTGAGCAGTTCCCCGGTCCAGTACTCCACCCTGGCGTTGGTGTCCCCCCGGTTTACCTCATAGGGGCGGACCTGGTTGGCCACGTTCATGATGAGGTCGCCGTACATCATGCCGTAGATCAGCCGCCGGATGAGCCCCAGGGACCAGTGGAAGCCGGGGTTCTTCTCCATGCCGAAGGACAGGGAGATGACGGGGATGTAGTCCAGGCCGGCCTTTTCCAGGGCCTTGCGGAGCATGTGGATGTAGTTGGAGGCCCGGCAGCCGCCGCCGGTCTGGGTGATGAGCAGGGCCACCTTGTGGGGGTCGTAGCCCCCGCTCTGGATGGCGTCGATCATCTGGCCGATGACCAGCAGGGCGGGGTAGCAGGCGTCGTTGTGGACGTATTTCAGGCCGCTGTCCACCACGGCCCGGCCGTCGTTGTTGAGGATGGCCACCTGGTAGCCGGTGCGCTCTAAGAGCTTGGCGAAGAAACCAAAGTGGACGGGGAGCATCTGGGGGATGAGGATGGTGTATTCCTTCCGCATCTCCTGGGTAAAGAGCAGGCGGCCGGTCTTGTCATAAACTAACTGTGCCATGACTGGGTTCCTTTCCGGAAAGCGTTAATATTCTACGGTGAAGTCATACGCCCCTGTGGCGGAGTTGTAGCGGGAGGACATGGACCACCACATGAGGGGATAGGCATACAGGCAGCCGGTGCCGCCGTACGCCCCGGCCCGGGTGGTGCGCAGGCTGAAGGAGGTCTTTTGCAGCTTCACCTGGGCCACCAGGCACTTGCGGAACATGTCGGCGCTGGTGATGTTATAGGGGTCCAGCTGCTCCCAGGCGGGGTCATACTCGTCGGGCATGGGGTAGTCGTCCCCGTCCCAGTAGTGGCGGATGACCATGGTCTCCGGTCCCGCCAGGCAGTACTCCCGGTCCAGGGTGGGGGTCAGGGAGACGGGATCGTCGAAGGTGCAGTCCACATACAGCCACTGGCCGTCCACATAGACCTGGTTCCAGGCGTGGCTGTCGCCGTTGCCCATGCCGGTGACCATCACGCAGGGGATGCCCGAGCGGATGCAGAGGGTGCGGAAGAGCTCGGCGTAGTTCTGGCAGATGCCGAACTTGGAGGCCAGGGTCTGGTTGTTGGGCAGGGCATAAGTCTGGCTGGCCTGCTCGATGGCCTGCGCGGCCTGGTCCAGATAGCTCTGAGAAGCCCCCCAGGGGGCGGAGACCAGGGGGTCATAGGTGAGGGTGTTGACCAGATAGTCATGGATGGCGATGACGGTCTCCCGGGCAGAGCCCCGCTGGAGGGAGCTCACCGGCCCGCCGGCCAGGTCATTCTCCCAGGTGAGGGTGGAGGGGGTGTCCAGGTCCAGGCGGAAGTGGTCTCCCTCCTGCACGGCCCCCAGGGCCTCCAGGCTCACCATGGGGTACTTGCCCCCCAGGGTGAAGATGGCCCCCTGATAGGTCCCCTTGCCGGGGGTGCCCAGGACCTTGAGGGTTAGGGAGGACTGCTGGGCCTTGCCCAGGGAGCGCCCCTCCGGGGGGGCGGCCCAGTAGTTCAGGGCGGTCATCTCCTTCATGAAGTAGGCGTTGAAGCTCAGGGAGAGGACATTGTCGTACTGGGAGCAGTTGAAGGAGCTGTTGTTGTCTATCACGTTGCGGTCTTCCAGCAGTTCCACCGGCAGATAATACTTTCCGTCGATGCGCACCAGGCCGTAAATGGGCAGGCCGTTCAGCTCCAGCCGGCTGCCGGAGGTGTAGGCAGTGGTGTCGGCAGGCTTGGGCAGCAGGGAGAGGGTCAGCCGGGTCTCAGGCAGGGCCAGGCGGCAGGCCAGGGCGCTGACCTCGGCCCGGGTGATGCTCCGCTGGGGGTTGAAGGTGCCGTACTGGTCCGAGCCGGACAGGATGCCAGCGTTGTAGAGGGTAAAGATCTCCTGGCGGTAGGCGGTGGTGCTGTCCACGTCGGGCAGGGTGGTGATCTGGTTGATGGGGCCGTATTCCTCCTGGGGCAGGGCGTGGGCCAAGAGGCCGGCCAGCTCGGCCCGGGTGGCGGCCCGGTCGTAGCTGTCAAACTGCCCTTCGGTGAGGATGCCCAGCTCCAGGGCCTGGGCCACGGCGCTGTCGTACCAGTGCGCGCCGCTCTGGTCCAGCACGCCGTCGCCGCCGTGGTAGATGTCGTTCAGGCGCACGGCCAGGGTGATGGCCTCGGAGACCTTCATGGGGTTGCCGGGGGAGAACCAGTCCCCGCCGGTGCCCGACAGCAGGCCCAGGGTGTAGCACTGGGAGACGTATTCCTTGGCCCAGTGGGTGTCGGGTACGTCCTGGAATTCCAGGTCCTCCCGGATGGGGGCAAAGCCCGCCAGGCAGACCGAGGTGAGCAGGACCAGGGACAGGGTGAGTGCAGACAGGGAACGCAGCAGAGAACGCATGAAAAACACTCCTTTTTTTCTTTTTTCTCTTTCTCAGGGGGCGGCGGCAGCGGGGGCAGCCAGGTCTAAGGTCTCGTCCTGGGCGTCCCTTGCCTCCAGGGCGGCGATGAGGGAGCGGATGCGGATGCGTACCGCCCCCAGGTTGGAGATGTCATCAATCTTCAGCTGGGTGTACAGCTCCCCGGCGTCCTCCAGAATGGAGCGCAGCTCATCGGTGGTGATGGCGTCCACCCCGCAGCCGAAGGAGACCAGCTGGATGAAGGCCATGTCCCGCTGGGTACACACATACCGGGCGGCATTGTACATCCGGGCGTGATAGGTCCACTGGTTGAGCACGTGCCGGGGCTGTTTGTCCATGTGCTGGAAGACGGCGTCCTCGGTGACCAGGACGAAGCCGAAGGAGGTGATGAGGTCGTTGATGCCGTGGTTGATCTCCGGGTCCATGTGGTAGGGCCGGCCGGCCACCACCAGGATCTTCCGCCCGTGGGCCCGGGCGTAGGCGATGTACTCGGCCCCCTTGTCCTGGACCAGCTTGCGGAAGCCGGCATAGGCGTCATAGGCGGCCCGGATGGCGGCCACGGCCTCCCGCTTGGGCACCCCGAACTCCTTGGCCAGCAGCTGGGCCCCCTTCTTCTCAAAGTCCTTGGGGCGGTGGAGCCCTAAGTTGGGGTGGATGTAGTGGATCTTGCTCAGGGCGGGGATGTTCACCCCCAGTAGGTCCGGGTAATAGGCCACCACGGGACAGTTATAATGGTTGTCGGCCAGGTGCTCATCGAAGTTGTAGGACATGCAGGGGTAGAAGATGGTGTCGATGCCCTCCTCCAAGAGGGCCATGATGTGGCCGTGGAGGAGCTTGGCGGGGTAGCAGACGGTGTCGGAGGGGATGGTCTGCTGGCCCTTGATGTACAGGCTGCGGGTGGACTCGGGGGAGAGGACCACCTCGAAGTTGAGCTTGGTGAAGAGGGTGTACCAGAAGGGGAGGTTCTCGTACATGTTCAGCCCGAAGGGGATGCCGATCCTGCCCCGGGACCCGTCCCCCTCCCCCTTCCCCTGGAGGGAGCGCAGGTACTGGTACTTGAACTTCAAAAGGTCTGGGATCTCCACCTTCTCCTGGCCCAGGGGCCGGGAGCAGCGGTTGCCGGAGATGAACTTCCGGCCCCCGTCGAAGCGGTTGATGGTCAGGGAGCAGTGGTTGGTACACAGCTTGCAGGTGGCGGGCTTGGCCTCGTGGGTGAAGCTTTCCAGGGCCTTGGCCGAGAGCAGGGAGGATTTCGCCAGCCTGGCATCCCGGGCGGCCAGAGCGGCCCCGTAGGCCCCCATCATGCCGGCGATGGTGGGCCGGGTGACCTGGCGGCCGATCTCCAGCTCGAAGGAGCGCAGGACGGCGTCGTTGAGGAAGGTGCCCCCCTGGACCACGATGTGCTTGCCCAGGTCGTCGGCGCTGGCGGCCCGGATGACCTTATAGATGGCGTTCTTCACCACGGAGATGGAAAGGCCCGCGGAGATGTCCTCCACCGAGGCCCCGTCCTTCTGGGCCTGCTTGACGGAGGAGTTCATAAAGACGGTGCACCGGGAGCCCAGGTTCACCGGGTGTTTGGCGAACAGGCCCATGCGGGAGAACTCGGCGATGGAGTAGCCCAGGGCTTTGGCGAAGGTCTCAATGAAGGAGCCGCAGCCGGAGGAGCAGGCCTCGTTGAGGAGGATGGAGTCCACCGCCCCGCCGCGGATCTTGAAGCACTTCATGTCCTGGCCGCCGATGTCGATGATGAAATCCACGCCGGGGGTGAAGTGGCGAGCGGCGTTGAGGTGGGCCACCGTCTCCACCAGGCCCAGATCGCAGGAGAAGGCGTTTTTAATAAGGTCCTCCCCGTAGCCGGTGACGGCGGCCCCCCGGATGGTCACCCGGTCGCCGCACCGGGCATAGATCTCCCGCAGCTGGGGCAGGACGATGCTGACGGGGTTGCCCTGGTTGGAGTGGTAGAAGGAGTAGAGGATGTTCCCCTCCGGGTCAATGAGGACCATCTTGGTGGTGGTGGACCCGGCGTCGATGCCCAGGTAGGCCGGCCCGGTATAGGCGGCGATGTCCACCGTGGGCACGGTCATGGACTGGTGCCGGCGGGCGAAGGCCTCGTACTCTGCCGGGGTGTGGAAGAGGGGGTCCATGGTGTCCACGGGGGAGGAGACGGTGGCCGCGTGCTCCAATAAGTCCAGGAATTCCTCAAAGGACTTGGTGGGGTTGTCCTCGGTGCACAGGGCGGCGCCGATGGCGGCAAAGCAGTCCCCGTCCTCGGGGAAGATGGCGTGTTCCTCATCCAGCTTTAAGGTCTCCACAAACCGCTGGCGCAGGCCGGACAGGAAGTGGAGGGGTCCCCCCAGAAAGACGATAGTGCCCGTGAGCTCCCGGCCCTGGGTCAGGCCGGCCACGGTCTGGTCCACCACCGCCTGGAAGATGGAGGCGGCCACGTCCTCCTTCCGCCCGCCCTGGTTGAGGATGGGCTGGATGTCGCTTTTGGCAAAGACGCCGCAGCGGGAGGCGATGGGGTAAATTTTTTCGTGGCGGAGGGAGAGTTCATCCAGCTCATCCACGGTCACGTTGAGCAGGGTGGCCATCTGGTCGATAAAAGCCCCGGTGCCGCCGGCGCAGGAGCCGTTCATCCGCTCCTCCAGGGTGTTGCCAAAGAAGATGATCTTGGCGTCCTCGCCCCCCAGCTCGATGACCGCGTCGGTGTGGGGGATGAACTGGCGCACGGCGGCGGCGGTGGCGTAGACCTCCTGGACGAAATCCAGGCCGGCGGCCTTGGCCACCCCCAGGCCCGCCGAGCCGGTGATGAGCAGCTGGACCTGCTGGCCCCCCAGCAGGCCCCGCAGGCCCCGGAGGGTCTCGCAGGTGCGCTCCCGGGTTTTGGAATAGTGGCGCTCGTAGGAGCGGAAGAGAAGGTTATTTTGCTCATCCAGCACCACCACCTTGACGGTGGTGGAGCCGATGTCGATGCCGATGCGCAGAGACATGGTGTCACCTCGAAACATTGCACAAGTTGGGCCCCTGAAAAAGAGAGGGGCTGTCCCATTCTATTGCAGGGGTTCCAACTATTATAACGGATTGCGTGTCGAAAGACAACGGAAAACTTGTGTCATAGGTGACAAAAGATGGCTGCCTGGATTTGGAAAAAAGACCAAAGAAGGGGATTTTCCCCCGGCAAAGGGGTGTTCAGGACAGGGGAGACAGGACCAGCTGGTCCGCCTGGGCCTCCAGATAGAGGGTCTGGCCGGGGGTCACGTCCTGGCGCAGGAGGAGCTCGGCGGCGGGGATCTCCACCTGGCTGCGGATGAGCCGCCGCAGGGGGCGGGCGCCGTAGCGGGGGTCCAGCCCCTTCCGGGCCAGCAGGCGGATGGCCGAGTCAGAGGGGAGGAAGTCCACCCCGGACTGGGCCAGCCGCTGGGAGAAGGAGGTGAGGTATTTGCGGGTGATGGCGTCCATCTCCCCCTGGCCCAGGGGACGGAAGGGGATGATCTCGTCCAGCCGCCCCAGAAATTCCGGCCGGAAGACCTGGCGCAGCTCCCGCTGCTGGGCGGCGGCCTGGGCGGCGGCGGGGTCGGCTCCGTCGGCAAAGCCCAGGGGGGTGCCCGAGGCCAGCCCGCCCACGTTGGAGGTCATGACGATGACCGTGTTGCGAAAGTCGGTCCGCCGGCCCTGGGCGTCGGTGAGGACCCCGTCCTCCAAAATCTGCAGCAGCAGGCCCCACACCTGGGGGTGGGCCTTTTCCAGCTCGTCAAAGAGGAGGACGGAATAGGGCCGGCGGCGGACGGCCTCGGTCAGCTCGCCCCCCTCCTCGTGGCCCACATAGCCGGGAGGGGCGCCGGTGAGGCGGCTCATGGTGTGCTTTTCGGCAAACTCGGTCATATCGAAGCGCAAGAGGGCCTCCTCGCTGCCGAAGAGGGTCTGGGCCAGGGCCCGGCACAGCTCGGTCTTGCCCACCCCTGTGGGACCTAAGAAGAGGAAGGCCCCCACGGGCCGGTCGGGCTCCTTCAGCCCTGCCCGGCCCCGGCGGATGGCCCGGGCCACGGCGGCCACCGCCTCGTCCTGGCCGGCCACCCGGCGGCGCAGGTGGTCCTCCAGGGCCAGCAGGCGGGCCCGCTCCGACTGGGTCAGGGCGGTCAGGGGGATGCCCGTCCACTGGGAGACCACCCGGGCCACATCCTGGTCGGTGACCACCGGGGCGGGCAGGTTGGCCTGGTGCTCCCGGCGGGCCTGGTCCAGCTCCCGGCGGAAATCCTCCTCGGCGTCCCGGCACCGGGCGGCAGTCTCGTAGTCCTGGGCGGCGATGGCCTCGTCCCGCTCCCGGGCGGCGGTCTGGACCCGGCCCTCCAGGGCCTTCAATGCGGCGGAGGGGGTCAGGGCGGCCAGCCGGGCCTGGGCGGCGGCCTCGTCCAGCAGGTCGATGGCCTTGTCCGGCAGCCGCCGCTGGGGCAGGTAGCGCACGGACAGGGTGACGGCGGCCCGGAGGGCCTCGGGGCGGAAGGTGAGCCCGTGGTGCAGGCAGTACCGGGGCAGCAGGGAGCGGAGGATGGCCAGGGTGGTCTCCTGGTCGGGCTCGGCCACTTGGACGGGCTGGAAGCGGCGCTCTAAGGCGGCCTCCTTCTCGATGGTCCGGCGGTACTCCTGGGTGGTGGTGGCCCCGATGAGCTGCAATTCCCCCCGGGACAGGGCGGGTTTGATGAGGTTGGCGGCGTCGATGGCCCCCTCGGCGCTGCCCGCCCCCACCACCGTGTGCAGCTCGTCCAGAAAGAGGATGACGTTGCCCGCCTTGGCCACCTCGGCCAGGATGTTCTTCATCCGCTCCTCAAACTCCCCCCGGTACTTGGTGCCGGCGATGATGGAGGGCAGGTCCAGGGCCAGCAGGCGCTTGTGGCGCAGGGCGTCGGGGACCAGGCCCCGGGCCATGCGCTGGGCCAGGCCCTCGGCCACGGCGGTCTTGCCCACGCCGGGCTCCCCCAGGAGGACGGGGTTGTTCTTCTGCCGGCGCAGGAGGATCTGAACGACCCGGTCGATCTCCTCCTCCCGGCCGGTGACCGGGTCGTAGCGGCCCTGGAGGGCCAGGCGGACCATGTCCCGGGCGTGCTGGTCCAGCAGCCGGGTGGCGGGGGAGGAGGTATTGTAGCCGCCCTCCCCTTTGGCGCGGGGGGAAGGGGAGGAGGAGCCCCCCAGGGCGGCCTTCGGGCGGGTGAGCAGGGGCCTCATGGCTTTGCCTCCTTTCCCTGGGCGCCGGTCTGGGCGGGGGGCGCGGAGAGGACGGGGCCGGTGCGGACGTCATGGCTCAGGGAGCGGGGCGCCCCCTCCAAGTCGGGCACGATGGTGCCGGCAGCGGCAGGTTGGGATGGGTGTTTCATGGTCGTGTTCCTCCAGAGATACTATGGTTTGGATCGGTTCTCATTTCCCATCATGCCCCAAAAGAGAGGGTTCTAACCGGCGCCCCGGGGGTGAAAAAGGCCCCGGGGCGGGAAAAGGGATGTGGCTGGAAAATGACGGAAATATTTCGCGCCCCTCTGCCCCCTGTCCTGTCGAAGGCCGGCGCAGCGGGGAAAACCCCCGCGGCTGTGGCGGTCAAAGGGGGTTTCCTTTCCTTTGACTGGAGGTTTCCTGGCGAAAGTCCATAAAAAACATGCCGGAAAACCATGAAAATAGACAATGGATTTGTATGATTTTAGAATTGCATTTTCAAGAAAATGTGGTACAATGTAAGCCGCTAAGAAAAAAATACTGGAGGTACCTTACCATGTATGAGATCAATCCTGAGCTGTGCACCTTCTGCAAGAAGTGCATTGAAGAATGTCCCACCAGCGCCATCGTTGAGGGTGCTGTCGACGGCAAGGAAGTCTGTGTTGTGACCTCTGAGTGCATCGACTGCGGCGCCTGCGAGGACGCTTGCGAGACCGATCCCAAGGCTCTGGGTTACAAGGAGTAATTCCACGCCCCTTTCACCAAAAGACGAAAACGAGCGCGCCCGAGATCCTCGCGGCGCGCTCGTTTTTTCTTTCTTTCCCCGGGACAGGGGCGCTTTTCCCCAAAGTCTGGGGGGCGGTTTTGGTTGAGATTTCCGCGGGGCTGTGGTATAATCCATAAAATGTACCCGAGCCCTCCAAGGGGGCAGGCAGCGGCCCGCCCAATCCGTCCTTGGGGGAAGGAAAGGAGCGCCTATGAAGATCGTTGTGTTGGCCGGCGGCCTGAGCCCCGAGCGGAACGTGTCCCTGTCCTCGGGGACCATGATCGCCCACGCCCTGCAGCGGCTGGGCCACCAGCCCGCCCTGGTGGATCTGTACTTCGGCCTGGAGGACTATGACGGCCCCGTGGCCGACTACTTCTGCCAGCCCATCACCGACCGCTGGAAGCGGATCGACCCCAAAGCCCCCGATTTAGAGGAAATCCGGGCCCAGCGCCGGGACCAGAGCCCCAATCAGTTCGGCCCCGGCGTGCTGGAGCTGTGCCGGCAGGCGGACCTGGTCTTTCTGGCCCTCCACGGCACCTGCGGGGAGGACGGCCGGGTCCAGGCCGCTTTTGACCTGATGGGCATTCCCTACACCGGCTCGGGCTATCTGGGCTCGGCTTTGGCCATGGACAAGGATTTCACCAAACGGGTCATTGCCAACCTGGGCGTGAGCACCCCCCAGTGGCGGCGGGTGAGCTATACGGAAAAGGACGTGGACAGCCTGACCAGCACCACCCGGGTGCCCTGCGTGGTCAAGCCTGTGGCCAGCGGGTCCTCCATCGGCGTGTCCATTGCCCGGGATAAGAAGGAGCTCCACGCGGCCCTGCTGGAGGGCCTGCACTACGGCGGGGAGTGTGTGCTGGAGCAGTATGTGGCCGGCCGGGAGATCCAGGTGGCCCTGCTGGGGGACGAGGCCCTGCCCTCCATCGAGATCATCCCCAAAGAGGGCTTTTATGACTATGAGAACAAATACCAGCCCGGCGCGGCGGAGGAGGTCTGTCCCTCCCCCATCCCGCCGGCGTGGGAGAAAAAGGTGGGCCAGGCGGCCCTGACGGTCTACCGGGCCCTGGGCCTGGCAGTCTATGCCCGGGCGGACTTCATCGTGGATGAGGCCGGCACCCCCTGGTTCCTGGAGATCAACACCCTGCCCGGCATGACCCCCACCAGCCTGGTGCCCCAGGAGGCCGCGGCGGTGGGCATCGACTACGACAGCCTGTGCCAGCGGATTATTGACGAGTCCCTGCGGGTGCGGGGGCGGCAGTGAGATAGAAGGAGAAGCACCATGGAACCTATGACAGTGAGAGAACTTCTGGCAGCCACCGGCGGCCGCCTGCTGGCCGGCCGGGAGGAGGATACCATCACCGGCGTGGAGACCGACAGCCGGGCCGTCCACCCGGGGGACCTGTTCGTGGCCCTGCGGGGGGAGCGGACCGACGGACACCGGTTCGTCTCCGGGGCCCTGGAGACCGGCGCCGCCGGCTGCCTGGTGGAGGAGCCCCCCCAGACCCTGCGGCCGGACCGGTTCTGCATCCTGGTGGAGGACACCCTGACGGCGGTGGGCCGGGTGGCCAAGGCCTATCAGGCCAAGTTCCCCATCCCCGTCATCGCCATCACCGGCAGCGTGGGCAAGACCACCACCAAGGACATGGTGGCCAGCGTCCTGAGCCAGCGGTTCCGGGTGCTGAAAACCGAGGGGAATTTCAACAACGAGCTGGGCCTGCCCTTAACCCTCTTCCGTCTGACCCGGCAGCATGAGATGTGCGTGCTGGAGATGGGGATGAACCACTTTGGGGAGATCGCCTATCTCACCGAGATCGTCTCCCCCCATGTGGCGGTGATCACCAACATCGGCGATGCCCACATTGAAAACCTGGGCAGCCGGGAGGGCATCCTCCAGGCCAAGAGCGAGATTTTCCAGACCATGGGCCCGGAGGACCTGGCGGTCCTCAACGGCGACGACCCCCTCCTGCGCACCCTGGACGGGCAGATCGCCCCCCGGATCCTCTACTGCGGCGCCGACCACCAGCCTCCCTATGAGGCCAAGGAGATCCGCCAGCTGGGGGCCAAGGGGATGGCCTGCGTCATCAAGACCCCCAAGGGGGAGTTCTCCGTCACCGTGCCCGCCCTGGGCGGCCACATGATCTACCCCGTGCTCATGGCCTGCGCCATTGCCGAGCGCTACGGCATGGACCAGGGGGAGATCCAAAAGGGCATCGAGGCCTTCGTGCCCACCAAGATGCGGATGAACGTGATCCGCCAGGGGGAGGTCACCATCCTGGACGACGCCTACAACGCCAACCCCCAGTCCATGCGGGCGGCGCTGGAAGTTCTGTCCCAGACCGAGGCCACCAGCCGGGTGGCGGTGCTGGGGGACATGTTCGAGCTGGGCGACCTGGGCCCGGAGCTCCACCGGAGCATGGGGGAGTGCGCCGGGGCCCTGGGGAACATCGACAGCGTCCTGGCCGTGGGGGACCTGGCCTGGAACATCTACGACGCCGCCCGGCAGAGCGGGGTGCCCAACACCCTGTACGCCAAGGACCGGGAGGCGGCCAAGACCTTACTGGCCAACCTGGTCAAGCCCGGCGCAGTGATCCTGGTCAAGGCCTCCCGGGGCATGGCCTTTGAAGAACTGACCCGGGAGATCCAGCGCCTGGCCCCCAAAGACTGACCGATAAAAAAACTCTGCGGGGCAGCTGCCCCGCAGAGTTCCGCGCGTAGAGGTGACGGAGTTTCTTCGTCAGGAGTTCATCATCTCGTCAAAATTTATAATCGTTTTACGGGGGGTGTGCTCTACCAGCTCCACCAAGGTCTCCTCGTAAGGAGCACAGGCGATGGTCCGGTCGGTGATCATGCCGGTGATGAGGAAGGCGGGCACCACGTCGTAAGCAGGGGTCCAGCCCTGGGCCTGGCCGCAGGCCAGCCCTGCTGTCACTGCAGCCGGGTCCCCATCCTCCTGGCCGAAGGCGCTGCCGTCGGACAGGGTCAGGTCCACGTCGTCTGCGTTGAGGACGGCATAGAAGGGGATGGAGTGGAAATAGCAGGAGATGGCCAGCTCATAGGTCCCCACCGGGGCCTTCAAATCGCCGTTCTTCGCGGCCAGGAGGCCGTCGGCCAGCACCATGTGGGCCCCCTGCCGGGCCAGGAAGGTGGCGGCGGCATGGTCGGGGATGAGGGTGCAGGGGACCTTGTCCCGGGTCAGCTCCTGGGCCAGCAGGGTCCCGGCGGCCAGGGAGGGCCGGCCCTCGCAGAGGGTGAGCTGCTCGATGAGCCCCCGCTTCACCCCCCGGCGGGCGATGCCCAGGGCCCCGGCGGGAGAGGCGGAGTGGAAGGCCCCCCGGTCGGTGCGCACTAAGATGCGGGTGCCCTCGCTCATCAGGTCCGTGCCGTTGCGGCAGATGTTCCGGTCGGCCACCACCTGCTGCCGGTCAAAGGTGACGGCAGTGGCCAGGAGGGTGGTCAGCCGGTCCACATTTTTGGTATAGGCCGCCGGCGGGTTTTCCATAAAGGTCAGGGCTGCCGCCAGGTCCCGGCTGCCGGGACGGCTCTTGAGCAGCAGCTCCTTGGCATCGTCCAGGGCCTGCTGGAAGGCGGGGGTGTTCAGATCCTCCTGGTGGGCGATGGCCGCCTGGCAGTAGCCATAGGCCCCGGCCACGGCGGCGATCTTCTCCTCCAGGATCTTGCCGGAGGAGAGGACCCCGGCGGTGTCCTCCACCGTCTGACAGGTCAGCCAGGTCTCGGTTTCGGGATAGGCTGTCTGGTCCAAAAGAGACAGGACCCCGTCCTGCCACTGAATTGCAATCATACGTCAATGCCTCCTGTTTGTTCAAACTTCCCCCGAAGGGGAGGGTTACTTGGCGTTATCATATCACACTTCGGGGCCCGGCGCTACGGTTTGCCGAAAAAACTTGGCCCCACAAAGGAAACGAGATCCATGATCGACATCGCGGTACGAGAGTTAGAAAAAGAATATCAAGTGGGTCAGCCCGTCTTAGACGGCCTGACCTTTCAGGTGGACACCGGCGAGCGGGTGGGGATCTTAGGCCGCAACGGCGCGGGCAAGACCACCCTCTTCCGCATCCTCACCGGCCAGGAGGAGGCCGACGCCGGCACGGTGACCATCGCCCCCGGCAAGCGCCTGGGGCTCATCTCCCAGATCCCCGTCTACCCCGCCGGCTACACGGTGGAGGACGTGCTGGGCACCGCCTTTGACGACCTGCGCCGGATGGAGGCCGAGCTCCACGACCTCTCCCAGCGCCTGGCGGAGGGGGACAAGGCCCTGCTGGACCGGTACGACCGCCTCCAGGCGGCCTATGAGACCCAGGGGGGCTATGAAATCACCACCCGGCTGGAGAAGGTGTGCGCCGGCCTGGGGCTGGAGCGGGCCTTTCGGGACAAGCTCTTTGCCGACCTGTCCGGGGGGGAAAAGACCCGGGTGAACCTGGCAAGACTCATCCTGGTGGACACGGAGATCCTCTTGCTGGACGAGCCCACCAACCACCTGGACTTAAACGCCACCGTCTGGCTGGAGGACTACATCAGCCATTACAAGGGCACCGTCCTGGTCATCTCCCACGACCGGTATTTTCTGGACAAGACCATCTCCCGGGTGGTGGAGCTCAAGCAGGGCAAGGCAGAGTTTTACGCCGGGAACTATTCCTTCTACGCCCTGGAAAAGGAGCGGCGGTATCTGGAAGAGCTGCGCCGGTACAAAAAGGAGCAGGCAGAACTCCAGCGGCTGTCGGACACCGTCCGCTCCATGCACGAGCACAACACGGAACACCTGCACAAGCGGGCCTTTTCCATCGAAAAGCGGATGGAGAAGCTCCAGACCACCGGCCGCCCCGAGGCCCGGAAGCGGATGAAGGTAAAATTTGCCCAGGCCGAGTTCCGGGCGGACGACCTGCTGACCTTAAAGCAGCTGGGCAAGGCCTTTGGAGAGCAGACCCTCTTTTCCGGCGTAGACCTGCGGGTGGAGCCGGGGGACCGGATCGCCCTGCTGGGGGACAACGGCACGGGGAAGTCCACCTTATTAAAGATCATCCTGGGGGAGGAGCCCCAGGACACGGGGAAGGTGGAGCACGGCCTGACGGTGAAGACCGGCTATCTGCCCCAGCAGATCCGCTTTGCCCACCCGGAGCGCACCTTATACGATACCATGCTCTATGAGGCCGGGTGCGACGCCCAGCAGGCCCGGGACCGGTTGGGGAAATTCCTCTTCCGGGGGGAGGACGTGTTCAAGCCCGTCTCCGTCCTCTCCGGCGGGGAGCAGAGCCGCCTGCGGCTGTGTATGCTCATGGATGAGAAGGTGAACTTCCTCATCCTGGACGAGCCCACCAACCACTTAGACTTAGACTCCCGGGAGTGGATCGAGGAGGCGGTGGAGGACTTCGAGGGCACCCTGCTCTTTGTCTCCCACGACCGGTACTTCATCGACCGCTTCGCCACCCGCATCTGGACCCTGGAGGGGGGCGTCATTACCGACTTCCGGGGGGACTACCAGGCCTACCTGGCCCACCGGGAAAAGCTCAAAACCCTGGCCCCGCCCCCCAAGCGGGAGGAGAAGCCCAAAAAGGAAAAGCCCAAACGCCCCGGCGGCACCAAGCAGCTGAAAAAGGACCTGGCCGCGGCAGAGAAGCGGATGGAAAAACTGGACGGCCTGCTGGCCGACCTGAACCGGCGGCGGGAGGAGGCGGCCTCAGACTACCAGGCCCTCCAGGCCATTGCCGAGGAGGAGGCCGCCTATACGGAAGAATACGACCAGCTCATGGAAACCTGGGAGACCCTGTCGGAGGCCATCGCCGCCGAGGAGGGCTGACCAGCAAATCAAGATAAAGGGGAAAATACCATGTCTGAACAGGAAAAGAAGATGGCGCAGACCACCGAGGACAAGATGCAGGAGCTGTTTCAGCTGATGGACGAAAAGGCAGCCGCCGGGGAGCTGGTGGAGACCGACGAGGACCTGAGCGCCCAGACCCAGCAGCCGGACACCTCCCCCCTGTCCGAGAGTGAGACGGCGGCCTTTGAGTACAACATGATGATGCAGCAGTACGAGGCCATGCTCCTGGACTACCAGCGCCGGGAGGCCGAGGAGCAGCGGGAGAAGGCTGCCCGGGAAGCCGCCGGGAAGAAGGACGACTGATGCAGGCCGCCCTGCGCCGGGCGGCCCTGCGCCTGGAAGAAGTGGAGACCCAGCTGGCCCAGCCGGAGACCTATGACGACCCCGCCCTGGTGACCAGGCTCAGCCGGGAGCAGAAGGAGCTGACCCCCCTGGTGGACCTCTATCGCCAGTGGGAAAAAGCCACCGCCGACCTGGCCGGGCTGGAAGCCCTGCTGGCCGACCCCGAGTGCCGGGACCTGGCCCAGGCGGAGCTGCCGGGGGCCAGGGAGACGGCGGCGGAGCTGGAGGCCCGCTTGAAAGCCCTCCTGCGCCCCCGGGACCCCCTGGAGGGTAAGGATGTCTTTCTGGAGATCCGGGCCGGGGTGGGGGGCGAGGAGGCCGCCCTCTTTGCCGCCGACCTGTACCGGATGTATGCCATGTATGGGGAGAAGCAGGGCTGGCAGATGGAGCTGGTGAGCGTAAGCCACACGGAGCTGGGGGGGATCAAGGAGCTCTCCTGCCAGGTCTCCGGGGCCAGCGCCTACCTCCATCTGTGCCAGGAGAGTGGGGTCCACCGGGTCCAGCGGGTGCCTGAGACCGAGTCCGGGGGCCGCATCCACACCTCCACCTGCACCGTGGCGGTGCTGCCCCAGGTGGAGGAGGTGGAGTTTCAGTTAGACCCCGCCGACCTGCGCATCGACACCTTCCGCTCCTCCGGGGCGGGGGGCCAGCATGTGAACAAGACCGAGTCCGCCATCCGGGTCACCCACCTGCCCACAGGGATGGTGGTGGAGTGCCAGGACCAGCGCAGCCAGTATAAAAACAAGGACCGGGCCCTGGCCATCCTCCGCTCCCGGCTGTACGACAAGGCCCGCCAGGAGCAGGCCGACGCCGTGGCCGGCCAGCGCCGCAGCCAGGTGGGCACGGGGATGCGCAACGAGCGCATCCGCACCTATAACTTTCCCCAGGGCCGGGTCACCGACCACCGCATCGGCCTGACCCTGTACAAACTGGACAGCGTACTCAACGGGGACCTGGATGAGCTGGTCAGCGCCCTCATCCTGGCCCGGCAGACAGAACAGAAAAAGGAGTGAGGGATATGCCCGTATCCAGAACCAGACGCTATACCATCGAGGACATCGAACCCGCCGCCACCATGCTGAAAAAGGGCGGGCTGGTGGCCCTGCCCACCGAGACCGTCTACGGTCTGGCCGCCGACGCAGAGAACAGCGGGGCGGTGATCCTGCTCTTTGAGATCAAACAGCGCCAGCGGGAGCAGCTGCTCTCGGTGCTGGTCAGCGGCATGGAGATGGTGGAGAACTATTGCCAGAACATCCCTGCCGCCGCCTACGCCCTGGCCGAGAAATACTGGCCCGGCCCCCTGACCATGATTTTGGAGGACAAGGGAGTGGTCTCCGCCCTGGTCAACGACGGGGGAGACACCCTGGGGGTGCGCTGCCCGGACCATCCGGTGACCATGGCCATCATTGAAAAGAGCGGCCACGCCCTGGCCGCCCCGTCGGCCAACATCACCGGCCAGCCCAGCCCCAAGACCGCCCAGGAGGTGCTGGACTACTTTGACAACCACATCGAGGGCGTCCTGGACGGCGGCCCCTGCCAGCTGGGGGTGGAGTCCACCATCGTGGACCTCACCGGCGAGGGGCCCAGGATCCTCCGGGAGGGGGCCATCTCCGGCCAGGAGATCCTGGCCTTCCTGGAAGGGTTGGGCTGAGCCATGGTGGTCATCGGCATCACCGGCCCCACCGGGGCGGGGAAGACCACGGCCCTGAACGCCCTGACCGCCCTGGGCGGGCGGATCATTGACGCGGACGCGGTCTATCACCAGCTCACCGCCACCTCCCCCGACCTGCGCCGGGAGCTGGAGGAGCGCTTCGGCCCCGTCTACGCCAACGGGGACCTGGACCGGAAGAAGCTGGGCCAGGTGGTCTTTCAGGACCCCCAGGCCCTGGCGGACTTAAACGCCATCACCCACAAGTATGTGGCCCGGGAGACCCGCCGCCAGATCGACGCGGCCAAAGAGGCCGGGGCCCCGGCGGTGGGCATCGACGCCATCGCCCTGCTGGAGAGCCCCCTGGCGGACTATTGCGACTGCACCGTGGCCGTCACCGCCCCGGAGGAGCTGCGCATCCGCCGGATCATGGCCCGGGAGGGCATTTCGGAGGACTACGCCCGCCTGCGGGTGGAGGCCCAGAAGCCCAGCGCCTGGTTCCAGGAGCACTGTGACTACACATTGGAGAACACCGAGGCCGACACGCCGGAGACCTTTGCCCAGCGGGCCCGGGTGTTCTTTGCATCGCGCATCAAGGAGGCATGATTATGGCAGACAAGAAAGAGGAAACGCTGCTCCAGCAGCGCAAGAAGGCCCTGTGCTTCTCTCCCAAGAACGGCTACGACCGGCTGGCAGAGGGGGAGGGGGAGAAAATCACCGCCTACTGCGACGGCTATAAGACCTTCCTGGACGAGGGCAAGACCGAGCGGGAGTGCGTGGACTACGCCATCCGCTTGGCCGAGGCCGCCGGCTTCCGGCCCCTGGTCCGGGGGGAAAAGCTCCAGGCGGGGGACAAGGTCTATCGCAACAACCGGGGCAAGGCCCTGATGCTGGCCGTCATCGGCCAGGAGAGCCTGGACCAGGGGGCCGTCATCGGGGCGGCCCACATCGACTCCCCCCGGCTGGACCTGAAACAGAACCCCCTCTATGAGGAGAAAGAGCTGGCCTATTGCAAGACCCACTACTACGGGGGCATCAAGAAGTATCAGTGGACCACCATTCCCCTGGCCCTCCACGGCCTGGTGGTCCGCCGGGACGGCAGTTCCGTCACCGTGCGCATCGGCGAGGACCCCGGCGATCCCCAGTTTACCGTGGGGGACCTGCTGCCCCATCTGGCGGGGGACCAGGCGAAGAAGACCATGGGTTCCATCGTCTCCGCTGAGCAGCTCAACCTCTTCGTGGGCAGCCGCCCCTTTGGGGAAGAGGAGGGGAGCGACCGGGTGAAGCTGGCCATCCTGGAGCTGCTGCACGAAAAGTACGGCATGGTGGAGGAGGACTTCCTCTCCGCCGAGCTCATGGCGGTCCCCGCCGCCAAGGCGGTGGACATCGGCCTGGACCGGTCGGTGATCGGCGCCTATGGTCAGGACGACCGGGTGTGCGCCTACGCCTGCCTCAAGGCCCTGCTGGACCTGGAGGCCGCCCCCCGCCGCACCGCCGTGTGCGTGCTGGCGGACAAGGAGGAAGTGGGCTCCCTGGGGGTAACAGGGATGCAGTCGGCCGCCTTTGACATCTTCATGAGCGATCTGTGCCAGGGGCAGGAGGTTCCCCTGAAAGCCTGCTACGAGGCCTCCTTCTGCCTGTCGGCGGACGTCACCGCCGCCTACGACCCCAACTTCGCCGAGGCCTACGAGGTGCGCAACAGCGCCTTCTTTAACTACGGCGTGTGCGTGAGCAAGTACACCGGGGCCCGGGGCAAGTCCGGGGCCTCCGACGCCTCGGCAGAGGTGGTGGGCCTGGTGCGCCGGGTCTTTGGGGAAAACGGCGTGATCTGGCAGCTGGCCGAGCTGGGCAAGACCGACCAGGGCGGCGGCGGCACCGTTGCCTGCTACATGGCCAACCGCAGCATTGACACCATCGACGCCGGGGTGCCCGTCCTGTCCATGCACGCCCCCTTCGAGACCACCGCCAAGCTGGACTGTTACATGGCCTACAAAGGGATGCTGGCCCTGTACCACCACTGACGTATAGAGAAAGAGGTCGATAGCTTGAACGTCCTGTCATCCATTTTCCTGGGGCTGGTCCAGGGTGTGGCGGAATTCCTGCCCATCTCCAGCTCGGGCCATCTGGCACTGTTCCAGTATTTCTTCGGGCTGAACTCAGAGGAGAGCCTGTTCTTCAACGTCCTGCTCCATCTGGGCACCCTCATCGCCATTTTCGTCTATTACTGGCGGGACATCGTCACCCTGTGCCGGGCCTTTGTCCGCCTGGTGGCCTGCCTGTTCTCCAAGGAAAAACGCCGGCAGATGAAGCGTCTGCCCCCGGACGGGCGGATGATCCTGATGATCGTGGTGGCCACCCTGCCCCTGTTTGTCATCCTGCCCATCAAGGACAAGGTGGAGGGGCTGTACACCAACCCCATCTTTGTGGGCTGCGCCCTGCTGGTCACCGGCGCCCTGCTCTTCTACTCCGACCGGATGCGCCGGGGGAAGAAGGGGCCCAAGTCGGCCACCTTCCTGGACGCCCTGCTGGTGGGGGTGGGCCAGGCCATCGCCGTGACCCCCGGCCTGTCCCGGTCGGGCACCACCATCTCGGTGGGCATGATGCGGGGCTTCCACCGGCGCTTTGCGGTGCGCTTTTCTTTCCTGCTGTCCATCCCGGCGGTGCTGGGGGCCAACATCCTCAGCATCGGGGAGGCGGTGCAGCAGGGCATTGACGTGTCCCAGCTGCCGGGCTACATCATCGGCACCATCGTGGCCGCCGTGTCGGGCTTTTTCGCCATCCGCCTGGTGAACATGCTGGCGGACAAGGGGAAGTTCGGCAACTTTGCCTACTACTGCTGGGGCATCGGCGCGGCGGCGGTGGTGGCCAGCCTCATCTTCCGCTGATCCAAGTTTACCCAAGCCAAGGAGGGAAGTATGGCTTCCACACAAAAGAAACGGGATACCACCAAATCATCATCTTCCGGCAAGGCGTCCGCCCATAAGACGTCCTCCGGCAAGGCCGCCGGGAACCGGAAGAAGAATCCGCCCCGGCCCGCCGCTCCGGTCTACCGGCCGGACATGCTCACCCGCGGGGTGGGGGCGGCGGTGTGCCTTTTTGCGGCCCTGCTGCTCACCCTGGGTCTGCTGGGGGTCCAGGGGGCCATCCCTGACCTGCTGTGCCAGTGGGTGCGGGGGATCGTGGGCAGCGGTTTCTTTCTGACCATCCCCGTGCTGGTCTGGGCGGCGGGCCTGCTCCTGCTGCGCCGGGAGAAGAGCCCTGCCCTGCGGCTGTGGTGCCTGGGGCTGATCCCTGTGATCGGGGGGGCCTTCCTCCATGTGCTGCTGGCAGGGGGGAGCTATCCCCAGTCTGCCGGCCTGTTCGGCCAGCTGTGGGACCAGGGAATCCAGGGCCCCGGGGGCGGCGTGCTCAGCGGCCTGCTGGGGGTCTTTGGCGCCATGGGCTTCAGCCGGGTGGGGGCGGGGCTGATCTACGCCCTGGTCCTGCTGGTGCTCATTGCCCTGGCGGCCCACCTGACCCCCGCCAAGGTCCGGGCAGCCATCCGGGACTTCCGGGAGCGCCGGGAGAGCTGGTATGAGGACGAGGAGGAGGAGTACGTCTACGACGACAGACCCTACAAGGCAGAGGAGGACGACCTGCCGCCCCCCATCTACCACCGCCAGAACGGCTATCCCGACCTGGAGCCCCAGGTGTCCGCCCCGCCCCCCCGGCGCTCCTTCTGGCCGGGCCGGGGCCGGAAGCGGGCCCCCGACCTGCCCTTGGACGAGGCCGACCCCCGGCGCAAGGACCGCCGGTCCCCTGCCGGCGGCAAGCCGCCCAAAGAGACCCCCGGTGACCAGGTGACACCCCCCGCCCCGGAGCCCCCCGCCGCCGCTGCGGCCCAGGTACTCCAGGGGGAGAAGGAGCACTTCTTTGACACCAACACCAGGGTCAAGCGCCCCGACGAGGTCCTGGACGAGCTGGACCAGACGGGGGACCAGGGCGGCCCCCGGTGGCAGACCGTGGACCACACGCTCCCCGCCCCGGAGACCAAGGCCCAGCGCCAGGCGGCCATCCACCAGGAGGCCCGGGCGGTGGAGCAGACCATTCAGGAAAATCTGGAGGGGGAGGGACCCCAGGTCTATCACTATCCCCCCTTAGACCTTCTCACACCCCCCAGCGGGGAGAGCGCCCAGGCCGCCCACCAGGAGCTGGAGGGCACCCTGGAGCGCCTGGACAGCGTCCTGTCCTCCTTTGGCATCGACGGCCATGTGGTGGGGGCGGTCCAGGGGCCGGCGGTGACCCGGTATGAGGTCTCTTTGGAGCAGGGGGTGCGGCTGAACAAGCTCACCAACCTCTCCGACGACGTGGCCCTGGCCCTGGGGGTCTCCAGCGTGCGCATCGCCCCGGTGCCGGGGAAGATCTCCGTGGTGGGCATCGAGGTGCCCAACAAGGTGGTCATTCCTGTCAACATCCGGGAGGTGCTGGAGTCCCCGGCCTTTCAGAAGCACAAGTCCCAGGTGGCCTTCTCCGTGGGCAAGGACATCGGGGGCAACTATATCGTGGGGGACTGCTCAAAACTGCCCCACATGCTCATTGCCGGTACCACCGGCTCTGGTAAGTCGGTGTGCATCAACTCCCTGCTCATCAGTATGCTCTATAAATCCACCCCCCAGGAGCTGCGCCTGATCATGGTGGACCCCAAGATGGTGGAGCTGGGAGGCTACAACGGCATCCCCCACCTGCTCATCCCCGTGGTCACCGACCCGAAAAAGGCCGCCGGCGCCCTCCAGTGGGCGGTGACGGAGATGATGAAGCGCTATCGGATGTTTGCCGAGGCGGGGGTGCGGGAGCTGTCCTCCTACAACCACTGGGCCGAGAGCCAGGAGGGGGCAGAGCCCATGCCCAAGGTGGTCATCGTCATCGACGAGCTGGCAGACCTCATGCTGGTGGCGGCCAAGGAGGTGGAGGAGTCCATCTGCCGGGTGGCCCAGATGGGCCGCGCCGCCGGGATGCACCTGGTCATCGCCACCCAGCGGCCGTCGGCGGACGTGATCACCGGCCTCATGAAGGCCAACATCCCCTCCCGCATCGCCTTTGCGGTGGCCTCCAGCCTGGAGTCCCGGATCATCCTGGACAACACCGGCGCGGAAAAGCTGGTGGGCAAGGGGGACATGCTCTGGTATCCCCTGGGCTCTGGCAAGCCCCTGCGGGTGCAGGGGTGCTTCATCTCCGACGAGGAGGTGGCGGCGGTGGTGGACAGCGTCAAGGAGAACGCCGCTGCCGACTATGACGATGAGGTCATGGAGCAGATCGAGCAGCATGTGACCGAGTCGGAAAAGAAGGGCAAGTCCGCCGGAGGGGCCTTCCCCGCCGGGGACGGCTCCGGCGAAGAGCAGGACGAGCACTTCGAGGAGGGGGTAGAGGTCATCCTGGAGCTGGGCCAGGCCTCGGTGTCCATGCTCCAGCGGCGGCTGAAGCTGGGCTATGCCCGGGCGGCCCGCCTCATGGACCAGATCGAGGAAAAGGGGATCGTAGGCCCCTCGGAGGGGGCCAAGCCCCGGCAGATCCTCATCACCCGCGACCAGTGGGAGCGGATGAAGAACGGGGAGGAGGGGTCCGCCGAAGGGGCCCTGCCGCCGGTGGAGGACGAGATCCTCTCCTTCGACCCCATCCCGCAAGAATATGAGGGGCCGTGAGGCCCCTTGCCCCGTGAGGGGAGACGGAACGATAGGCCGGCCTTTGGGCTGGCCTTCGTTTTATGTTCGCCCGGGGGGCGCTGCCGCGGGGGGACCCGGACCCCACCGGGTGGGGAAGCCTTGGAGGGGTGGCACCCTCCCCAGCCCCCCTCACCTGGTGAGGGTCCGGGCCCACCCGCGGCAGCGCCCCCTCTCTTCTACAGAAAAGGAGATATTTTTTCCAGAAAACATCTGCCCAGCGATTGAAGAAGCGAGGCACAACTGCTATAATGAATCATATACCCTGGAAACCTTTGCGGAGATGAGGGCCTGACCATGTACTTTGACGATCCGATCTATTTGGACCCCGGGTCCTTCGAGGATCTGATGGCCGATACCGATCAGCATAGGATCTGTTGGATGTACCACGACATATTGTCTCATCCACGCATCGCCTGGATGTTCGACAAATATGCCGGAAAAGGGACACCCATCCGCGAAGCGTGGACTACTATGGCCTGGGTGGCCGCCGGACACCAGGAGGACAGCTTCTATCTCCTCTTCAAATGGTACGACGATTTCTACGGTCCGCCCCAGTGCAGCGACCTGTACTTCCTGGAGCGGGAAGGGGGCCCGGAGGGGGATCTCCGGGTGCGCTACCTGAACCGGGACTTCCAGAATAAGCTGGACCCCAGAGGCCAGGACTGGTTCGACAGCTTCCTGGGCCGGGTCAGTGACAACGCCACCAGCTTCTTTGGCGAGAGCAGCTTCCAGGCCGACCCCGTGGGCCGGGCCCGGCGGCTGCTGGAGAACAACCCCGGCCGGGAGCTGGAGTGCTTTGACTGGCACCTGGGCCGGCGCAGCGACGGGGAGAAATCCCTCATGTGCGCCACCATGGCCGCCTATTTCCGCAGCATCCAGGCCATCCGGGAGATCCTCTTCCGCCTGGTGGACAGCGACGGCCGGGTGGGCCGGGGTAGCCACCACATGCCCGCAGACGAGCTCATGGACATCCTGCGCTCCCTGTCGGCCAAGGTGGACGAGGAGCGCCTGCCCCGGCTGGAGGAGCAGTTCCAGGAGCTGGCTGACGGCTTTTACTGCGAGCCCAGCCTGTCCCCCTACCTCAGCCGCAGCGCCGGCCGGGTGCTCACCGACATGACCGAGAATGGGGAGCTGCGCTGGATGAGCCTTTCGGGCAAAAGCGCCAGCCGCCTGCTGCGGGACCTGTACAGCCGCTGCTCCCCCCGGCAGGTGTGGGACGTCTTCCACCGCTGGCAGGGAGAGGTCTACTTCACCGTCCTGCGCCGGCCCCTGCACCGGGACCTGCACCGGGGGGTTTACCTTCTGTCCCGGTTTGAGGACCAGACGGGGCTGGATGTGACGGGGATGTTCTGGCTGGAGAATGTGTCGGTGGGGGTGGCCCACCTGTGCCAGGGAGAATTTTTTGAGGAACTGCTGGACCTGCTCTTCTCCCGCTATCCCATGCAGGGGAAGCTCCCCAACGTCCGCCCCTGGGGCCAGGACCTGGTGGGGGAGTACAGCCACCTGCTCAAAGAGACCTTTGCCCAATACAGCCGGGGCTTTGGATAAGCCCCGGATCACCGGGACCGCTGGCCGGTCCCCAAAGGAGAGATGCCCTTGAAGACCGCCGTGGTGACCGATGGAAAATACCGCACCTCCCTGACCGCCGTGCGCGCCCTGGGGGAGATCGGCTATCCGGTGACCGTCACCCAGACCCGCCGGGAGAGCGATCAGGTCCCCGCCTCCTTCCTCTCCCGCTTTGCCGGGGCAGGGCGGTGGATCGACGGCTCCTGCCGGGAGCAGGCCTATGAGGGCCGGCTGCTGGAGGTGCTGGAGGAAGCGGGCCGGCCCGTCCTCTTCTGCACCGGGGCGGACACCCTGGCCCTGGTCAGCCGCCGCCAGGCGGTCTTTGCCCAACAGGCGGACTTTCTGGCCGCCCCGCCGGAGGTGCTGGACGCCCTGAACGACAAGGAAACCGTCCACCGGCGGGCATTGGAATTGGGCATCCCCGTGCCCCGGGAGTATCCTGGGGAGCCCGACCGCTATCCCGTGGTCCTCAAGCCCCGGTGCGGGGAAAAGCTGGGGCTGAAAGCCAAGGACCGCTACGCCATTGCAAATAGCCGGGAGGAATACCTCCGCCTGTCCCAGGCCATGACCTGGAACGGGGAGCCCCCCATCGTCCAGGAAAAGGTGGACGGGCCGGGGGAGGGGGTCAACCTCCTGCTGGACCGGGAGGGCCGACTGGTGTGCGCCTATTGCCACCGGCGGGTGCGGGAGTACCCGGTGACCGGGGGCCCCTCCACCTGCTGCGTGAGCTTTTACGACGAGGCCCTCATCCGGCGCAGCTGGGAGCTGCTGGCCTCCTTCGGCTTTGTGGGCCTGGCCATGGTGGAGTACAAGGGGGGCAGACTCCTGGAGGTCAACCCCCGGGTGTGGGGCAGCTTCCCCCTCTCCGCCTGCTGCGGCAGCCCCATCACCGCCCTGTACGCCAGGGCGGCCCAGGGGGAGACGGTGCCCTATACCCCCCAGAATTACCGCACGGGGGTGAAGATGCGCTACCTCTTCCACGACGGGGCGGCCACCCTGGGCTATCTGCGCCGGGGTCAGCTGGGCCGGGCTTTGGGGGGCGTGGCCGACTTTTTCACCACCCCCGAGGCACTTTACCGCAAGGACGACAGAAAGGCGTACCGCGCCTATCTGCGCAATAGCCTGAAAGGCAGATGAGATGGAACTGAATTTGGATCTGCACCTGCACTCCCGGGCCTCTTACGACGGCCGGATGGGGGTGGAGGAGATCGCCGCCGCCGCCAAGGCCAGGGGCCTGGACGCTGTGGCGGTGTGCGACCACGACGTAGTGTATACCGGCCCCAGGCAGGTGGACGGCATCTGGATCATCCCCGGTGCGGAGTTTTCCACCGAGCACGGCCATCTGCTGGGCCTGTTTCTGAAAACCCCCATGGTCTACACCACCTGGGAGGAGACCACCGGGGCCATCCGCCGCCAGGGGGGACTGGCCGTTCTGGCCCACCCCTTCCAGCGGCCCCGGCCGGCGGAGGTCCTGACCCCGCTGGTGCCCACCCTGGACGGGGTGGAGGTGTGGAACGGCCGGGCCAACCGCAAGAACCCCCAGGCCAACGCCCAGGCGGCGGCCTTTGCCCGGCAGCACGGCCTGGTGCCCACCGCGGGCAGCGACGCCCACCTGCCCCAGGAGATCGGCAACGGCAGGCTGCGCCTGACGGTGGAGACGGTCTGCCTGGAGAGCATCCGGGGGGCCATTCTGGCGGGCCGGGGGTCCGTTGCCGGGCGGGAGGGGGAAGCCCTGTGCGTGGCCCGGAGCCAGTGGACGAAATTACGAAAAACCCATGCACCCCTGCCCCGGTACGGCAAGTGGGCGGCCTTCGCCCTGAAGTGTGCCTGGCAGGACGGGAAAAAACATCACGGAAAGGAGATCGGGCGGCATGTCCCTGATCGTTAAAGTGGGAAAAGCGGGCAAGAAGGTGGCCAGGCGCTTCCTGCCCGAGGAGAAACACCATATCAGCTACACCCGGCGCATTGAGCGGGTCAAGACGGACCAGCGCCTGGTGGCCATGACCTTCGACGACGGGCCCATGGACCTGCCCGCCAGCCCCGACAAGTTCGGGGGCCGGTCCCTGACCGACCTGCTGCTGGACGTGCTGAAGGTCTACGGGGCCAAGGGCACCTTTGACGTGGTGGGGGATACCGGGGAGAACTACCCCGATGCCGCCGGCCGCACCGGCCAGGCCGACTGGGGCGGGGTGAAATACGACCACTACCCGGACATCAACCAGGATGAGCGGGGGGGCGCAGTGCACAACCAGCGGCTGATGCAGCGCATCCTCTCCGAGGGCCATCAGGTGACCAACCACGGCTACCGCCATGTGCTTTTTGGCAAAAAGCCCTTCGTCTACGGCAAGCGGGAGCATTTTAACAGCCTGGACGAGGTGGTGGAGGACTTAAAGCGCCTGCACACCCTGCTGCGGGAATATTACGGCTATGAGATGACCATGGCCCGTCCCCCCCACTATGTGGACAAGATCGCCGGGGGCTATACCAGCTACGACGCCTACGACCGCATGGGCTACCTCTACCTGGCCGCCGCCTTTGACGGGGCGGGCTGGCTGCCCCTCCACCGGGGCTCGGCCCAGGAGAGCTTAAAGGCCGAGGTGGAGGCCATGGTGGCCCCCCTGCGCAAGACCCTGGAGGAGAACCCCGACGCCCTGGCCGGCCAGATCATCTTCCAGAAGGACGGCTACAACATGGACCGCCGCACCCCTGTGGCCTTTGGCCTGAAGGAGCAGCTGGCGGTGCTGGGGGAGTACGGCTACCGGGTGGTGACGGTGAACGAGCTCATGGAAGAGAGCCCCTTTGCCGACCTGGGCCGGGACGACCCCGCCTTTGAGAAATTGGCCGCCCTGCAAAAAAAGCAGGCCATCGTCTACTCCGACAACCGCCTGCGCCTGGACGCCCCCATGACCTGGGGGGAGCTGGCCATGCTCCTGGCCCCCCGGCAGCAGGCCATCGGCCGCCGCCTGACCCGCATCCGGGAGACGGGCACCGGCCAGCACGCCAACTGGGGCGCCATGGACTGGTGCGCCGAGCAGGGGATTCTGAAATACGCCATGGACCCCGACGGGCTGGTCAGCTCGCTGCCCCGGGAGTTCTTTGGGCCGGTGAAAAACTACACCCGCCGGCAGATTTATGAAGCTTACCTGGGCTGACAGAGCCCAAAAGACCTGGGCAAGTGCAGCCAGATGGAGAGGAGGCAATTCTTGTGGAGCTTGTGAAATTGCAGTTGGAGGCACCCCTGGCGGTGATGACCATTGACCGCCCGGACTGCCTCAACGCCCTGAACAGCCAGGTGTATGAGGAGATGATCGTCCTGCTGCGCCAGGTGGAGGCCATGGACGAGATCCGGGTGGTCATCCTCACCGGGGCGGGGGAGAAGGCCTTTGCCGCCGGGGCGGACATCGCCCAGATGGTCCACCAGGACGCCCTGGGGGGCCGGCACATGTCCGACCTGTGCCACCGCACCGCCGACCTGCTGGAGAACATGCGCCAGGTGACCATCGCCGCCGTGGGGGGCTATGCCCTGGGGGGCGGCTGTGAGCTCACCCTGGCCTGCGACCTGCGTCTGGCGTCGGAGAACGCCCGCTTTGCCCTGCCGGAGGTCACCCTGGGCATCATCCCCGCCGGGGGCGGCACCCAGCGCCTGTCCCGGCTGATCGGGGTGGGCCGGGCCAAGGAGCTCATCTTCACCGGCGACCAGATCGACGCCCAGGAGGCCTACCGCCTGGGGCTGGTCAACCGGGTGGTCCCCCGGGCCGAGCTCATGGACGCCTGCCGGGCCCTGGCAGAGAAGATCGCCAGCCGGGCTGGCTACGCCGTCTCCCTGGCCAAGAGCGCCATCAACTCCAGCCTGGACATTGACCGGAAAAACGGGGCCGAGCGGGAGAAGGACCTGCTGGGCCTGGCCTTCGCCACCCACGACAAACAGGAGGGGATGGAGGCATTTCTGGCCCGCCGGGCCCCCAAGTTTCAGGATTTTTGAGGCCGGGAAAAAATGTTGCACAACGGGAAACCCCTTGTCCGGCAAGGGGTTTCCCTCTTTTTGTCCGTTTTGACGGAAGAGTAGGGGGCAGATTTTGTGAAGAGTAACGAAATAGTGACCTAAAATTAACAATTCGGTTACAAAACAAAACGAATTGATGACAACGCGGATAAAACTTCCCGTGGAATCCCGGGTATGCCTGTGCAAAATGCCTGAATCCCAGGCGATTTGCGCCAAAAAACACGGGCTGGCGGAAATTTGCCAAGGGGGAGGCCTTTGTGTATAATGCCAACAGCAAGCGCCGCCGGGGCAGACAGCACATCCTCTGCCCCGTCCAGGAAAACAACCGCCAGGAGCCCTTTCCGAACTGCCGCCGCCATGGGGCGCTTGCCGCCGGCCGGCGGGAAAGGCGCTCTGCGACGACAGGAGTTATCACATGAAAAAACTTTTGACCGCGACCCTGCTGTGTATGGCCATGACCGTGATCATGGTCCCCTCTGCCTTTGCTGCCGACAGCAATTACACGGAATGCATGGCCGCCATCCAGGAACAAAAGGTGGTCCAGCAGCAGGCCCACCAGACGGCCAACGCCCTGCGCGCCAAAGGCTATACCGACGACAGCGCCTATATCCAGGCTGCCAAGAGCACCTGGCACGCTGCCCAGGACACCATCGAGGGCTATCAGAAGCTGTCCAAGTATACCGATGAGGACATCCGCATCCTCACCACCACCGTCTTTAACGAGGCCGGCCACACCACCGACCAGCTGCGCCAGTATGTGGCTCAGGTGGTCCTCAACCGGGTGGCCGACAGCCGCTTCCCCGACACCGTCAAGGGGGTCATCACCCAGCCCGGCCAGTACGCCGGCAACTACGCCACCCAGGAGGCTGCCCAGAAGATCAAGGACACCGACAGCGCCAACGGCACCTTCTACTATGCCATCTGCGAGCAGGCGGTCAAGACTGCCATGATGGGCCAGGTGGATATGCCCGCCAACGTGATCTATCAGGCCAACTTCCCCCAGGGCAAGGGGGTCTGGCAGTCGGTCTATTTCAACAGCGGCTGGTTTGCCAGCACCAGCTATTTCTGCTACGGCTGAGCCCCGTCTCCATAACCGATTACGGACAAAAAGGACCGCGCTCCCCTGGGGGGAGGGCGGTCCTTCCTTTTGGGTCACAGGGGCGGCAGAATTTCGATCAGGTGTCCGTCAGGGTCCTGGATAAAATAGATGCCGCTGGCCAGCTCGTCGCAGATCAGCCCTTGGTCCCGGTGCCGGGCCTTCAGGCTGTCAAATTCCTGGGCCCGCAGGGCGATGTGGGGGGTGTCATCCCCCAGGTGGTAGGGCTGGGTGCGGGCGGTCTCCTTGCACAGCTCCAGCTGAAAATCGGTCTGCCCGTCCCCCAGAAAGCGCAGCTGCCAGCCCCGGTCGGGCATGGCCAGCTCCCGCTGGAGGGTCAGGCCCAGGGCCCGGCGGTAAAAGTCCGTGCTGGCCTCCAGGTCCAGCACCCGCAGACAGACGTGGCTCATGGTGGTCATGTTTCTTCCCTCCTTTGTGCTTCCCCGCCATTGTAGCACAGGGGGGAGGGGGGAGCAAGGAAAATTCCCCCTATGCAAACGGGGGAAAATAGGGTATGATAAAGCTATCCAATCCGAAACGCAGTCCCGGGACCTACGGGCGGGAACAGAATGGGAGGGTACCCGACATGAAACTGACCTTTTTCGGCGCGGCCAAGGCCGTCACCGGCAGCTGCCACTGTGTGGAGGTGGGGGGCAAGAAGATCCTCATCGACTGCGGCCTGCAGCAGGGCCGGGACGAGCGGGACAACGCCGTGCTGGATTTTGCCCCCAACTATATCGACTACGTCATCGTCACCCACGCCCACATCGACCACTCCGGCCGCATCCCCCTGCTCATCAAGCAGGGCTTCCAGGGCCAGATCTTCACCACCCGCATCACCGGCCAGCTCCTGTCCGTCATGCTGCGGGACTCGGCCCACATCCAGGAGATGGACGCCCAGTGGAAAAACCAAAAGGGCAAGCGGGCCGGCCGGCCGCCGGTGGAGCCCCTGTATACTGTGGAGGACGCCGCCCAGGTGGCCGACCACATCGTCCCCGCCGAGTACGGCCAGATGGTGGAGGTGTGCCAGGGGGTGAAGCTCCGCTTCGTGGACGCCGGCCACCTGCTGGGCTCTGCCAGCGTGGAGATGTGGCTGACGGAGGACGGGGTGGAAAAGAAGATCGTCTTTTCCGGCGACATCGGCAACGTCAACCAGCCGGTCATCCGGGACCCCTCCTTCCTCACCGGGGCGGACTATGTGGTCATGGAGAGCACCTATGGCGACCGCAACCACGAGCCGGTGGACTCCTATGAGGGGGAGCTGGCCAAGATCATCGACGAGACCTTCGCCAAGGGGGGCAATGTGATCATTCCCTCCTTCGCCGTGGGCCGGACCCAGGAGCTGCTGTACTTCATGCGGGAGATGAAAAAGGAGGGTTTAGTGAGGAGCTGCCCCGACTTCACCGTCTGCGTGGACTCCCCCCTGGCCAACGAGGCCACCACCATCTTCTCCGGGGACCTGCGGGGTTATCTGGACGAGGAGGCCATCGAGGTGGTCAAGGAGGGGGAGAAGCTCTTCACCTTCCCCGGCCTGATGATGACCGAGAGCAGCGAGGAGTCGAAGATGCTCAACCTGGACTCCACCCCCAAGGTCATCATCTCCGCTTCTGGCATGTGCGACGCCGGGCGCATCCGCCACCACCTGAAGCACAACCTGTGGCGGGAGGAGTGTGCCATCGTCTTTGTGGGCTATCAGGCCGAGGGGACCCTGGGCCGCCACCTGCTGGAGGGGGCCAAGCAGGTGCGGCTGTTCGGCGAGGAGATCGCCGTCAACGCCAGCATCTATAACTTCCAGGGCCTGTCCTCCCACGCCGACCGGGACCACCTGCTGCACTGGATCGACCAGGTGAAGGACCCCGCCCCCCAGCAGATCTTTGTGGTCCACGGGGACGCCCAGGTGACGGAGATCTTTGCCAACACCTTGCGGGAAAAGGGCCTGCCCGCCCACGCGCCTTTGTATGAAGAGGTCTTTGACCTGGCCCGGAACGTGATGCTGGCCGCCGGGGTGGAGATCGCCCCCAAAAAGACCTCCTTCGAGTCCACCGGCCGCCCCTCCACTGCCTATCACGAGCTGGAGATGGCCGCCATGGACCTGCTGTCCCTGGTGCGGGCCAGCAAGGGCGGGGCCAACAAGGATCTGAAAAAGATGGCCGCCCAGCTGCGGGCTGTGGCCGCCAAGTGGAAAGACTGAACCGAACAGAGCAAAAGACCGGCGGGCCGTCCCCCTGGGGGAGCGTCCCGCCGGTTTGGCTGACTGGCGGCAAAGGGGGAAAACGCTGTGAAAAAACGCATCCTGATGATCGGCACCGGGGGGACCATCGCCTCGGAGATGACCGAGGCCGGCCTGGCCCCCGGCCTGACGGGGGAGTCCTTTCTGGACTATGTCCCCGCCGTGCGCCGGCTGTGCCAGGTGGACTGCGTGCAGGTGTGCAACATCGACTCCACCAACATGACCCCCGGCCACTGGCTGACCATCGCCCGGGCGGTGGAGGAGGGCTATGACCGCTACGACGGTTTTGTCATCAGCCACGGCACCGACACCATGGCCTACACCGCCGCCGCCCTGAGCTATCTCATCCAGGGCAGCAGGAAACCCATCGTCCTCACAGGCAGCCAGAAGCCCATCCACATGGACATCACCGACTCCAAGACAAACCTCCTGGATGCCTTCACCGTGGCCTGGGACGGGCGCATCGGCGGGGTGACGGTGGTCTTTGGAGGGGCGGTGATCCTGGGCACCCGGGCCCGCAAGACCTATTCCAAAAGCTATGGGGCCTTTTCCAGCATCAACTATCCCGTGCTGGGGGTGGTGCAGGAGGGGCGGCTGGTGCCCTACATCTGCCCGCCTGCCGGGAGCAAACCCCGGTTCTACCGGCAGCTGAACCAGCGGGTGTCCCTGGTCAAGCTCATCCCCGGCCTGCCCGCGGACTATCTGGCCTTCGCCCTGGCCGAGAGCGACGGGGTGCTGGTGGAGAGCTACGGCGTGGGGGGCGTGCCCGCCGGGGACCAGGGGAGCTTTTACCCCCTCATCCGCCAGGCGGCGGCCCAGGGCAAGACGGTGGTGGTGACCACCCAGGTGCAGAACGAGGGCAGCGACCTGGCCGTGTACAACGTGGGCAACCGCCTGAAAACCGACCTGGGGGTGCTGGAGTGCTATGACATGACCACGGAGGCGGCGGTGGCCAAGCTCATGTGGGCCCTGGCCCAGAGCCGGGACCATGAGGCCGTGGCCCGCCTGTTCTACACCCCCGTGGCCCAGGACATCCTGGGCCGGCCGGAGTGAGGGAAGAAAAAGCACAGCCGCCGGGGGCGGCTGTGCTTATTTGGGGGGACGGAGGACTTCCAGCATGATCTGGGCGCCCAGACGGAAGCCGGCGGAAAAGGCGGCGGCATGCTCCATGGGCAGGGCCTGGAGCTGCCGGTCCATGAGAGACTGGAACAGACGCTGCTGTTCCTGGCTCAATCCGCTGCGGAAGGCGGCAAATTGCTCTTGATCCTCTGCACGGGCGGCTTTGTCTTGTTCTGTGAGCAGTTCCATATAGTCCTCGGAGGGACAGACGTTTCCATAATATAAATCTTCTATGATACCAGCCATGGGCAGGATTCTTCCTTTCTTATTTATATTTTCATTTTGTGTTGCATAATTGCATTATATTAGTGCGATATATAAATGTCAATAAAAAGAGAATACAATAAGTGAAATACCGCTGAAACCGGGAGGATTCCCACATGGCAAAGAAATTCATTGTGCGCCACCGTGACGTGATGCCCAAGGAGGATAAATCCGTTACCATGTCGCTGAGACTCGACCGCAGCCTGCAAGCGGAATATGACCAGTTGGCGCTGAAAAGTGGCCGCTCCCGCAATGAACTCATGTGCAGGGCGCTGCGCTTCGCCATGGATAATCTGGAATTCATAGATTCACCCAAGGCCACGGAATCCGGTCAAGATACCACCCCCTCTGAACAAGAATGACGGATGCGCCAGGCATCCAAAAAAGGGTCCCTACGGGGGCCCTTTTTTTATACCTTGTTTTAGGTTCCCGGTGTATTCTGCCCTCACGGCAGGATTTTTTCCAGACACACCAGCTTCACCCCGGCAATGCCGTTAAAGACGCAGGAGACGATGGAGACCTCCCCATAGCCCAGCCGGGCATACAGGGCCCGGGCGGCGGCGTTGCGCTGGTTGGTGTCCATGCGCAGGTGGCGGCAGCCGTGGGCTTTGGCGTAGTCCTCATAAAAGGCCACAAACCGGGAGCCCACCCCCCGGCCCTTGGCCTGGGGCTCCACCACCAGGGTGTGCAGGACCATCACCTCTGCCGGGGGCGGGTCGGTGGTCCAGGCGGCCTGGGCATACTCGGGCACCTGCTCCTGGTTGATCCTGGCGGCGGCCAGGATGACCCCGTCCTCCTCGGCCACGAACATATCTCCCGCGGCGATGGCGGCTGCCGCCGTCTGCCGGGTGGGGTAGACCCCCCGCTGCCAGCCCACGGTGGACAGACCGGCCTCCTCCTGGTCCAGGATGTGATCGTAGATGGCGGCGATCTGGTCCAGATCACCGGGGCGGGCTTGTCGAAACATGGGGGACCCCTCTCTTTCGCTTGACTTTCTAAGATTGTACCACGCCGCCGCGCCTTTTTCAACGGCCCTTCTTTCCCTTGCGGCGCCGGAGGGGATGTGCTAAACTGAGGCGTCTGAAAAGGAACTGATGGGAGGGCTGTTTATGAAGATCACCGTCCTGCACGGCCAGAGCCACAGGGGCTCCACCTACCACCTGGCCCGCTTCCTCTGTGAGCAGCTGGGGGGCGAGGTGACGGAATTTTTCCTGCCCCGGGATTTTGGGGCCTTCTGCGTGGGCTGCACCAGGTGTTTTACACAATCGGAGACCCTCTGCCCCCACGCCAGGGCCCTGGCCCCCATCACCCGGGCCCTGGACGAGGCCGACGTGATCATCCTGGCCAGCCCCGTCTATGTCTACCACGTCACCGGCCCCATGAAGGCCCTGCTGGACCACTACGGCTGGCGGTGGAT
The DNA here is from genome assembly GCA_019115225.1 of Candidatus Evtepia faecigallinarum. Classification (GTDB taxonomy): domain Bacteria; phylum Bacillota; class Clostridia; order Oscillospirales; family Oscillospiraceae; genus Evtepia; species Evtepia faecigallinarum. The sequence continues at coordinate 35,923 of DXEA01000124.1, forward strand.
GCTTCACCGGCCCCAGGAGAGCATGTTCACCAAGCAGGCCGTGTGCCTGTCCACCGCCGCCGGGGCGGGGACCCGGCAGACCAACCGGGACCTGGCCCACAGCACCTTTTTCTGGGGGGTGGGCAGGACCTATCGCTATGGGGTCAACGTCCGGTCCACCTCCTGGCAGGGGGTGGACCCCCGGCGCAGGGAGCGCATCCAGGCCGGCCTGACCGCCCTGGCCCGGAAGATCACCCGGCGGGTGGGGAAGGTGCGCCCGGGCTGGCGGACGAAGGGTTTTTTCTATCTGGTGCGCCGCCTGCAAAAGGGGGAGTGGAACCAGGCCGACCGGGCCTATTGGCAGGAAAAGGGCTGGGACGGCGGGGTCCGGCCCTGGCGGTGAGCCTGTCCCGCAGATGGGTCCCGCCGGAACCCATTGCCGGGAAACGATGGACAAACGCCGCAGTTTGTGCTACAATAACACGGATTATATGCTCCCGCCCCCGGCGCGGCGGGGGGAGCGATACTGGAGATGGATACCTGTGCGAAAAGAGATCCTGGGGGTCACCTTTGATGATCTGACCCTGGAAGAGGCGGTGGCCGCCGGCGAGCAGCTGGCGGCGGGCGAGACCTTTTCCTATGTGGTCACCCCCAACCCCGAGATCGTGAATCTGGGCCGGCAGTCTGAGGACTATCGCCAGGTGCTCAACCGGGCCGCCCTGGTGCTGCCCGACGGCATCGGTGTGGTCCACGCGGCCAAAATTTTGGGTACCCCCCTGCAGGGGCGGGTGCCGGGCATCGACTTTGCCGCCGGCCTCATGGCCCGGCTGGCGGAAACCGGCGGCCGGCTCTTCCTGCTGGGGGCCAAGCCCGGGGTGGCCGACCAGGCCGCCCGGCGGCTGACCGACCAGTACCCCGGCCTGTGCATCTGCGGCACCCACCACGGCTACTTTACCGACCCGGCCCCGGTGGTCCAGACCATCCGGGAGGCAAAAGCCGACGTGGTCTTTGTCTGCCTGGGGGCCCCCAAGCAGGAGCTGTGGATGGCCCGCTGGGGCCCGGAGACCGGCGCCCATCTGATGGCCGGCCTGGGGGGCGTGCTGGATGTCTTCGCCGGCAACGTCAAGCGGGCCCCGGCAGCCTGGCAGAAGCTGGGGCTGGAGTGGTGCTACCGCCTGCTCCACCAGCCCAGCCGGGTGGGGCGGATGGCCAAGCTCCCCCTCTTCCTGGTGGCCGCCGCCCGGGAGAAAGGGAAAAAGCCATGAGCAAGGGACGTCTGATCGTATTGGAGGGCACCGACGGCTCGGGGAAATCCACCCAGTTTGCCCGCCTGTGCCAGCGGGCCCAGGCGGAGGGCATCCCCTTCCGGCGGCTGATCTTTCCCCAGTACCAGGAGGAGTCCTCCGCCCTGCTGCGGATGTACCTGGGGGGAGAGTTCGGCAAGCATCCGGAGGATGTGAACGCCTATGCCGCCTCCACCTTTTTCGCCGTGGACCGCTACGCCTCCTGGAAAAAGGTCTGGCAGGGGTGGTATGAGGCCGGGGGTCTGGTGCTGGCCGACCGCTACACCACCTCCAACGCCGTCCACCAGGGGGGGAAGGTCCCCCCGGAGGAGCAGGGGGCCTTTTTCCGGTGGCTGTTTGACTTTGAATACCGCCGCCTGGGCCTGCCGGAGCCCGACCTGGTCCTCTATCTGGACATGCCCACCGAGCAGGCTGTGGCCATGCTCCGCCAGCGGGAGGCGGCCACCCACACCCAGGGGGACATCCATGAGACCGACACCGCCTATCTGGCCCAGTGCCGCCAGACCGCCCAGGCAGCGGCAGCGGCCTATGGCTGGCAGCGGGTGCCCTGCCTGAACGGGGCGGGGCAGCTGCGGAGGATTGAAGAAATTCACCGGGAGATCTGGCAGGCGGTGCGCCCCCTGCTGGAAGCAAAGGAGTAGACGATATGGGAAAAGAAGTTGCCGAAGTGAAAAAGATCCTGCGCCAGCAGATGCGCCAGGTGCTGGCCGAGATGGGCCGGGAGGAAAAGGAGTGGTCGGACCGGGAGCTGGTCCAGCGCTTTCTGGAGCACCCCAAGCTGGCCGGGGCCAACACCGTCCTGCTCTACTACGGCGTGGGGCAGGAGATCGACACCAAGGAGCTCATCCAGACCCTGCTGGACCAGGGCAAGACCGTCTGTCTGCCCAAATGTCTGCCCGAGCACCAGATGGAGGCCCGGGTCATCACCGGCCTGGACCAGCTGGAGCCCGACGTGTACGGCATCCCCGCCCCCAAGGAGGGCTGCCCGGTGCTGGAGCGGGAGCAGGTGGACCTGATCCTGGTGCCCGGCCTGTGCTTTGACAGCCGGGGCAACCGCCTGGGCCAGGGGGGCGGCTATTACGACCGCTATCTGGAGGACTATGAGGGGATCACCATCGGCCTGTGCCGGGAGGATTTCTTCCAGGTCAACCTGCCCCGGGAGCCCCTGGACGCCTGGGTGCGCTTCGTGCTCACCGAGGAGGGCCAGGTCTGGCCCATGACCCAGCCCATGGAATAAACCGAACCGCGGCGCCGCAGGGGAACCTGCGGGGCCATACCCTGCTGTGAGGAGGCAGTCTATGCAACGAGATACCAGAAGACGACGGCCGGAGGAGCCCGAGCGCCGCAGCAACGGCAGCAGCCAGCGGCGGAAGAAGAACAAGCGCTCCCCCCTGTCCAACTCCATGATGTATATCGTCCTGGTGTGTGCCGTCTCCATGGTCCTGGCCGCCGTGGGGTGGTCCCTGGCCAACGACATGCTGGCCCTGAACAAGGACGCCACCACCGCCACCATCGTGGTCAAGGATGAGAACGACTTCGACAGCGTCGTCGACCAGCTCAAGGACAACGACATCATCAACTACAAGGGGCTCTTCCGCCTCTTCTGCCTCTTCTCGGGAGGCAGCGATAAGATCGCCCAGGGCACCTACGTCCTGGACTCGGATATGGACTACCGGGCCATCATCAACAGCCTGGGCTCCAATTCCTCCAGCCGCAAGGAGGTCTCGGTGACCATCCCGGAAGGTCTGACCGTCAAGCAGACCTTTGAGATGCTGGAGGAGCAGGGGGTGTCCACCGTGGAGAAGCTCAACGACATGGCGGCCAACCACGACTATGCCTTCTCCTTCCTCCAGGATATCCCCCTGGGGGACCCCACCCGGCTGGAGGGCTACCTCTTCCCGGATACCTATGAGTTCTACATGGGCGAGGACCCCAAGTACGTCATCAACAAGATGCTGGTGAACTTTGACGCCAAGGTCACCGACGCCATCCGCCAGCAGATCTGGGACAAGGGGTATTCCATCGGCCAGCTTCTCACCATCGCCTCCATGATCGAAAAGGAGACCGACGGCACCGACCGGGCCACGATTGCTTCGGTCATTTACAACCGTCTCAACAACACCTATGGGGGCACCAACGGCTACCTGCAGATCGACGCTACCATCCAGTACGTCCTGCCCGAAGGGGAGATCGTCAGCGAGGAGGATTACCACACCGTGGACAGCCCCTATAACACCTATGAGCACAAGGGCCTGCCCCCCGGACCCATCGCCAACCCCGGTATGGAGTCCATCATGGCCGCCCTGAACCCGGAGAGCACCAACTATTACTACTATGCCCTGGGCGACGACGGAGTCCACCACTTCTTTGCCACCTACAGCGAGCACCAGGCCTTCCTGAACAGTTAAGGTGACCATGGAGGGAAAGAGATTGGAACTGCTGGCCCCGGCAGGGGACTGGGAACGGTTGGAAATGGCCCTGGCCTACGGGGCCGACGCGGTGTATCTGGCAGGAGACACCTATGGGATGCGCTCCTTTGCGGGCAACTTCTCCCAGGAGCAGCTGGCCCGGGCGGCCAGACTCTGCCGGGAGAAGGGGGTGGACCTCCACGTCACCTGCAACACCATGCCCCGCAACGACGAGGTGGCCCGCCTGCCCCAGTGGCTGTCCTTTCTGGAGGAGTGCGGCGTCACCGCCGTCATCCTGGCCGACGTGGGGGTGCTGGCTTTGGCCAAGGAGTATGCCCCCCATGTGAAGGTCCACATCAGCACCCAGGCCAGCATCGTCAACTACCAGGCCGCCCGGGCCTGGCACGACCTGGGGGCCCACCGGGTGATCCTGGCCCGGGAGCTGAGCCTGGAGGAGATCGCAGAGATCCGGGCCAAGACCCCCAAGGAACTGGAAATCGAGACCTTTGCCCACGGGGCCATGTGCGTGTCCTACTCGGGCCGGTGCCTGCTGTCTAACTACATGACCGGACGGGACGCCAACCGGGGGGCCTGCGCCCAGCCCTGCCGCTACCAGTACGCCCTGGTGGAGGAGAAGCGGCCGGGGGAGTATTTCCCCATCGAAGAGGACGGCCGGGGGACGTACATCATGAACTCCCGGGACATGTGCATGATCGACCACCTGCCCGACCTGCTGGCGGCGGGGGTGGACTCGGTAAAAATCGAGGGCCGGGCCAAGTCGGCCTACTACGCCGCCATCGTCACCGGGGCCTACCGCCACGGCATTGACGCCGCCCTGGCGGGGGTCCCCCTGGACCCGGTGTGGCGGGACGAGGTGGAGAAGGTCAGCCACCGGCACTACTCCACCGGCTTCTTCTACGGTCCGCCGGGGCAGTTCACCCAGGACGCCCGGTACATCCGGGACTGGCAGGTGCTGGCGGTGATCCAGTCCTGCGACGAGAATGGCCTGGCCACGGCCTCCCTGCGCAACAAGTTTGCCCAAGGGGACGAGATCCAGCTGGTGGGGCCCGGCGTGGCCCCGGTGACCTTCGCCGCCCCCCTCATGGCCGGCGAGGACGGGGAACCCCTGACAGAGCCCCGGCATCCCCAGATGACCTTTCAGATCCAGCTGCCCCGGTACGCCCCCCCGCTGTCCTTCCTGCGGGCCTGCCGGGAGAATTCATAACAGAACCCACAACGGCCCACCCCGGATGGGGTGGGCCGGTATTTTTGATCCGCCGGAGGGGCGGAGGAGAGGAGCATTTCATGGAGAACAAAGAATTGGAGGCCCTGCTGGCCACCTGGTCCGTACACATCGCAGACAGCCGCCGGGACGAGGCGGACATCCGCCGCCGCTTTTATGCCGCCAAGGGGAGCGCAGCAGTGCAGGCACTGGAGAAGAACGGCTTTGCCGCCCAGTACTGTCCCAGCTGCCAGGAGGCGGCTCAGGCGGTGCTGGCCCTCATTCCCCCCAAAGCCCGGGTGGGGGTGGGGGACTCCCACACCGTCTACGCCCTGGAGCTGGACGCCCCCCTGGCGGCCATGGGCTGCCAGGTTATCCCCGGCCAGGCGGCCATGAGCGGCACCAGCTATGACCTGGACCCGCCGGGGCACTACCGGGCCCCCAGCCGGGACCTGGCCCGGGCCCTCCTGGCGGCCTATCTCACCGCCGACGTCTTTCTCCTGGGGGCCAACGCCGTGACCATGACCGGGGAACTGGTGAACGTGGACGGGGTGGGCAGCCGGGTGGTGGGGGGCATCTACGGCCCCGACCGGATCGTGGTGGTGGCGGGGATGAACAAGGTGGTCCCCGACGAGGGGGCGGCCCGGGAGCGCATTGCCTTCATCGCCGCCCCCATGAACAATCTGAAATACCACCGGGAATGTGCCTGCGTCAAAACGGGCACCTGCCACGGCTGCAGCTCCCCCGACCGGATCTGCAACGTGACCACCATCCTCCACAAGCGCCCCATGCGCAGCGACTACCATGTGATCCTGGTGGGGGAGAGTCTGGGGTTTTAAGGGGCCCCTTGACAGGTGTGATATAATGGGACAATAAATTAGCCAAAGCTAATAAAGAGAGGGGGGAGACGCCCATGTCCGCCGGAACGTGGAAGAGAAGACTGTTTGCACTGGCCCTGCTGGCCGCCCTGGCCGGGGCCTATCTGGGCGCCTCCGCCCTGTTGGAGGCCTATGCCGGCCACACCTGTGACGATGCCAGCCATTGTACGGTCTGCCAGGTCCTGCACGGGGCCCGGCAGGTGCTGCACAGCGCCGGCCTGGCCGGGGCAGCGGTGGGGCTGGCGGCATTCCTGGGCCGGCCGGCGCGGCGGGAGAGACTCCTGCCGGTGCGCCGGGTCCCCGTCTGCACCCTGGTGGCCCTGAAGGTCAAGATGACGGATTGAGGGGACCGGGCCCTTGGGCCCGCCGTTCCCTTTCGTGATCCAACCTTTAGGAGGAACCCATGAAAACCTTACAACAGAAGATGGGCCTGACCCTGGCTCTGGTGTCGGTGCTGTGCCTCTTCCTCACGCCCCTGGCCGTCCAGGGGGCTGGCCGGGAGGAGATCGACCGGCTGACCCAGCGCCAGGAGGACCTGCGCCGGCAGAAATCCGGCCTGGAGGAACAGCTGGACCAGTTGGCCCAGGACGAAAACCAGGCCGTGGCCCGGAAGGGCCTGCTGGAGCAGAAGATCGACGTGCTCTCCCAGCAGATCCAGGTCTCCCAGCAGACCATCGGGGAGCTGGACGGCCAGATCGCCCAGAAGCAGAACGAGCTGACGAAGGCCCAGGAGGAGGAGGCCGCCTACCAGGACCGCTATGCCCAGCGGGTGCGGGCCATGGAGGAGCGGGGCGGCCTGTCCTATTGGAGCGTCCTCTTCCAGGCCAACAGCTTTGGCCAGCTGCTGGACCGGGTGACCATGATCGGCGAGATCGTGGCCTATGACCAGGAGGTCATGGACCGGATGGCCGCCGCCCGCCAGGCCGTGGCCCAGGCCAAGGCGGCCCTGGAGGACAGCCAGCGCCAGCAAAAGGACGTGCTGGCCCAGCAGCAGGAGCAGCAGACCCAGCTCCAGGCCGAGCAGGCCAAGGTGGAGGAGGTCCTGGCCCAGATCCAGAGCCAGTCCAGCCGCTACGGCCGGGACCTGGCCGCCCTGGAGGCCACCGAGGACCAGGTGGCCCAGGACCTGGCCCAGGCCGAGGCCGCCTATGCCCGGCAGCTGGAAGCCCAGCGCCAGGCCGAGCTGGCCCGCCAGCGGGAGGCCAAACGCCAGGCCGAGCTGGAAGCCCAGCGCCAGCAGCAGGCCGCCCAGCAGCAGCAGAACCAGAGCAGCAGCCAGGGCAGCAGCCAAGGGGCCCCCTCCGCCAGCGGTCTGCTCTGGCCGGTGCCCAGCAGCCATCGGGTCAGCTCCCCCTTCGGCTACCGCAACCACCCCATCACCCATGAGTACAGCTTCCACCGGGGCATCGACATCCCCGCCGCCTATGGCTCGGAGGTGGTGGCCTCCCTGCCGGGGGTGGTGGTGATCTCCCGCTACCACGGCTCCTATGGCAACTATGTGGTCCTGTCCCACGGCAACGGGATGCGCACCCTGTATGCCCACCTGTCGGCCCGGCTGGTCTCGCCGGGGCAGACGGTGAGCCAGGGGCAGGTGCTGGGGAACATCGGCTCCACCGGCAGCTCCACAGGCAACCACCTGCACTATGAGACCTGGACCGGCAGCAGTTCCGGCAGCCGGGTCAACCCCATGAATTATTTTTAAGCCGTCAGCCCAGGAGGACCTGGATCTCTGTGAGGAATTCCTCCGGGCGCACCGTGTCCCGGTTGTCGATGGCATACAGCTCAAAGGGCTGGCCCGCCAGGGCCAGCCCTTTTTGGGCGGCGTAGGCCAGCAGGTCCTGGACCTTGGCCCGGTTCTGCTCATAGGGGCCCTGGTAAAAGCAGGAGAGATAGGTGCCGGCGGGGAGGGTAAAGTCCCCTTCCTCCCCCGGCTCCAGCAGGGAGAAGACGCTCTCGTAGACGTTGGGGGTCCCCGCCAGCAGCTCCTCCATGGCCAGAAAGGCCCCAAAGACCTGGTTGCCAAAGTCCCGCAGCTTGTCCTCGTGCTGCCGGTGGAGCTTTTTCATCACGAAGTCCATCTCCTCATCCCGGGTGATGTGCTGGGTGAAGAGGACGCAGGGGCGGGCGGGGAGGGCCTTTTGGACAAAGACCCCCGGCAGGGTCTGCCGGGCCTCCTCCAGGGTCGCCAGGCGCTTGGCCAGCAGGACGGATTTTTTTCGCAGATCTTCCACCTGCCGGGCCACCAGCTCCGCCTCCTGGGTGAGCAGGTGGATGGTGTTGTCCACCGTCTGCCCGTCCAGATAGGCCCTGATCTGCTCCATGGAGAAGTCCAGCTGGCGCAGGTCCCGGATGAGGTTGAGCTTGTACATGTCCTTCAGGCTGTACAGGCGGTAGCCGTTCTCCCCCCGCCGGGGCCGGAGGATGCCCAGGCGTTCATAGTAGCGCAGGGAGTCCACCCCGATGCCGTAAAGCTGGGCGATTTCGCTGATTTTGTAGTAATCCTTCATAGCTTGCCTCGAAGATATTTGGTGAATTTGCCAAGGGTGAAACCCCTTGACCCTGGTATTATACCAGAGTTTAAGATGGAAGACAAAGGAAGGAACACAAATTCCCCAACAAGAAAGCGAGGCACATTGTGATGAGTAATACCAACCAAGTGATTCAGGACCTCAAGCGCGTCGTCTCCCTCATCCGCACCGATGCGGCCGACCTGTCCGCCCAGGAGAAGGAGAAGATGGCCCAGGAGACCATCGAGCATTTCAACCACTACGTCAGCCCCGGCTGGCTGCAATACCGCAAATCCGTCTCCTCCGACACCGACAGCGGTGCGGTGCTGGAGTGGCAGGACGAGGGCCCCTACTGCTATGGCCTGAACGGCGAAAAGTTCATCGACTGCTTAGGGGGCTTTGGCATCTACACCTGCGGCCACCGCAACCAGGACATCCTCTCCGTGGTCAAGGCCCAGCTGGACCACCAGGCCCTCCACTCCCAGGAGTTGTTGGACCCCCTGCGGGGCTACCTGGCCAAGGCCATGGCAGACATCACCCCCGGGGATCTGCAGTACTGCTTCTTCACCAACGGCGGCGCCGAGGCGGTGGAGATGGCCTTAAAACTGGCCCGCATCGCCACCGGCGGCCGGTGGGTGATCTCCACCGTGGGGGCCTTCCACGGCAAGTCCATGGGCGCGGTGTCCATGGGGGGCAAGGGGACCTACCGTTCTCCCTACCTGCCCATGATCCAGCAGGTCCAGCACGTCCAGTACGGGGTGGCCGAGGACGTGGAAAAGGCCATCCGCAACCTCCAGGCGGTGGGGGAGAGCGTGGCCGCCGTCATCCTGGAGCCCATCCAGGGGGAGGCGGGCATCATCGTGCCCCCCGCCGGCTACCTGCAGCGGGTGCGGGAGATCTGTGACGAGACCGGCGTGGCTTTGATCTTTGACGAGATCCAGACGGGCATGGGCCGCACGGGCACCATGTGGCGCTGCGCGGCGGAAGGGGTCACCCCCGACATCATGACCTATGGCAAGGCCTTCGGCGGGGGCATCCTGCCCATCACCGGCATCATCTGCAAGCCCAAGATGTGGGTCCAGGAGCTCATCGACAACCCCTGGCTGCTGGGCTCCCCCACCTTCGGCGGCAACCCGGTGTGCTGCGCGGCGGCCATCGCCACCATCCAGTACATGCTGGAAAACGACGTCCCCGGCCAGTGCCGGGACAAGGGGGAGGTCCTCAAGGCGGGCCTGGAAGCGCTGGCCAAGAAGTACCCCAAGATCATCCAGGACGTGCGTGGCCTGGGCCTGATGCTGGCGGTGGAGTTCCACACCAGTGAGCTGGGCTACCAGTGCTCCAAGGGGATGTTCGCCCGCCGGGTCCTCACCGCCGGCACGTTGGTCAATGCCAAGACCATCCGCTTTGAGCCGGCGGCGGTCATCTCCCACCAGGACATCCAGGACGTCCTCCAGCGCATGGACGAGGCCCTGGCCGAGACCCAGGAAGTCTTTGGCCTGTGAGGCGGTTCCCCCTTGACAGGGACAAAATCCGTGATAAAATGGTACCGTTAGCGATTATGGCGATGAGGAAGCCCATGTGTCCAGGCCGCCCAAGCGAGAGGGGAGACGGTGCAAGCCCCTTGGCCTCAGCCGGATGCAAAGCCACTTCCAGAGCCGCCCGGGAGGACCGGGCCGGGCCGTCCCCGTTACCGGACGAACTGAGATGCAGTGGGGGAGTCCCCCGCTGTCAATCAGGGTGGTACCGCGAAGTATGTTCTGCTCCGCCCCTGGCCTGTGGTCAGGGGCGGGCTTTTGTTTTTTCCGCCCCGCCACAAAGCCGCACATCCCAGAGAGAGAAATCAAGATTTGGAGGTATGTTTTATGCACAAGTATTATGGTCTGAACGAGCTGCGGGAGATGTTCCTGACCTTCTTTGAGTCCAAGGGCCATCTCCGCCTGCCCAGCTTCCCCCTGGTGCCGGAGAATGACCCCTCCCTGCTGCTCATCAACGCCGGCATGGCCCCCATGAAGCCCTGGTTCAAGGGGGAGGAGGAGCCCCCCCGCAAGCGGGTGTGCACCTGTCAGAAGTGCATCCGCACCGGCGACATTGAGAACATCGGCCACACCGCCCGCCACGGCACCTATTTTGAGATGCTGGGCAACTTCTCCTTCGGCGATTATTTCAAGCACGACGCCATCCAGTGGACCTGGGAATTCCTCACCGACCCCAAGTGGGTGGGCCTGGAGAAGGACCGCCTGTACCCCTCCGTCTACCTGGAGGACGACGAGGCTTTCAACATCTGGCGGGATGTGGTGGGCATCCCCGAAGACCGCATCTACCGCATGGGCAAGGAGGACAACTTCTGGGAGCACGGCTCCGGCCCCTGCGGCCCCTGCTCCGAGGTCTACTACGACCGGGGGGAGGAGTACGGCTGCGGCAGCCCCGACTGCAAGCCCGGCTGCGACTGCGACCGGTACATGGAGGTCTGGAACAACGTCTTCACCCAGTTTGACAACGACGGCGAGGGCCACTACACCGAGTTGTCCCAGAAGAACATCGACACCGGCATGGGCCTGGAGCGTCTGGCGGTGGTGTGCCAGAACGTCAATTCCCTCTTTGACGTGGACACCGTCATGAACATCACCAACAAGGTCTCCGAGCTCACCGGCGCCCACTACGGCGACAGCCAGGCCAGCGACGTCTCCCTGCGCATCATCACCGACCACATCCGCTCCGCCACCTTCATGATCTGCGACGGCGTCCTCCCCTCCAACGAGGGCCGGGGCTATGTGCTGCGCCGGCTGCTGCGCCGGGCTGCCCGCCACGGCAAGCTCCTGGGGGTCAACGAGCCCTTCCTCTATGCCATCATCGACACCGTCATCCACGAGAACGAGGGCGAGTACAAGGACCTGCGCCAGAAGCAGGACTACATCACCAAGGTCATCCGCACCGAGGAGGAGAACTTTGCCAAGACCATCGACGGCGGCATGAAGATCTTCTCGGAGCTGCTGGCCGAGCACAAGGCCAAGGGGGAGACTGTCTTTGCCGGCAAGGACGCCTTCAAGCTCTATGACACCTACGGCTTCCCTGTGGACCTGACGGAAGAGATGGTCCGGGACGAGGGGTTGACCCTGGACCGGGCGGGCTTCGACGCCGAGATGGAGGAGCAGCGGGTCCGGGCCCGAAAGGCCCGGGAGGCCCTGGGCGATCTGGGCTGGTCCGGCGTGGAGTTTGGCAAGGAGGTCCCCGCCACCGTCTTTGACGGCTATGCCCAGACCACCCTGACCGGAGCCAAGGTGGTGGCCATCGTGGCCGAGGAGGAGCTGGTGGATGAGATCATCCCCGGGGTGGAGGCCATCGTGGTGCTCGACCGCACCTCCTTCTATGCGGAGATGGGCGGCCAGGTGGCCGACCACGGCACCCTGGCCAAGAGCGGCCCCGACGGCTGCCTGTTCCAGGTGGGGGACGTGCAGAAGAACAAGGGCGGCAAATACATGCACTACGGCAAGCTCACCGAGGGCCGCCTGAAGGTGGGCGACATCGTCACCGCCGCAGTGGACCCGGTGCGCCGGGCGGCCATCATGCGGGCCCACACCGCCACCCACCTGCTGGACAAGGCCCTGCGCACCGTTCTGGGGGACCACGTCCACCAGGCCGGCTCCCTGGTGGAGCCTGACCGGCTGCGCTTCGACTTCACCCACTTCTCCGCCATGACCCCGGAAGAGCTGGCCCAGGTCAGCGCCATGGTCAACGAGGCCATCCTGGAGGGGTATCGGGTGGACACCGAGGAGCTGCCCATCGAGGAGGCCAAGAAGAAGGGGGCCATCGCCCTGTTTGGAGAGAAGTACGGCGACATCGTCCGGGTGGTGGACATGGGCGAGGGCTACTCCGTGGAGTTCTGCGGCGGCACCCACCTGCCCAACACCGCCATGGTGGGGGTCTTCCACATCAGCAGCGAGTTCTCCGTGGCCTCCGGCGTGCGCCGCATCGAGGCCACCACCGGCAAGCTCTCCCTGGAGGTCATGAACCGCAACCAGGCCATGCTCTTCGAGGCCGC
>DXEA01000125.1 GCA_019115225.1 Candidatus Evtepia faecigallinarum
TGGGGCTCCACGCCGCCCTTGGCGCACATGACGGTGACAGAGCCGTCCAGCACGCGCAGGGAACGCTCCACCTCCACGGTGAAGTCCACGTGGCCCGGGGTGTCGATGATGTTGATACGGGTCTGGGGGAACTGACCGGCGGTACCGGTCCAGTAGCAGGTGGTAGCAGCGGAGGTGATGGTGATGCCGCGCTCCTGCTCCTGGGCCATCCAGTCCATGGTGGCGGTGCCGTCATGGGTCTCGCCGATCTTGTAGTTGACGCCGGTGTAGTACAGAATACGCTCGGTGGTGGTGGTCTTACCGGCGTCGATATGGGCCATGATGCCGATGTTTCTGGTGTTTTCCAGAGTGACTTTACGTGCCATTCTTCTCTACCCTCCCGATTACCAGCGGAAGTGTGCGAAGGCCTTGTTGGACTCTGCCATCTTGTGGACCTCTTCGCGCTTCTTCACGGCGCTGCCGAGGTTGTTGGCGGCGTCCATCAGCTCTGCGGCCAGACGTTCCTTCATGGTCCGCTCGCTGCGCTTGCGGGCGTAGGTGGTCAGCCAGCGCAGACCCAGGGTCTGACGGCGCTCGGGGCGCACTTCCATAGGCACCTGATAGGTGGCGCCGCCCACACGGCGGGCCTTGACCTCCAGGGAAGGCATGATGTTTTCCATGGCGCTGGTGAAGACCTCCAGGGGGTCCTTGTCGGTCTTTTCCTTGACGATGTCAAAGGCGCCGTAGACCACCTTCTGTGCAACACCCTTCTTGCCGTCCAGCATGATGCTGTTGATCAGCTTAGTTACCAGTACGGAACGATACATAGGATCGGGCAACACTTCCCGCTTGGGTACGTTTCCTCTTCTGGGCACTTTGCTTCCCTCCTTCATAAAAAAATGATTTCATAGGTACTCGAAAGGCTCTCGCCTTCCGTTTGGGACAGTTGTCCCGTGCCTGCCTTGAGAGCTTTCCCAAACCCTGTGTACCGCAGTACCGGAGGTTTTATCGGTAAGCGACTCGCGGCAAAGCCTTTGCTTTACGCTGAGCGCAAAATTGCAATGAAAAAATGGTGGGGCAATCCTTACTTCTTGCCAGCCTTGGGCCGCTTGGCGCCGTACTTGGAACGGGCCTGCATCCGGCCGTTGACGCCCTGGGTGTCGAGGCTGCCGCGGATGATGTGGTAACGAACGCCGGGCAGGTCCTTGACACGGCCGCCGCGGATCATGACCACGGAGTGCTCCTGCAGGTTGTGGCCCACACCGGGGATGTAAGCGGTGACCTCGTAGCCGTTGGTCAGGCGCACACGGGCGATCTTCCGCAGAGCGGAGTTGGGCTTCTTAGGCGTAGAAGTACGCACGGCGGTGCACACACCTCTCTTCTGAGGGGAAGGCAGATTGGTCTCCTTGTTCTTCAGGGTGTTCAGGCCCTTCTGCATGGCGGGAGAGTTGGACTTGTAGGTAGCCTGTTCTCTTCCCTTGCGAACCAGCTGATTAAACGTAGGCATGTGGTTCCTCCTTTCTTGAAAGATACATTGGAATTATATTCTAACCATTTGAACGGGCGTCCAAACGGCGAATACCGAAAAATTACCGGGGTCACTCCACGATGGCAGCCACGGCGCTGCCCACGGCGATGCCGCAGGCGGAGCCCAGGGCGGTCATGGTGGCCACGGCCTCGGTCTCAGTCCCCTGCTCCCGGCAGAGGCTTTCAATGGGTTCGGTGACCCGGGGATCGGCGTCCTGGGCCAGATAGACCCGGCGGGCGGTGCCGTTTTTCAGGGCACGGGTGACCTGCTTGGCTCCCGTCACCTTTTTGGCGGACTTCAGATCGGTGAGCATCTTGCGCCTCTCCCCTTTCCAGGCCGGTCCGACCGGCCTCACTCTTCCATTCTCCCCATTTTCCGGGGAAAATAGTTCATCGCAATCTCGGATTTTAGCACACTTTCCCCTTCCCGTCAAGTAGTGACTCTGTGGGAAGATCGCCCCCCCAGCGCCCGCCCCTTGGGCACTTTGTCCTCTCTGCTCTCTTAGGGGAAGAGGACGGCCCGGAAGGAGAGGGCCAGCAGCAGCACGATCTGCACTGCCAGGATGGCGGGCATCCCCAGCCGGAAGGACCAGTGCCTGGTCTTGTGGCGGAAAAAGCTCATGCCAAGCATGGCCCCGATGCTCCCGCCCAGGGCGGCGGAGAGAAAGAGGACCTTTTCGGGAATGCGCCACTTCTGGCCCTTGGCCCGGCCCTTGTCCAGGCCCATGAGCACGAAAGCGATCCCATTCCATACCAGAATCCACAGCAGCAGCCAGGATTTCACCCTTCATCCTCTCCTTTCTCCCCTCCCTCGTCCCCGGCAATCTGACGGGCCGTGGGGGTCCGGTGGGAGGCATAGCCGATCACATCGGCGCCATAGCGGTCCCGGAGCTGGTCCATGGCCCGCTCCAGCTTCTCCTGCCGCTGGCGCTGTTGGGCGGCCTGGGGGGCAAAGAGGTCCATCTGCTCCCCTGCCTCCTCCTCGGGCACCAGGCCGGCGGCGGTGATGGTCATGGCCCGCAGGGGGGCCGACCAGCTCCAGACCCCCTCGATGAGCTCCATGGCGCACTGGCCCAAAACCCGGGAGACGTTGGTGGGGGACGGGGCGGCCTTCTGGCGGCTGACCGTCTTGAACTCCGGGCTGCGCAGGGCCACCTGGACGGTGGTCCCCTTGAACCCGTACCGCCGCAGCCGGGCGGCCACCCGCTCCGACAGCAGCCGGACCCCCGCCCCGATCTCCTCCCGGCCCACCAGGTCCCGGCGGAAGGTCAGGCCGTTGCCCACGGACTTGGGGGCGGGCCGCTCCCCTGCCGGGCGCACGGGGCTGTGTTCGGCCCCGGTGGCGTAGTCGTGCAGTTGCAGGCCGTGTTTCCCCAGCAGCCGCTCCAGCAGGCGCCGGTCGGCATGGGCCAGGTCCCCGATGGTATAGATCCCCCGGCCGGCCAGGGCCGCCGCCGTGGCCCGGCCCACAAAGAGCAGGTCGGTCACCGGCAGGGGCCAGACGATGGCGGGCACATCCTGGCGGCGGATGAGGGTGGTGGCGTCGGGCTTTTTATAGTCGCTGCCCAGCTTGGCAAACACTTTATTAAAGGAAACCCCCACGGAGATGGTCAGCCCCAGCTCCTCCTTCATCTCCCCCCGCAGCCGGTCGGCCAGGGCCCGGGGGTCCCCGCCGAAGAGGTGGAGGGTCCCCGTCACGTCCATCCAGCTCTCGTCGATGCCGAAGGGCTCCACCAGGTCGGTGTAGCGGCCATAGAGCTCCCCGGCCAGGCGGGAGTAGTAGCGGTACTTGTCGTGGTGGGCGGGCAGGAGGGTGAGGTCGGGGCACTTGCGCCTGGCCTGCCAGATGGTCTCGGCGGTCCTGACCCCCATGGCCTTGGCCGCCTCGTTCTTGGCCAGGATGACCCCGTGGCGGGCGGCAGGGTCCCCGCAGACGGCCACCGGGCGGTTTCTCAGCTCAGGATAGCTGAGCAGCTCCACCGAGGCGTAAAATGCATTCAGGTCACAGTGAAAGATCACCCGGTCCATGCCCTTGCCTCCTTTCCCCCAAAATAGTCAGAGCGGCGAGTCCTCCCCGCCGCTCTGGCTCAAACCGCCCACAGGCGGCCTTTGTTCTTACTGTTCGTTGGGCTGTGCCTGGCCCAGGTTGGGCTCCTTCTTCCAGCTCTCGCCGTGGATGAGGTGGCGGGAGACGGTCTTGTAGACCAGGAAGGTCACCACAGAGTTGATGCCGGCCTTGATGAGGTTGAAGGGCAGGATGCCGGGCAGCAGCAGGGCGTCCAACACCTCCGTGGGCACGCCCATGAAGGCGGGGGTGATGAAGTGGTTGGCCGGCAGCATCACCAGCGCCATGGCGATGGTCCCGCAGACCAGACCCAGGATAGCACCCTTCTTGGTGTGCCGGACCCGATAGATCCCCGAGGCCACCAGCACCAGCACGGAGGTGGCGATGATGTGCATGATGATGCCGTACAGGCCGCTGGAGGCGCTGACGGTGAGGCCCTGGATGACGGAGGTCACCACCGTGAGGATGATGCCCGCCACAGGCCCGTAGGCAAAGGCGCCGATGAGGATGGGGATGTCTGCCGGGTCATACTCCAGGAAGGGCACGGCGGGGATCAGGGGCACATGGATCACGGAGACCAGCACAATGGAGATGGCCACTAGGATGGCCATGGTCACCATCTTACGAATTTTCTCGCTCATAAAAAAACACTCCCGATTTGCAAATGTGACACCCGAAAAACCAATGTCTTCCAGGTGCCAGCAGGCCAATCGGGGGCACACCAAAGGCGCAAAGCCGCCAAGGGGCTCCACACCAGGGCACCCCGCAAGAGGGTGCGTCAGCACGTCTTCTCCCATCCAGACTGTCACTGTCGGTCCCGGAGTTGCACCGGGTCAGCTGCCTTTGGCCAAAGCCAAAGCGCTCGCGGACTATACCGCCGGTGGGGACTTTCACCCCGCCCTGAAGACATTTTATTTCGTTGTCCGCCTTTATTATATCCTCTTTTTCCAAAAAAGCAAGCACCAATTTCACCATCCCACCCCAGTCTCTGCCGGGATTTCTCGTTGACTTTCCCCAGTCCCGGGGGTACCATAGACCAGAGAAAGGAGGGGACGCCATGACCCCCCAGATCACCTGCTGCTTTTCCGGCCACCGTCCCCCCCGCCTGCCCTGGGGCAGCCAGGAGGATGACCCCCGCTGCCTGGAATTGAAGGACCGGCTGGCCCGGGCCCTGACAGAGGCTTACCACGAGGGCTACCGCCATTTTCTCTGCGGCATGGCCCAGGGCACCGACCTCTACTTCTGCCAGGCGGTGCTGGACCTGCGCCAGACCCACCCGGAGGTCACCCTGGAGGCCGCCATCCCCTTCACCGGCCAGGCCGACCGCTGGCCCGAGGCCGACCGCCGGCGCCGCCAGGCCCTGCTGGACCAGTGCGACCTGGAGACGGTGGTCCAGCACACCTACTCCCCCGGCTGCATGAACCGGCGCAACCGGTACATGGTGGACCG
>DXEA01000126.1 GCA_019115225.1 Candidatus Evtepia faecigallinarum
CATCCTGCTGGTGATCGTGCTGGTGATGCTGATCAAAAAGACCAAGGTGGGCATGGCCATGCGGGCCGTGTCCCGGGACTTTGAGACCAGTGAGCTCATGGGCATCAAGATCAACAACGTCATCAGCATGACCTTTGTCATCGGCTGCTTCCTGGCGGCCATCGGCTCTCTGCTGTATTTTACCAACTACAACTCGGTCATCCCCACCTCCGGCGCCATGCCCGGCCTGAAGGCCTTCGTGGCGGCGGTCTTTGGCGGCATCGGCTCGGTGCCCGGTGCGGTGATCGGTGCGTTCATCATCGGTATCTGCGAAAACATCATCAAGGGCATGGGCCTGACGGAATTCTCCGACGCCTTCACCTTTGTCCTGCTGATCGTCATCCTGCTGGTCAAGCCCACCGGTATCTTCGGTGAGAAGTCCACGGATAAGGTGTGAGGTGGCTGCTATGGGAAAAAGATTAAAACCTGCGGCTTCGCCCGAGAAAAAGATGGGCACCCTCATCGCCGCGATCCTTCTGGTGGCACTGTACGTCTTCCTGTTCATGCTGGATAATGTCCTGCCCAGTACCTCTACCACCATCATGCTCATCACGGTCCTGAAGAAAGGGGCCATCTACGCACTGGTGTGCGTGTCCATGAACCTGCTCAACGGCTTTACGGGGCTGTTCTCCTTGGGCCAGGCGGGCTTCATGCTCATCGGCGCCTATGCCTATTCCATCTTCTCCATCCCTGCCGACCAGCACGCGGCCGTCTACCAGTACTTTGACGGCGGTGCCATCCAGTTCTCCATTCCGGAGTCTTTGGGCAATGTGCTGGGGGAGAACGCCGGCAACTTCTTAGGCGCCATCATCTGCATCATCATCGCCGGCCTGGTCTCGGCCATCTTCGCGGCCCTCATCGGCATCCCGGTCCTGCGCCTGAAGAGCGACTACCTGGCCATCGCCACCCTGGGCTTTGCCGAGATCATCCGGGCCATCTTCCAGTGGAACGGTCTGGGCCGGATCACCAACGGCTCCAACCTGCTGCGCAAGTACACCAACTTCCACGACATCAAGATCCAGATCGGGGGGACCATTTTCCAGCTGGATACCATCTTCCCCTTCTTCATCGCCACCCTGAGCATCCTCATCATCGTCCTGCTGGTCAACTCCTCCTACGGGCGGGCCTTCAAGTCCATCCGGGACGATGAGGTGGCTGCGGAGGCCATGGGCATCAACCTCTTCAAGCACAAGATGCTCTCCTTCACCATCTCCAGCTTCTTTGCCGGGGTGGGCGGCGCCCTGCTGGCCATGTTCCAGACCACCGTGCAGGCCATGCCCTTCCAGTCCACCATGACCTATGAGATCCTGCTCATCGTGGTCATCGGCGGCATCGGCTCCATCACCGGCAGCTGCATCGCAGCCTTCCTGTACATCGCCTGCTCGGAGTGGTGGCTGCGCTTCCTGGACAGCGGTGCGTTCATGGGCATCGAGGTGCCCTTCTTCCGGGATGGCTTCCGCAAGGTGGTCTTCTCGGTGGTCATCATGATCATCGTCCTCTTCTTCTCTCGCGGGATCATGGGGGACAAGGAGCTCTCCTTTGCCGGCATCATTCGCCGGATACGCCGCCGCGGCCAGAAGAAGCTCTCTGCTGGGGCAGCAAACCAGGGGAAGGAGGATGAGAGCCATGAGTGAGCAGCGCGCCCACGTCTTACAGATGGAGAACATCACCATGCAGTTCGGCGGCGTGGTGGCGGTGAACAACCTGTCCCTGGAGGTCAACCAGGGGGAGATCGTCGCCCTCATCGGCCCCAACGGCGCGGGAAAAACCACGGCCTTCAACGTCATCACCGGGGTCTACCAGCCCACCAACGGCCAGGTGGCCTTTCACGAAAAGCCCTACATCCGCAACCATCCCCAGGGCAAGATGAAAAAGAACTATAAGGGGCAGAACCCCCTGCTCTATACCCACAAGCACAAGCTGGACCTGCCCTCGGGGGACCCCGGCTACGCCGCGGCCAAGCAGGCGGAGAAGGCCCGGGACCACTACGCCTTCTCCAGCCACGTCATGGCCCCCACGCCCGACCACATCACCAAGATGGGCATTGCCCGTACCTTCCAGAACATCCGGCTGTGGAAGAGTATGACGGTCTTTGAAAACGTGCTCATCGCCAAGCACATGCGGGCCAAGCACAACGTCTTCTCTTCCACCTTCCGCACCAGCTGGAAGGAGGAGGCCCGGATGCGGGCCGAGACCGAGGCCCTGCTGCGGGAGCAGGACCTGTGGCAGCACCGGGACGACCTGTCCACCAGCCTGCCCTACGGCCTGCAGCGCCGGCTGGAGATCGCCCGGGCCCTGGCCACGGACCCCACCCTGCTGCTGCTGGATGAGCCTGCCGCCGGCATGAACCCCCAGGAGACCCTGGAGCTGGCCCAGTTCATCCATGAGATCCGGGACCGGCATCATCTGACCATCCTGCTCATCGAGCACCACATGGACCTGGTCATGAACATTTCCGACCGCATCTATGTGCTGGACTTTGGCAGCCTCATTGCCCAGGGCCTGCCCAGTGAGATCCAGCAGAACCAGCACGTGATCGACGCCTATTTGGGGGTGGTAGAAGATGAGTGAACCCATTTTGAGCATCCAGGACCTGAAGGTCAACTACGGCGGCATCGAGGCCGTCAAGGGCATCTCCTTCGACGTGCCGGAGGGGGAGATCGTCACCCTCATCGGCGCCAACGGGGCGGGGAAGAGCTCCACCCTGCGGGCCATCTCCGGCCTGGTCAAGCCCAAGGGCGGCAAGATCCTCTTCCGGGGAGAGGACATTACCGGCAAAAACCCCACCGAGATCGTCTCCAAGGGCATCACCCTGGTGCCCGAGGGCCGGCGGATCTTTGCCGACCTGACGGTCAAAGAGAACCTGCGGGTGGGAGCCTACCTGCGCAAGGACGACATCCGGGAGGACATGGAGTGGGTCTTTAACCTCTTCCCCCGTCTCCGGGAGCGTGAGTGGCAGGCAGGGGGCACCCTGTCCGGCGGCGAGCAGCAGATGCTGGCTGTGGGCCGGGCCCTCATGAGCCGCCCCAAGGTGATGATGATGGACGAGCCCTCCCTGGGCCTGGCCCCCCTGGTGGTGCGGGAGATCTTCCGCATCATCGAAGAGGTCAACAAGAAGGGGGTCACCATCCTGCTCATCGAGCAGAACGCCAACATGGCCCTGAAAACCGCCGACATGGGCTATGTGCTGGAGACCGGCCGGGTGACCCTGTCCGGCCCGGGCAAGGAGCTGCTGGCCAACGAGTCGGTGAAGGCTGCCTATCTGGGCACCTGAGAAAAAAACACCATACAATCTGCTGCGGCCCGCCGGTTTCCCGGCGGGCCGCGTTGCCGTTCAGAGATGGCGGCGAGGCTGCAAAATCAGGGCCTGAATGACAGAAAACCTGCTTATTTTGCGCAAAAACTTGCAAACGCTGGAGGGAAAAGTCAAGGTACACAGAAAATCCAGGGTTTAATTATAGAAAACGACGAAAGTTATGAAGGAAGTTTTAAATTGCTTGCAAAAAAAGCTTTCCGGTGCTATAGTTTCCTCTGTAATTGAGGCCGGTTCAGGTCTCGGCCACAAAGGAGGAGTTCCAAATGAGTAATCAAGTGCCTTTTCGCTGCTATGGCGACGAATCCTTTGCTGTGATCCATGCCTGTTATGCGCTGACGGAGGAATACCGCAAGCTCTTGGTGGATCTGGGCAAAGTCCATCAGCTGTCGGAGAATGAGATGCTGGTGTTGGTCCACCTGGGCCTGTACCCCAACGCCCGCACCCAGAAAAAGCTCCAGGAAACCCAGCTGCAGCTGTCGGTCTCGTCCATCTGCCGTATGGTGGAGTCGCTGCGCAAGAAGGGCTACCTGACCACTCATCTGGACGAAAACGACCGCCGGTCCTGGATCATCCACCTGGAGGAGAAGGGGAACGCCCTGGTCCAGGAGTTCCGCCTGTGCCTGCAGCAGCGGATGGGCAGCGCGTTTGGCAAAATCCCCGGGTTTGACCTGCAGGGCTTTGCGACGGTCATGTCCCAGGCGGCAGCTCTGGTGCGGCGGAACGCCGTCAGTGCTTGAAAAACTTTCTTTTGACAGTTTGTTTATTTTTCTTATAGATTGCAGCAATTTGTTTTTTCGCTTCCTTGCCAAAACAGCGGAGGACCGTCTATGCAAGACGGTCCTCTGCTGTTTTCATGGAATGGCGATTCTTTGAGTCGGATATGGCAGATTTTTGCCTCTTTCCCACAAGATATCGTGGGTGTATGAATTTCCAAGGAAGGGGCTGTGGCATTTTGGGTGTATTTCATGGTTGACAGAAAACAGAAAAAGAAAGTATAATGAAACTTGTTTGAACAGGTTAAATATCCTATCTGCGCGGCAGAGCCTGGCGGCCCTTTCCGGGGCGCGTCAGGGGACCTGTTGGGACGGGGGTGCGGCCCCGGGAGAGGTTCTCCGGGAAGGGTCCCGGGTAAGGGAGATGGTCCTGGCGGCTGTTCTGTCCATGTGTCGTACCCCAGCGTTTCTGCGTTAGCCGCAACGGCTATTGAAGCTGCTCCGGCAGGACATCGTCCGTTGGGGCAAAAAGGAGGAAAACGATGAACGAAAGACCGGATATTGTCTGTGCGACCTGCGGTGCCGACGAGAAAGCGTTGTATGACGCTGTGGCCCAGGTGATCGAGCAGTACAAGGAGAAGGAAGGGTCTCTGATCATGGTGCTCCACGCGGCCCAGGAGATCTTTGGCTACCTCCCCATGCAGCTGCAGGCGTTTATCGCCGACGGGATGAACCTGCCTGTCTCTGAGGTCAGTGGTGTGGTCAGCTTCTACTCCTTCTTCTCTACGGAGAAGAGAGGCAAGCACACCATCCGGATGTGTCAGGGTACTGCCTGCTACGTCCGGGGCGGCAAGAAGGTGGTGGACGCCATCAAGCGGGAGCTGAACGTAGAGGTGGGCGGCACCACAGAGGATGGTCAGTTCACCTTCGAGATCGCCCGCTGCATCGGCGCCTGCGGTCTGGCCCCGGCCATGATGGTGGACGACGAGGTGTATAAGCAGGTCACCCCGGCCAAGCTGCGGGGAATTCTGGCCCAGTATGAAGAGGTGCCGGAAGAGATCACCGAAGGAGGTGTGCAGGCATGATCAGAAGTATTGCAGATCTTCAGCAGATGAAGGAAGCTTATCTGGAGAAGATGGGCCAGTACAGCCATCTGTGCATGGTGTGCTACGGCACCGGCTGTATGTCCTCGGGCTGTAAGAATGTCCGGGACGCACTGGTGGAAGAGCTGGAAAAGGCCGGTCTGGCCGAGAAGGTGGCCGTGATCGAGCGCGGCTGCATGGGCACCTGTGCCGTAGGCCCGGTGGTCTATGTGCTGCCTGACGAGACCTACTACACCGAGATGACCCCCGACCGGGTGAAGGATGTGGTCCAGAAGCACTTCCTGGGCGGCGAGCCTGTCACCGAGTATACCTTCTATGACAGCATCCAGAAGAAGCGGGTGTCCAACATCCACGACGTGGCCTTCTTCCGGGATCAGGTCCGCATCGCCCTGCGCAACTGCGGTCTGATCGACGTCAACTGCATCAACAGCTATGTCTCCAAGGACGGCTATCTGGCCTTAGCCCGCATTTTGGAAAAGGGCGACCGGATGGCAGTCATCGAGGAACTGAAAAAATCCGGCCTCCGGGGCCGCGGCGGCGCCGGCTTCCCCGCTGGCGTGAAGTGGGAAGCCGCTTACAACCAGCCCGGCGAGGAGAAGTACATCATCTGTAATGCCGACGAGGGCGACCCCGGCGCGTTCATGGACCGTTCCGTCTTTGAGGGCGACCCCCACAGCGTCATCGAGGGCATGCTCATCGGCGGCTATGCCATCGGCGCCAGCCATGGCGTGGTCTACATCCGTGCTGAGTATCCCATCGCCGTGGAGCGCCTCCAGGCAGCCCTGGAGATGGCCCGGGAAGAGGGCGTGCTGGGCAAGGACATCTTCGGCTCCGGCTTTGACTTTGACATTGAGATCCGCATCGGCGCCGGCGCCTTCGTTTGCGGCGAGGAGACCGCCCTCATGGCCTCCGTGGAAGGCCAGCGGGGCGAGCCCCGGCAGAAGCCGCCCTTCCCCTTCCAGAGCGGCCTGTTCGGTAAGCCCACCATCATCAACAACGTGGAGACCCTGGCCACTGTCCCGGCCATCATGCTCCAGGGGGCCGACTGGTTCCGTCAGTTCGGCACCGAGAAGAGCCCGGGCACCAAGGTCTTTGCCCTTTCCGGCAACATCGTCAACACCGGCCTGGTGGAGGTCCCCATGGGTACCCCCCTGTCCGAAGTCGTCTATTCCATCGGCGGCGGCATCCCCAACGGGAAGAAGTTCAAGTCCGCCCAGACCGGCGGCCCCTCCGGCGGCTGTATCACGGCCGAGAACATCAACACCCCCCTGGACTATGAGTCCCTGGCAGAGCTGGGCTCCATCGTGGGCTCCGGCGGCCTGATCGTCATGGACGAGGACACCTGTATGGTGGACACCGCCCGGTTCTACCTGGACTTCATCCAGGAGGAATCCTGCGGCAAGTGTACCGCCTGCCGCGTGGGCACCAAGCGGATGCTGGAGATCCTCAACCGCATCACCGCCGGCGAGGGCAAGCCCGAGGACATCGAGACCCTGGAGCACCTGGGCGCGGTCATCAAGGACACCGCCATGTGCGGCCTGGGCCAGACCGCCCCCAACCCCGTCCTGTCCACCCTGAAATACTTCCGCAAGGAGTACGAGGAGCACATCGTGGAGAAGCGATGTTCCGCCGGGGTGTGCGGCGACCTGGTCTCCAGCCCCTGCGAAAATACCTGCCCGGCCGGCATCAACATCCCCGGCTACATGAGCCTCATCGCCACCGGCGACTACATGGGCGCTGCCCGCATCATGCTGCGGGATAACCCCTTCGCCGGCATCTGCGGCCGTGTCTGCACCCATCCCTGCGAGAGCCGCTGCCGCCGGGGCAGCGTGGACGAGGCCATGAACATCTGCGAGCTCAAGCGCTTCGCCACCGACTGGGCCTATGCCCAGGGCTTCCCCAAGGACGAGGACTTCAAGCCCGTGGCCCAGATCGACAAGAACGTGGCCATCATCGGCGCCGGCCCCTCCGGCCTGACCTGTGCCTACTATCTGGCCCGGCTGGGGTATCATGTGGACGTGTACGAGGCCGAGAAGCGGCCCGGCGGCATCATGACCTATGGCATCCCCGACTACCGTCTGCCCCTGAATATCATCGAGCATGAAATTGAGAACATCAAGAAGACCGGCGTGAACATCATCCTCAACACCAAGATCGGTCTGGATGTGTCCTTCCGCTCCCTGCAGAAGAACTACGACGCCATCTTCATCGCCATCGGCGCCCAGAAGACCCTCCAGCTGGGCATCCCCGGGGAGGATCTGGAAGGGGTCTACCACGGCCTGGACTTCCTCAAGCGGGTGATGCTGAAGAAGGACCTGGACTTCACCGGCAAGAAGGTGGCCGTCATCGGCGGCGGCAACACCGCCATCGACTCGGCCCGTACCGCCATCCGTCTGGGTGCCCGGGAAGTGGTCATCCTCTACCGCCGTACCATGGAGGATATGCCCGCCGACAAGGTGGAGATCAAGGACGCCATGGAAGAGGGCGTGCAGATCCGCACCCTGGTCAACCCCACGGACTTCGTGGGCATCGGCGGCAAGCTCAACAGCATCTGCATCATGAAGCAGAAGCTGGGCCAGTTCGACAGCTCCGGCCGCCGCAAGGCCATCCCCAGCGGGGAGACCTATGTGGAGGAGTTCGACATCGCCATCCCCGCCATCTCCCAGACCCCCGACACCAAGTTCATCAAGGGTACCATCCAGCTCAACGGCGACCGGGTGGTGGCTGACCGCTACACCCAGGCCACGTCCATGCCCGGCGTCTTCGTGGGCGGCGACGCCCACCGCGGCCCCAAGGACATCGTCAACGCCGTCCACGAGGCCAAGGTGGCCGCCTCCGGCATCGACAAGTACCTGGGCGGCACCGGCGAGCTGGCCAAGGGCTTTGAGCAGGAGATTACAGACTATCACATCGAAGGGGACATCGTGCCCCACAACCGCTTCCTCACCAGACAGATCGAGGCGGAAAAAGCAGTTGGCAGCTTCTGCGAACGGAACCTGGGCATGCACGAGCTGGACGCCCGCGCCGAAGCCAGCCGCTGCCTGCGCTGCGACAGGAGGTAAGTGATTATGGCAGAGATCAAACTGACAATCAACGGGAAGGAATGTACCGCCCCCGCCGGCAGCACCATCCTGCAGGCGGCGGAGCTGAACGGCATCCACATCCCGAAGCTGTGTTATCTGGAGGGCATCCACCAGTACGGCGCCTGCCGCATCTGCGTGGTGGAGCAGGTGAGCCCTCCCGCCAAGAACCTCCAGGCCTCCTGTATGGTGGAGGCCCGGGACGGCATGGTCATCGAGACCAACAACGCCAGAGTCCAGGAAGCCCGGAAGACCATGTATGAGCTCCTCCTGTCCAACCACGACAAGAAATGTCTCACCTGTGCCCGGAACCAGGACTGTGAGTTCCAGGCTCTGGGCCGGGAGCTGGGGGTGGAGGACTCCCCCTACGAGGGCGAGCGCGACCTGCGGCCCATCGACGTCAGCGAGTCCATCGTCCGGGACCCCAACAAGTGCATCCTCTGCCGCCGGTGCGTCAGCGTGTGTAAGAATGTGCAGACCACGGCCATCCTCACCGCCGAGGACCGGGGCTTCCAGACCCACATCACCCCCGCCTTCGGGCTGCCCCTGGGCAACACGGCCTGCACCTTCTGCGGCCAGTGCGTGGTGGTCTGCCCCGTGGGCGCCCTGCGGGAGACCAGCCACAAGGACCGGGTTATCCAGGCCATCAACGACCCCAACAAGTACGTGGTGGTCCAGCCCGCCCCCGCCGTCCGTGTGGGCATCGGCGAGTGCTTCGGCCTGCCCGCCGGCAGCTGCGAGACCGGCAAGCTGGCCGCTGCTCTCCACCGGATGGGCTTTGACGATGTCTTTGACACCAACTGGGCTGCGGACCTGACCATCATGGAGGAGGGCACCGAGTTCCTGGAGCGCTTCCGCACCGTCCTGGACGGCGGCGTGGCAGCCCTGCCCATGATGACCTCCTGCTCTCCCGGCTGGATCAAGTTCATCGAGAACAACTATCCCGACAGCCTGGAGCATCTGTCCACCTGCAAGTCTCCCCACGAGATGTTCGGCGCGGTGGTGAAGAGCTATTATGCCAAAAAGCTGGGCAAGAAGCCCGAGGATATGTATGTGGTCTCCATCATGCCCTGCACGGCCAAGAAGACCGAGTGCGCCCGGCCGGAACTGAGCAACGACGGGGTGGCCAACGTGGACGCCGTCCTCACCACCCGGGAGCTGGGCGACCTGATCAAGACCATGGGCATCAACTTCCTGGCCCTGCCCGAGGAGAACTTTGACGATCCCCTGGGCTTCTCCACCGGCGCCGCTGACATCTTTGGCGTCACCGGCGGCGTGATGGAAGCCGCTCTGCGGACGGTCTATGAGATCATTACCGGCCGGGAGCTGCCTTTCCCCAACCTCCATGTGTCTCCCATCGTGGGGCTGGAGCAGGTGAAGGAAGCCACCATCAAGCTGGAGAACGTCAAGCCCGAGTGGCGTGCCGCTGAAGGCTTTGAGGTGAAGATCGCGGTCACCAGCGGCTTTGCCGGCGCCCGGAAGCTCATGGAGCAGGTGAAGGAGGGAACCTCTCCCTACCACTTCATCGAGGTCATGGGATGTCCCGGCGGCTGCATCACCGGCGGCGGCCAGCCCAGACCCCAGGAGGACATCAACGTCGTCCGCCAGAAGCGCATGGAAGCCATTTACGGCGAAGACGAGCGTAAGGTGGTCCGCAAGTCCCACGAGAACCAGTCCCTTATGAACTTCTACAAGGAGTGGGGCGGCGGCAAGGGCCCCGGCTGCCACGCTTCCCACGAGTACCTGCACACCCACTATGTCAAGCGGGGCAAGTACAACGAGCTGACCGACGAGCACTTCGTGGTCAACGAGTAAGGGAAGGCTCACAACACCCATCTGCCAACGAAACCCGGCACCGCATTTTTGCGGTGCCGGGTTTTTCTGCAAAAAATTATTGACAAACGATAATCTTTCTGCTATGGTTCAGATAGGAATTATCGTAAAACAATAATTAGGAGGGGGAGCCATGAAACGCAAACCATTGCAGATCGTGTTGTGTGCGGAGGCGGGGATTCTGCTGCTGGCCGTCCTGCTGGGCTGGGGTGCGGGAGAGTGGCCGGCGGGGTCGCTGGCCGTGCCCTTTGCCCAGATTGGGGCGGGGCTGCGGGCACTGTCTCTGTCCGGCGGGGCGGGAAACGTCGGGGCAATCCTGCTGTATGTGCTGCTGTGTCTGGTGCCGGTGGGGGTGCTGGTGTGGCTGAGCCGCCGGCGGCCGCTGGCGGCGGAGGACAGCTTGCTGGTGGTGCTGAGCCTGTTCCTGTTTGTGGCCCTGTATTTTATGGTCAACCCCGGCAAGATTCCCGGTCTGATGGTGGGGACCGGGGAGACGGCGGCAGCGCAGCTGGCGGTGGGCCAGAGCCTGTTTGGAGGGACGGTTTATGCCATTCTGCTGGCCTATCTGGTGCTGCGGCTGCTGCGGCGGTTCCAGGGGGCGGACCGGCAAAAGCTCCAGGATGACCTGGCGGTCCTTTTGAGCGGGCTGGCGGTCTGTCTGGTGTTCGTAATCTTCGGGGCGGGCTTTGCCGGGTTCTGGGGGGAGTGCAGCGCTCTGCTTCAGACCGGGGAAGGGCCGGTCTTTGGGGTGACGACAGCCTCCCTGGCGGTAGAGCGGGATGGGCTGCTGCTCCTGGCCTTCCTGCGGTGGATGGGGGAGATGCTGCCCTATCTTCTGGATGTGGTGGTGATCCTGGCGGCGCTGGACCTGCTGGGGGCCATGAAAAAAGAGCGGTACAGCCAGGAGACGTTAGACCGGGCCCACTGGGTCTCCCGCCTGTGTACGGGCAGTCTGGCGGCCTCGCTGGTGACCACGGTGGTGCTGAACTTAGGGCAGCTGCTCTTTTTGGGGGAGCTGACCAGAGTGTCCATCCAAGTGATCTTTCCGATAACGGCAGTAGCTTTTCTATTGGGCGTGCTGCTGGTGGTCAAATTCCTGGAGGAAAACCGGGCCCTGAAAGAGGACAACGATCTGTTCATCTGAGGAAGGAGGGAGGATATGGGGATCAAGGTCTGTCTGGAGGAGGTCCTGAAGCAGCGGGGGATGACCTCCAAGGAGCTGTGTGCCAAGGTGGGCATCACCGAGGCCAACCTCTCCATCCTCCGCAGCGGCAAGGCCAAGGGCGTGCGCTTCGGGACCTTGAACCGGATCTGTTACTTTCTGGATTGCGATGTGGGAGATTTATTAAAATTCGACGGAGAATTGGAGGGACAAGATGAATAAGATTCTGTTATTGCCCCTGCTGGGGGCCATGGTCCTGGCCCTGACCGCCTGCCAGCTGGCCCAGGAGGAGACGGCCGTGGAAGAGGACACCCTCATCGGCGGCTTTGTGACCGCCCGGACGGAGGGAGAATTTTTGGAAATGGGACTGCCGGAGGAGACCAGTGAAAGCGGCAGGCTCTATGCCCAGGGGGACAGCTTTCCCGGCATGGAGGGGGTCTGCTTCACCTATGAGATCACCTATGACAGCCAGGCCAACGCCTACACCACTCGTTCCGGCCCCAATGAGGGGCTCTGGGAGGGCGGCGTGGCCGTGGGCAGCGTGGACTATGACACAGAGCGGGAGCAGCGCACGGCGGGGATGACCGGGAAGGTTTACTATGGGGAAGGGGTGGAGAAGACCATCTTTACCCTCTACCCGGTCTTTCAGACCGCGGCGGGGGAGCGCTATTTGTTCCTGGACGGCAGGGTCAATGTCAGCGGCGAAGGGGAGGGGATCGTCCCCAGCACTTTTTACACGAGCAAGAGCGAAGTGGAGGTCAATGGCCGGAAGCTGACCTGTGAGACCTCCCTGAAAGTGGAGATCGCCGCAAAGCCGGCGGCCCGGACCGTCACGCTGGTCCAGTTGGACGAGGCCCACCGGGTCCTGTCCCAAGAGGATTTTTTGCCCGGCCAGTGCCCGGACCAGCTGGCCCCCCGGCCTGAGACCGCCTATTTGCTGATAGAGTACCGTGACAGCCAGGGAGAGGTGACGGAGCGGGAGCTGGTCCAGCGCGGGGAAGAATATCTCTATACCGCCTGGCAAATGGACAGCGGCTTTTTCGCGGCCCAGCCCACCGAGCTCATTTGGAAGGAGTGATGGGGCATGAAAGGGAAGTACCTTCTTTTGCTCCTGCTGCTGGTGCTGCCGCTGTCCGGGTGTCAGCTGGCGGAGGAGGAAAGTGCGTCTGGGGACCGGCTCATCGGGGTCTATCTGACAAAAGAATATGTGGACACCATGAACGTGGAAGCCTACCTGAACGACCACATGGAGGAAGCAGCGGACGGCAAAACCCTCCAGGTGGAGGAAGGGGAGGCGCAGGCTTATCAGGAACGGATCTATGCCGTGGATGTCTCTCAGGACCCGGAGCAGCCTGCGTATCAGTTTCCCGAGTTGGAAGGCGTGCCGATCTACTATTTCTCTGTGGACGCCCCTGAGGGGGAGGGAAGCGACCTGATTGCCAGCGATGCGCCGGAGGTCCAGGTATACCGGGACTATACCGCCGGGGATGGGATGGAAGAGATGGTCCTCACCGCCGATTTGTATGTGCCTGTGGGCGCGATCCAGGAATTTTACGCCAACCCCATGTACCGCGCCCCGGACGGACAGGTCTATCTCATCGGCGGCACCGGCGTCAGCGGCAGCATGGATACGGCGGGGACCTCACTGGGCAAGACGATTGCGGAGACCGTCACCTTGACCGCCGATGGCGAGACCATCCAGCAGCGCTATGAAGTCAAAATCAATATGACCGCAGTGCTTCCCATGGAGAAGATCGTTTTGCTGGAACTGGATGCCGACAGTCTGGTCATTGGACGCACAGAGTTTCTTCCCGGGCAGGTACCGGACACATTCTCTCCGGCAGCAGAAACGGCCTATCTGGTGGTGGAGACCCACCGTCAGAATTCCGCCGGGGAGGCGAGCGTGGACCGGGAGCTGTTTGACCGCCAGGACACCTCCTTTCCCACCTACGAAAAAGGGGAACAGGGTTTCTACTGCCGCACGGATACGGCCCTTGCCTGGCCGGCGGGATAACACAAGGCCCCTACCGAAAATGCGGTTGGGGCCTTGTAGTTTGAAAAGTTTGTAACGAATGGCCGGCTGGTGCGTCTTATGAGCGAAGGGAGGTGAACGGGGTGACCGAGTTCGACCAGGTGTATCAGAACTATTTCCCGGATGTCTACAAATACCTCCTGGTCCTGTGCCGGGACAGGTGGCTGGCGGAAGAGATCACCCAGGAGACCTTTTTTAAGGCGCTGCAGAGGTTGGACGACTTCGACGGCCGCAGCTCCCTGTACAGCTGGCTGTGCCAGATCGCCAAGCACACCTATTTTGACCACTGCCGCCGGGAAAAACGCCGGGGGGAGGAAGTGCCGGCGGACCAGTGGCTCCAGGAAAACCTGGAAGAGCGCCTGCTGGACAAGGAGTCCATACAGGAGATCTATCAGGGGATCCATGCCCTGCCGGAACCTTACAAGGAGGTTTTCCTGCTGCGGCTCTTCGGCGAGCTCTCCTTTGCCCAGATCGCCGCCCTGTTTCACAAGACCGAAAGCTGGGCCCGGGTGACCTACTACCGGGCCAAAGGGAAGATCAAGGAGGGATTGCCATGAAGATACCCTGTGGGCTGGCAGAAGATCTCCTGCCCCTCTATCTGGACCAGGTGTGCAGCCCGGACAGTGCCGCCCTGGTGCAGGCGCATTTGCACCATTGCCCCGCCTGCCGGCAGCGGCTGGCGTCCCTTCGCCAGGGAGGGCGGGAAGAGGAGGAAGAACTGCAAGCACTGCAAAAGGCCCGGGCAGACTGGCAGCGCGGCCGGCGGCGGGCCCGCTGGAAGGGGGTCCTGACGGCGCTGGTGGTGGTGTTCCTGGGGGCCTGTGCCCTGTGGTATGTCTGGCAGGGAGCTCCGGTGAAGGGAGAAGTCCCGGAGGGTGCCCGGTATGTGGAGGAGGTGTGGGAATGAAACTGCCCTGTTCGGTAATCGAAGACCTGCTGCCGGCCTATTGTGACAACGCCTGTCGTCCGGCCAGCCGGGAGGCGGTGGCGGAGCATTTGCGGTGCTGTCCCCGCTGCCGGCGGCTGCACGACTGCCTGTGCCGCCCCCTGGGACGCCAGGAGGAGCAGGCGGCAATTTCCGGTTCGCTGGAAGAAAAATGGAGGCGGCAAAAGACCATAGACGGGTTCCAGTGGGGGATGATGGCCCTGCTGGTGGGCGCCGCTGTGTTTTTCCTGCTGGGGGTGGTGCAGTTTACCCACACCTTCCCCATGGGCAGGGAGGCAGCGATCGTCCGCCAGGTCCAGGTGCGGGAGGATGGTGCCATTGCCATCGACCTTTGGCTGGATGGCAGGGCATGTGAGCTGGCTTATGAGACTCCCCCGGGGAACAAGGCCCTCTATCTGGTGCCCAAGCGCCAGCTCTTTCCCTGGGGGCCGGACAGCCAGGAGGACTGGGAAGCCGCCAGCTGCCTGTTTTATCAGCTGGACGGGGAGGAGGAATACGGCCCGGAGGGGGCCATCCTCCTGGCCGATACCATTGATGCCATCTATGTGGGCCCCGTGGGGGATGCCGTCCAGGTGTGGGAACGGACGTCCGTGAAGAATGGCAGGGCGGTGTTCCCCAAAGAATAGACAAAAACACGGCTGTCCCGGTGACAGCCGTGTTTTTTAAGATTCTTCGTCCTCCGCTGCGATCTCTTTGAGCAGCTTCCGGTCGGCCTTGGAGGACAGGTCCAGCTTTTCATACATGTCCGGCCGCCGGTCCCGGGTGCGGCGGATGGCCTGCTTCCGCCGCCACTTGGCGATGTTGGCGTGATGGCCGGAGAGGAGGATGGGGGGCACCCGCCGGTCGTGCCAGACCTCCGGGCGGGAGTACTGGGGGCACTCCAGCAGGCCGTCCCAGTGGCTTTCCTCCATAAAACACTCGGGGTCGGACAGGACGCCGGGGACCAGGCGGCACACCGCGTCGGTGACCGCCATGGCGGGAATCTCGCCGCCGGTGAGGACGAAGTCCCCCAGGGAGATCTCCTCGTCCACACATTCCTCGATAAAACGCTCGTCGATGCCCTCATAGTGGCCGCAGACCAGGATGAGGGAATTGTAGTCTCTTTGCAGCCGCTTGGCATCGGCCTGACAAAATACCTTGCCGGCGGGGGAGAGGTAAATGGTGTGCAGGCGCTGGCCTGCTTCGTCGCAGATGTGCTTCCAGCACTGGTAGAGGGGGTCGGCCTGCATCACTGCCCCGTGGCCGCCCCCATAGGGGTAGTCATCCACCTGCTTTTGTTTATTCAGGGTATAGTCCCGGATCTGGTGACAGTCCACCCGGATGATATTCCGCTCCTGGGCCCGGCCCAGGATGGACTCACAGAGCATGTCCCCCACAACGTCCGGGAAGAGGGTCATGATGTGGACGTGATAGGCAAAGTCCATGCACTCACATCCCTTCAATCAGGCGCACCAGCAGATAGCCGTCGTCGATGTTGGTCTCCAGGATAAACGCCGGCACGGCGGGGATCATGTACTCTCTCTCTCCGCCCCGGACCACATAGACGTTGTTGGCCGGCGGGGTGAGGATGTCGTGGATGGTGCCCAGGACCTTGCCGGTCTCGGCCTGGCGGACCTCTAAGCCCATGAGGTCTGCCAGGAAGAAGGCCCCCTCTTCCAGTTCCACGTCCTCCCGGTCGATGCAGACGATCTTGTCCCGCAGCTTCATGGCCTGGTTGATGTCGTCGATGCCGGCCAGCTTGGCCAGGACGCAGTTTTTGTGGACCCGGGCGCCCGTAAGCTCCATGGGCTGGCCGTCGATGTACAGGGTGTCGAAGTCCAGCAGGAATTCCGGGCCATCGGCCCAGGGCAGAATTTTTACTTCCCCGGCGATGCCGTGGGTGTTGACGATCTTGCCCGCCTCCAGATAGCGGTTTTTCACAGGAAACGCCTCCTTTGATGATAAGAAAAAATGGCGGACGCAAATGCGCCGCCATTCTTCAGTCCATAATTTCGACGGAAACCTTTTTGCCCTGGCGCTGGGCCACAGAGCGCATCAGTGTGCGGATTTCCTTGGCGATGCGGCCCTGGCGGCCGATCACCTTACCCATGTCGCTGGGGTCGACCCGGAGCTCAAGGACAACATTACCGTCTGCTTCCGTCTCCTGTACGTCCACGGCCTGGGGATGTTCCACCAGATTTTGGGCGATATACGTGAGCAAGTCCTTCATGTGCCCTCCAAATCAGATGGCGTTGGCCTTTTTCAGCAGAGCCTTCACGGTCTCCGTGGGCTGAGCGCCGGTCTTGATCCAAGCCTGTGCGCGCTCGGCGTCCACCTTGATGGCAGCGGGCTCCTGCAGGGGATCGTAGGTACCGATCTCCTCGATGAAGCGGCCGTTGCGGGGATACCGGGAGTCGGCGACCACGATGCGATAGAAGGGGTTCTTCTTGGAGCCCATTCTGCGAAGTCTGATCTTAACCATATCCATTCACCTCCAACATGTAAACTGTTCTATTATGGAACCGCCATGGGCGGGAACCAACGAAAAAATCAGAAGGGGAGACCGGGGAAGCCGCCGGGCAGCTTGCCGAATTTCCCTTTCCGGCGCTTGCCGGAGAGTTTGCTCATCTGCTTGGTCATCTGCTGCATCATGCCAAACTCCTTGAGCAGACGGTTCACGTCCACCACCTGCAGGCCGCAGCCGGCGGCGATGCGCTTTTTCCGGCTGCTGTTGAGGATGGCGGGGTTTTCCCGCTCCTGGGGGGTCATGGAGAGGATGATGGCCTCGGTGCGGGCGATGGATTTCTCGTTGATGGAGACCCCCTCCAGGGCCTTGGCGTTGAGGCCGGGCATCATGCCCAGCAGCTCATCCACAGAGCCCATGCCCTTGACCTGGACGATCTGGTCGTAGTAATCCTGCAGGGTGAAGCGGTTTTTCTTCAGCTTCTCCGCCAGCTCCTGGGCCTTTTGCATGTCAAACTGCTGCTCGGCCTTTTCAATCAGCGTGAGTACGTCGCCCATGCCCAGGATACGGGAGGCCATCCGGTCAGGGTGGAAGACCTCGATGTTATCCAGCTTTTCCCCCATGCCCACGAACTTGATGGGCTTGCCGGTGACGGCCTTGATGGACAGTGCCGCCCCCCCTCGGGCGTCGCCGTCCAGCTTGGTCAGCACCACGCCGTCGATGTCCAAAGCCTCGTCAAAGGCCTTGGCGGCGTTGACGGCATCCTGGCCGATCATGGCGTCCACCACCAGGAGGATCTCGCTGGGGTTCACGGCAGCCTTGATGGCCTTGAGCTCGTCCATGAGCTCCTCATCCACATGGAGCCGGCCGGCGGTGTCCAGAAAGACCATGTCGTTGCCGTGCTTCTTGGCGTGCTCGATGGCGGCCTGGGCGATGGTGACGGGGTTTTCCTGGCCCATCTGAAAGACGGGGATGTCCAGCTGCTTGCCCACCACTTCCAGCTGCTGGATGGCGGCGGGGCGGTAGATGTCGCAGGCGGCCAGCAGGGGACGCTTGCCGTTCTGCTTGCGCATGAGGCCGGCCAGTTTGGCGGCGTTGGTGGTCTTGCCGGCGCCTTGGAGGCCCACCATCATCACCACGGTGGGGGGCTGGGAGGAGATGGTGATCTTGGCGCTGCCGCCCCCCATCAGATCCACCAACTCCTGGTTGACGATCTTGACGATGGCCTGGGCGGGGGTGAGGCTTTCCAGCACTTCGGTGCCCACGGCCTTTTCGGTGACAGACTTGACAAAGTCCTTGACCACTTTATAGCTGACATCGGCCTCCAGCAGGGCCAGGCGGATCTCCCGCATGGCCTCCTTCACGTCTGCCTCGGTCAGACGGCCCTTGTTCCGCAGCTTCTTGAATGCGGTGGAGAGTTTTTCAGTCAGTCCTTCAAATGCCATGCAAGTTCACTCCCTCTCCAGCTGGTCGATGGCTTCCTGCAGCTGTGCGGCGATCTCGGCCAGTTCCTGGTCGCCGAACCGGGTCTGGTTCAGCTCTTCCAGCCGGGCTTTCTGCTGGTGCAGGGCGGCCACGGCGGACCGGGTGCGGTGGTAGCGCTGGATGAGACCGGTCTTTTCCTCAATGTCCTCCAGGGCCTTTTCCGCCCGGACGATGATGTCCCGCACGCCCTGGCGGGTGATGCCGTAGTTTTCGGCGATCTCGGCCAGGGAGAGGTCATCGTTGTAGTACAGGTCGTAAAATTCCTTTTGCCGGGGGGTCAGCAGGTCGCCATAAAAATCATAGAGCATGGCCATGCGGTAAGCCTGATTTTTCACGGAACCGCCCTCCCTCCACGGTGTGTAAAGCTGATTTCCTTTACAACGTGACTATCCTACCCCAGTTGCCCCTTTTTGTCAAGGGGATTTTGTATGAAAACTTGCCTGTTTGGACAGGATTTTCTCAGGACCTTTGCCGGTCCTTTACATTTGCCAAAAGAGTATGGTAAAATAGGTACCATGATGGCACGCGGTCCCTGCCGGTCCGCCTGCCCAAGATCCTCGCTCTCTTTGGAGGTATGTATGCTCCCGATGAAAGAAGCCGTTCTGGCCCCCGGGGTCCTGCTCCGGGCGGTCCAGACGAAAAAATTCAAAAACTCCCTGCTCTCGGTGTCCTTTCTGGAGCCGCTGACCCAGGAGCATGGGGCCCTCAACGCCCTGCTGCCCAAGGTCCTGCGCCGGGGCACCCGGCGCTGCCCCGACCTGACCGCCCTGTCCGCCGCCCTGGACGACCTGTACGGCGGAGGGATGGAGCCGGTTTTGCGGAAAAAGGGGGAAGTCCAGTGCGTGGGATTCTGGGCCACGGCCCTGGATGACGCCTTCGTCCCCGGCGGCACCCCCATTCTGGAGGAGGCTGCCGCCCTGCTGGGCCAGCTGGTGCTGGAGCCGGCGGGGGAGGCAGGGGCCTTTCTGCCCGCCTATGTGGACAGCGAGAGGGAAAACCTCATCCGCAAGATCCGCAGCCAGGTCAATGACAAGCTGCAATACTCCCTCTCCCGCCTGCGCACAGAGATGTGCCGGGGGGAGGCCTACGGCCTGGACAAGCTGGGCAGGGAAGAGGAGGCTGCCGCCATCACAGGGGAGGCCCTCTATGCCCGCTATCAGGCGCTTTTGGAGACGGACCCTGTCTGCTTCTACTACTGCGGCTCGGCGGACTTTGACCGGGTGGAGGCCGCCTTCCGCAAGGCCTTTGCCTCCCTGCCCCAGAAGGCGCGGCGGCCCATCCCCCAGACCCAGGTGGTGGAGGAGCCCGCCGGCCCGGTGCGCCGGTTCCAGGACGCCATGGACGTGACCCAGGGCAAGCTCATCCTGGGCTTCCGCACCGGCGGCGGCTTCCGCAGCAAGGAGGAGATCGCCCGGGGGCTGCTCTTCAATGCCGTCTACGGGGGTACCACCAACTCCAAGCTCTTTCTGCATGTGCGGGAAAAGCTCTCCCTGTGCTATTTCGCCAGCAGCTCCCTGGCCCAGAACAAGGGGCTGCTCCAGGTCTATTCCGGGGTGGAGTTTGCCAACTTCCACCGGGCAGAGGAGGAGATCCTGGCCCAGCTGACCGCCTGCCAGCAGGGGCAGATCACCGCCGATGAGCTGGAATCCGCCCGCCGCTCGGTGATCAGCAGCCTGCGCACCACCCTGGACGCCCAGGGACGGCTGGAGGAGTACTGGCTCAACCGCTTCGTCTCCGGCACCCGCTTCCAGCCGGAGGAGCTGGCCCAGACGGTGGAAAAGGTCACCCTGGACCAGGTGGTCCAGACTGCCTGCCGGGTCCGGCTGGACAGTGTGTATACCCTGCGGGGAAAGGAGGGCTGAGCCATGGTCAAGCACACGTATGAACAGATCGGCGAGACCCTGTATGAGGAACGTCTGGAAAATGGCTTAGGGGTCTTTGTCTTTCCCAAGCCCGACTTTGGCAAGTACTACGCCTTCTTCGCCACCCGCTACGGGGGCATGGACACCCGCTTCCAGGTGGACGGCCAGTGGTTAGATACCCCCATGGGCATTGCCCACTATCTGGAGCACAAGATGTTCGACACCCCCGACGGGGGAAACGCGCTGCAAACACTCTCGGCCACCGGGGCATCCCCCAACGCCTTTACCAGCACCGCCCTGACCGGCTATCACTTTGAGTGTACCGACGGTTTCTGGGACAACCTGCGCACCCTGCTGGAGTTTGTCTCTGTGCCCTACTTCACCAAAGAGAGCGTGGAAAAGGAGCAGGGGATCATCGGTCAGGAGATCCGCATGATCGAGGACCAGCCCGGCTGGCAGGCCTATCACCTGCTGCTGGAGGCCCTGTACCACCATCATCCGGTGCGCAACTCCGTGGCCGGGTCTGTGGAGTCCATCGCCCAGATCACCGCCGAGACCCTGTACCAGTGCCATGGGGCCTTCTATACCCCCTCCAACATGGTCCTGTGCGTGGCGGGGAATGTGGACCCGGCGCAGGTGTGCGCCCTGGCCCGGGAGATCCTGCCCCAGCAGGCCGCCCCGGCCATTGGCCGGGACTGCGGGGCGGAGGAGCCCCACACTGTGCTGCGGCGGGAGACCAGCAAGACCATGGCGGTCTCTGCCCCCCTGCTCCAGCTGGGCATCAAGGGGACGGCGGCCCCCGACGGCCCCGCCCAG
Source organism: Candidatus Evtepia faecigallinarum (assembly GCA_019115225.1). Lineage (GTDB taxonomy): Bacteria > Bacillota > Clostridia > Oscillospirales > Oscillospiraceae > Evtepia > Evtepia faecigallinarum. The sequence goes on from DXEA01000126.1 coordinate 20,831, forward strand.
CTCCGCCAGCGCTTTTTGGGCGAGCTGGCCTGCGAGGCCCTGGCGGGGAGCTCCAGCCCCCTGTACCGGCGGCTGTATGACGAGGGACTCATCAACAGCGGCTTCTATCTGGGCTATCTGGACTACCCCGGCTGCGCCTTCCTCATGGCCGGCGGGGAGAGCCGGAACCCGGCAGCGGTCCGGGACGCCATTCTGGCCGAAGGGGAGCGCATTGCCCGGGAAGGGCTGGACGAGGGTCTGTTCCAGCGGCTGAAAAAGGCCCTGTACGGGGCCTATGTCCAGAGCCTGAACTCCTTTGCCAACCTCTGCGTGGAGCAGGCCAAGGGCTACTTCGCCGGCCAGGACCCCTGGACCTTCCCGGCGGTCTACGAGGCCATGGAGAAGAAGGACGTGGAGGAATTCCTGGCCCAGTGGGTCCGGCCGGAGCAGACCGCTCTGGTGGTCATCCGGCCGGAGGAGGAGAAGGCATGAGCACGGTGACCTTTCCGGGCCTGGGGCTGGAGCTCCACCTGAACCGGGTGGCCTTCACCCTGGGGTCCTTCCAGGTCTACTGGTACGGCATCATCATCGCCCTGGGCTTTTTTCTGGGGGTGGCCTTCTGCTGCTGGCAGTCGAAGAAGTTCGGGATCAAGCCGGATGATATTTTGGATATGATCCTCTTTGCCGCCCCCGGGGGGATCATCGGGGCCCGGCTGTACTATATCATCTTCAACCCCAGCCTTTATGTGACCGCTGACGGCAGCCTGGACCTGATGGCCTGTCTGGATGTCCACCGCGGGGGCCTGGCCATCTACGGCGGCATCATCGCCGGCGTCCTCATCGCCTGGGCGGTGGCCCGGTATAAAAAAATCCCCTTCCCCGCCCTGGCAGACGTGTGTGCCTTCGGCCTGCTCATCGGGCAGATTGCCGGCCGGTGGGGGAACTTTATGAATGTAGAGGCCTATGGCGGTCCCACGGACCTGCCCTGGCGCATGGGCATCGAGAAGGCGGGGGAATATCTGGAGGTCCACCCCACCTTCCTGTATGAGTCCCTGTGGAACCTGGTGGGCTTCTGCCTGCTGTGCTGGCTGCTGCACAAGGGCATCCGGGCCTTTGACGGCATGTATTTCCTGCTGTATGTGGCCTGGTACGGCCTTGGCAGAGGGTTTATCGAGGGACTGCGGACGGACAGCCTGTACTTTTTCTCCACCGGCCTCCGCACCTCCCAGCTGCTGGCCTTCCTCAGCTGCGGGGTGGCCATCGTGCTGCTGGTGTGGAAGCTGCGCACCCATCCAAAACCCAAGGACCTCTATGTCAATCGCGAAAAACCAACGCAAAATCAGGAAGAACAGTTGCCGGAAAAGAAAGGAGAGTGACCTATGGCAACGATTTTAGATGGAAAGGCTCTGGCAGCAAAGGTCAAGGAGCAGGTCAAGCAGGAGGCAGAGGGCATGGCGAGAAAGCCCGGCCTGGCTGTGATCATCGTGGGCAACAACCCCGCCAGCCGGGTGTATGTCAACAGCAAGCGCAAGGACTGTGAGGAGTGCGGCTTCCTCAGTGAGGAGTACGCCCTGCCCGAGGAGACCACCCAGCAGGAACTCATCACCCTCATCCAGGAGCTCAACGGCCGGGCGGACATCGACGGCATCCTCTGCCAGCTCCCCCTGCCCGACGGCATCGACGAGGAGGCAGTCCTCATGGCCATCTCCCCGGAGAAGGACGTGGACGGCTTCCACCCCATGAACATGGGTGCTCTGCTGGTGGGCAAGGACGGCTTTCTGCCCTGCACCCCCTATGGCATTATGGAGATTCTGGCCGAGTATAACATTGACCCCAAGGGCAAGCGCTGCGTGGTCATCGGCCGGTCCAACATCGTGGGCAAGCCCATGGCTCTGCTGCTGCTGCAGAAGCACGGCACGGTGACCATCTGCCACTCCCGCACCCAGGACCTGGGAGAGGTCTGCCGCACCGCAGACATCCTGGTGGCTGCCGTGGGCAAGGTCAACGTGGTCACCGCCGACATGGTCAAGCCCGGCGCGGTGGTCATCGACGTGGCCATGAACCGCAATGAGGCGGGCAAGCTCTGCGGCGACGTGGATTATCCGGCCGTGGAAAAGGTGGCCTCGGCCATCACCCCCGTGCCCGGCGGCGTGGGCCCCATGACCCGTGCCATGCTGATGAAGAATACCCTGCTGGCCGCCCAGAAGCACCAGGGCTGATTTTTTCCCGTTCGGGGAAGTGGGGGCTTGCCCCTGCCGGCGGGATATGGTATACTAAATGAAATGTGAAGGTATCCTGTCCCACCCGACAGGGTGCGAATTTTCCGCAACGGAGGACAACGACCATGAGCGAAAGCAGAGAATACTACTCCCGCAGCGAGGAACACGGCGATATCTACATCGCAGAGGACGTGCTGGAGATGATCGCCGGCGCCGCCGCCCTGGAGGTGGAAGGCGTGACAGGCCTGGCCGGCGGGACCATGAGCGAGCAGATTCTTGGCCGGAAAAAGCTTTCCAAGGGGATCAGCATCCTCTGGGAGTCTGACAATATCACCATCAACGTGTCCATCCAGATCCGCTACGGCGGCACCATTCCCGAGGTGGCCAAGCAGGTGCAGGAGGCCGTGATCTCCAGCGTGGAGGCCACCAGCGGCCTGAAGGTAGCTGCTGTGAATGTCCGGGTGGGCGGTGTGACCTTCGAGAAAGCGGAAGACTGAGTGTCCCGACCATGAGAGACCCGCGGCACAGGCTGCCGTGGGTCTCTTTTTGCCGGCGGGGCAACGAAAAAATTTTCAGAAATTTGGACCCGTGGGGCTTCCTTTTTTGTATATCCATGGATATAATGAGTACAGAGCCCTATCCGGTCCCATCCGTGGGACCACCCACAGCAGGAGGAAATGACCATGACCAGATCAGCTGCCCGGGAGATTGCCATTCACTGTGCCTACTCCCTGGGATTTACCCACCAGTCTGCAGAGGAATTCCTGGCCCAGCGGCTGGACCGGGAGACCTTCTTGGGCTGGGGCCAGGAGGATGCCCTGTACCAGGACTATCCCAATGAGAAACAGATCCAGTACATCCAGAAAGTGGTCCGGGGGGTGGCCGAGCACGGGCCGGAGCTGGACCAGTACATTGCCCAGTACGCCAAGAACTGGCGCTTTGCCCGCATCCCCCTCACCGCCTCGGCCATCATGCGTGTGGCCATGTATGAGATCTTGTACATGCCGGAAATCCCCGCCGCCGCCTCCATCAACGACGCGGTGGATATTGCCAAGAAATATGAGGATGAGAAGGTGGCCGCCTTCATCAACGGCATCCTCGGCACCTTTGTCCGCACGGAGTTTCCCGACCAGGCTGCCCCCAAGCCGGAGCAGGAGGGCTGACCATGGCCGTGGCACTGGGGCTGGATACCAGCAACTATACCACCTCTGCTGCCTGGTTTGACGGGACGGCAGGGGACAATGCAGGCAAGCTCCTGGAGGTCCCCCAGGGGTCACTTGGCCTGCGCCAGAGCGAGGCCCTCTTTCAGCACGTCAAGCGCCTGCCGGAGATCCTGTCGGCCTTGCGGGAGACCGGCCTGTCCCACCACCTCTCTGCCTTGGGGGCCAGTACCCGGCCCCGGGAGGTAGAGGGGTCCTATATGCCCTGCTTCCTGGCCGGAGAGTCCCAGGCCAGGGGGATGGCCACCGTGCTGGGGCTGCCCTTTTACCCCTGCTCCCACCAGCAGGGGCACATTGCCGCGGCGGCCTGGTCGGCCGGGCGGTTGGATTTGCTGGACAGACCCCATCTGGTCTGGCACCTGTCCGGGGGGACCACAGAGCTGCTGTATGCCCAGCCGGAAGGGGTGAGCGTGCGGGCAGAATGTATCGGCGGCACCTCGGACATCTCCGCCGGCCAGCTCATTGACCGCACGGGCAAGCGCCTGGGCCTGGCCTTTCCCGCCGGCAAGGCGGTGGACCGGCTCTCCCTCCAGGCCAAAGGGCAAAAGACCTTCCGGGTGAAGGTGAAGGAGAGTACCTTCTCCTTCTCCGGCATTGAAAATCAGATGAACGCCCTGGCCCAGGCGGGGGAGGAACCGGCAGAGATCTGCTGGTATGTCCTGGCCGCCATCATCGGGGCAGTGGAGACCGCCACCCGGCAGGCGCTGGAGAAATATCCCGGCCTGCCGGTGCTGTGCGCCGGGGGAGTGGCCTCCAACCAGCTGCTGCGGCAGCGGATGATCCAGACCTGCGGGGCGGTGTTTGCCCAGCCGCGCTTTTCCACGGACAACGCCATGGGGGTGGCCATCCTCACCTGGCGGGCCCATACCAAGGAAATATGATGACAGAACCCATTTCCGTCACTGCCCTCAACCAGTACGTCAAGGGTCTGCTGGACCGGGACAGGCTCCTGTCCCAGGTGCTGGTGCGCAGTGAGATTTCCAACTATAAAGTCTATCCCTCCGGCCACCACTACTTCACCCTCAAGGACGCGGAGAGCAGTGTGCGCTGCGTCCTCTTCCGGCGGGAGGCCGCCCGGCTGCGCTTTCGCCCGGAAAACGGGATGAAGGTGATCGTCTCCGGCCGGGTGAGCGTCTTTCCCCGGGACGGGGCTTATCAGCTCTATTGCAATCAGATGGTCCCCGACGGGGTGGGGGAGCTGGCCTTTGCCTTTGAACAGTTAAAAAACAAGCTGCACCGGGCGGGTCTGTTTGACCCGGCCCGGAAAAAGCCCCTGCCCGCCTTTCCCCACACCATCGCCCTGGTGACCTCTCCGGCGGGGGCGGCGGTGCGGGACATGATCCGCATTTTGGGGGCCCGGTGGCCCATGGCCAAGGTGCTGGTGGTCCCCGTGCGGGTCCAGGGGGCGGAGGCCCCCCAGGAGATCTGCCAGGCCCTGGACCTGGTCAACGCCGCCCAGCTGGCCGACCTCATCATCACCGGCCGGGGGGGCGGGTCTATGGAGGACCTTTGGGCCTTTAACGACGAAGGGGTGGCCCAGGCCATCTTTCGCTCCCGCATCCCGGTCATCTCCGCCGTGGGGCACGAGCCCGATGTGACCATCGCCGACTTTGTGGCCGACCGGCGGGCGTCCACCCCCTCCAACGGGGCGGAGCTGGCGGTGCCCCACCAGCAGGATTTGCGGGAGACCCTGGCCCACCTGTCCGCCCGCCTGGAGAGGACCATGGACCGGGAGCTCCGGCGCCGCCGGGAGGCGGTGGACCGGCTGAAAGCCAGTCCCTTTTTGCAGTCCCCCCTGCGGGGCATTCAGGAGAAACGGCTGCTGCTGGACTATCAGCAACAGCGGCTGGTGCGGGGCATGGAGGCCCGTCTGGCTGCCCGGCGGCAGACCATGGGCCGTCTGGCCGCCGCCCTGGAGGCCATGAGCCCCTTCAAGGTCCTCAGCCGGGGCTATTCCATCACACAGGGGCAGGACGGCGTGGTCGTCTCTGCCATTGACCAGGTGAAGCCGGGAGATACCCTCTCGGTCCGGGTCTCGGACGGGACCATCACCTGCACCGCGACGGGAAAGGAGAAAAACCGATGGCGGAAAAAAAGCTGACCTTTGAGCAGGCCATGGGCCGCTTGGAGGAGATCGTGGCCCAGCTGGAGGGGGGAGAGCATCCCCTGGAAGACTCCCTGGCCCTGTATGAGGAGGGCGCCAAGCTCATGAAGCAGTGCGTGACCATGCTGGACCGGGCGGAGCAGAAGGTGATGAAGCTGCGGGTGGACGAGAACGGGGCCCTTGCCGAGTCCCCCTTCGTCCCCGAAGGGGAGTGAGTTTATGCAGCTGCAAAAGCAATTACAGGCCGACCAGGCGTGCATCGAGGCCGCCCTGGCCCAGTACGCCGCCCGGTGGCCCGACCATGGCCCCCTGCGGGAGGCCATGACCTACAGCCTCATGGCCGGCGGCAAACGCATCCGGCCGGTGCTCACCTTAGCCGTCTGCCGGCTCTTTGGGGGGCGGGCGGAGGACGCCCTGCCCTTTGCCTGCGGGCTGGAGATGGTCCACACCTATTCCCTCATCCATGACGACCTGCCCTGTATGGACGACGACGACTTCCGCCGGGGCAAGCCCACAAACCATAAAGTATACGGCCAGGCCAACGCGGTGCTGGCAGGGGATGCCCTGCTCACCGCCGCCTTTTCGGTGCTGGCCTCTGCCCCCCTGCCTGCGGAGCGGGTGTGCCGGGCGGTGACTGTGCTGGCCCAGGCCGCCGGACCGGCGGGAATGGTGGGCGGCCAGGTGCTGGACCTGCTGGGGGAGGGCAAGGCCCTCCGGGAAGAGGAGGTCATTCAAATCGAAGCCCTGAAAACCGGCTGCATGATCGAGGCCGCCGCCCGCCTGGGGGCCATCGCCGCCGGCAGCACGCCGGAGCAGGAGGAGGCGGCCGCCGCCTATGCCCGCAGCATCGGGCTGGCCTTCCAGATCCGGGACGACGTGCTGGACGTGACGGGGGATGCCCAGACTTTGGGCAAGCCCATCGGCTCGGACCAGTCCCGTGAGAAATCCACTTTTGTGGCCTTGAAGGGGCTGGCGGCCTGTGAGGACTGGATCGACCAGCTCACCGAGCAGGCCATCGAGAGCCTGTCTCCCTATCCGGAAGCAGACTTTTTGTGCGCCCTCGCCCGCTTCCTGGCGGGGCGGAGCAAGTAAGGGACATCCCGAGACACAGCAAAAGGAGGGATCGCCTTGAACCAACGGGAGGAATACCCTTCCCTGGCCCACCTGAGCAACCAGGAAGCGGAGGAACTGTGCCAGCAGCTGCGCCGCCGGATCATCCAGGTGGTGTCCCAGACCGGGGGCCATCTGGCCTCGAACCTGGGGGTGGTGGAGCTGACGGTAGCCCTCCACCGGGTCTATGACACCAGCCGGGACCGCCTGGTCTTTGACGTGGGCCATCAGTGTTATGTCCATAAAATCCTCACCGGCCGCAACGGCCGGATGGAGACCCTGCGGACCTTTGGGGGGATTGCCGGATTCCCCAAGCCCGCCGAGTCCAAGCACGACGCCTGTATCGCCGGCCACGCCTCCACCGCCGTCTCCACCGCCCTGGGTATGGCCATTGCCCGCACCCGGCTGGGGGAAGACTACCGGGTGGTGGCCCTGTTGGGGGACGGCTCCCTCACCGGCGGCCTGGCCTATGAGGGCCTGTCCATGGCCGGCCAGAGCGGAGAGCCCCTGGTGGTCATCCTCAACGACAACGGCATGTCCATCAACGCCAGCATGGGGGGCATGGCCCAGTATCTGGCCAAGCAGCGCCTGAAACCCCAGTACCTGCGGGCCAAGGAGATCTACCGCAAGGTCATGGGGGCGACGCCCCCCGGTCGGGTGCTCCACCGGGGCATCCACCGGATCAAGGAGGGGATCAAGGCCAGCCTGCTGCCCTGCGAGATGTTTGAGGGTATGGGCTTTCAGTACATGGGGCCTGTGGACGGCCACGACGTCAAGGGCCTGACCAACCTGCTGCGGTATGCCGCCTCGGTCAACGGACCCGTCCTGCTCCACGTGAAAACCGTCAAAGGCAAGGGGTTCCGGCCGGCAGAGAAGAATCCTGACGACTATCACGGCATCGGCCCCTTCCAGCGGGAGGACGGCAAGCCCCTGGGAAGCCGGGGGACGGAGACCTTTTCGGCCCGGTTCGGCCGGGCCCTTTCCGACCTTGCCCGGGAGGATGGGCGGGTGTGCGCCATCACCGCCGCCATGACCGCCGGCACGGGCCTGACGGACTTTGCCAAAGAATTCCCCGACCGCTTCTTCGACGTGGGCATTGCCGAGGGCCATGGGGTGACCATGGCCGCCGGCATGGCCAAGCAGGGGCTCATCCCTGTCTTTGCCGTCTATTCCACCTTCCTCCAGCGGGGCTATGACATGCTGATCCATGACATCGCCATCGACCGCCTCCATGCCGTCTTCTGCGTGGACCGGGCGGGGCTGGTGGGGGACGACGGGGAGACCCACCACGGGCTTTTTGACCCCGGGTTTCTGCAAACCGTTCCCGGCCTGACCGTCCTGGCCCCGGCCAGTCTGGACGAGCTGACGGCCATGCTGAAGCAGGCGGTCCATAAGATTCCCGGCCCTGTGGCGGTGCGCTACCCCCGGGGCGGGGAAAACCACTACCAGGAGGACCACAGCGGTCCCGCCGCCTGCTGCCTGCGGCAGGGGGCGGACCTGACCATGGTGACCTTCGGCACCCTCACAGGCACGGTGCTGGCCGTGGCCAAGCGCCTGGCCGGGGACGGGATCTCCGCCGAGGTCATAAAACTCAATCAGCTCACGCCTCTGCCCGTTCAGGAGGTCCTGGACTCCCTGAGAAAGACCGGCCGCCTGCTGGTGGCCCAGGAGTGTGTGGACATGGGCAGCCCGGGCCAGGGCCTGCTGGCCGCTGCTGCGGCCCAGGGGGTCACCCTGCGGGGGGCAGTGCTGTGCTCCTGCGGGGATGCCTTTGTGCCCCACGGGACCATTGCCCAGCTGCGGGCCCTGTGCGGCCTGGACGGGGAGAGTATTTATCAAAAAGCACGGGAGGTGACCGGTCATGGCAGCTAAAAAACGATTGGACGTCTATCTGGTGGAACAGGGTCTGGCAGAAAGCCGCCAGAAGGCCCAGGCCATCATCATGGCCGGCCAGGTTTTCTGGCAGGACAAGCGCATGGACAAGGCCGGCGCGCCCATCCCCGAGGGGGCCCAGGTGGAGATCCGGGGCCAGACACTGAAATATGTCAGCCGGGGGGGGCTGAAGCTGGAAAAGGCCATGGCGACCTTTGACCTGCCCTCCCTGCAGGGGGCGACGGCCATCGACGCCGGGGCCTCCACCGGAGGCTTTACCGACTGTATGCTCCAGAACGGCGCGGCCAAGGTCTACGCCGTGGACGTGGGCTATGGCCAGCTGGCCTGGAAGCTGCGGGAGGACCCCAGGGTGGTGTGCATGGAGCGCACCAATGTGCGCTACCTCACCCAGGAGGCCATCCCGGAGCCTTTGGACTTTGGCAGTGTGGACGTGTCCTTCATCTCCCTGAGCCTCATCCTGCCCGCCCTGCGCCCTCTGATGAAGGAGACGGGGCAGCTGGTGTGCCTCATCAAGCCCCAGTTTGAGGCAGGCCGGGAGAAGGTGGGCAAGAAGGGCGTGGTGCGGGACAAGGCCGTCCACCGGGAGGTGCTGGAGCAGTTCCTCCGCCACGCCCGGGACAGCCACTTTTTTGTCAAGGACCTGACCTATTCCCCCATCCGGGGCCCGGAGGGGAACATTGAATATCTGGGGCAGCTCACCGTAGCCCCCCAACCCCCTTACGCCGGGGACCTGGAGGCCCTGGTGGAGGAGTCTCACCGCAGATTGGAGGGAGCAACCACATGAAGATCATCCTGTGCCCCAATCCTTTCCGGGACAAGGGCCTCAAGGCCGCCAAGAGCGCCGAGCGCCTGCTGTCTGCGGCAGGGGCCAAGACGGCCTTCTGCTTCCCCTTCCCGGTGGAGAAATCCAACGTAGGGGAGCTGGACCCGGCCATCAAGATCAAGGAGATGAAGGCGGAGCTGCCGGACGCGGATTTTCTGGTCTGCTTCGGCGGGGACGGCACCATCCTCCACGCAGCCAAGGACGCCAGCAATTACGGCGTGCCCATCGTGGGGGTAAATATGGGCAGCGTGGGCTTCATGGCCGAGCTGGAGCAGGGAGAGCTGCAGCAGCTGACCCGGCTCATCAGCGGCGAGTACACGTTGGAAAACCGGATGCTCCTGGACGTGCGGGTCATCCGGGAGGGCCGGGTGATTTTTCGCAGCACCGCCCTCAACGACGCCGTCATCACCAAGGGGGCTGTGGCCCGGGTCATCGACCTGCAGGTGTATGGGGACAAAATCCTCATCTCCAACGTCTTTGGGGACGGGGTCATCCTGGCCACCCCCACCGGCTCCACCGCCTATTCCCTGTCTGCCGGCGGGCCCATCGTGGAGCCCACGGCGGAGAATATCATCATGACCCCCATCAGCGCCCACACCCTCCAGGCCAAGGCCATGGTGCTGGACAAGAACCGGCTCATCGACATCACCGTGCCCAAGCAGAGCCGCAAGACGGCCTATCTGTCTGTGGACGGGAGCAAGGCCTTTAAGCTCTTTTCCGGGGACACGGTGGAGGTCTGCCGCTCCCGCCGGTGCCTGTGCCTGGTCAAGCTGTCGGGGAAGAGTTTTTATGAGATCATCAACCACAAGCTGGAAAGGAGGATTCGGGCATGAAAGCCAGAAGACAGGCGGAGATCCTGAGCATCATCCAGGAGTACGACATCGAGACCCAGGACCAACTGCTGGAAAAGCTGCGGGAGCGTGGCATGAAATCCACCCAGGCCACCATTTCCCGGGACATCAAGGAACTCCATTTGGTCAAGGAGCTCACCGGCCACAGCACCTACAAATACGCGGTGAGCGAGCGAAAGACTGCCTTGAATGTGGCTGGACGGCTGAACAATATCTTTCGGGAGAGCGTGATCTCCTTTGACAGCGCCCAGAACATCGTGGTCCTCAAGACCATGCCCGGCCTGGCCCCCGCCGCCTGCTCGGCCATCGACGGGATGCACCTGCCCAACATGGTGGGCAGCCTGGCCGGGGATGACACGGCCATCCTCATCATGCGCACCACCCAGGACGCAGAGGAGCTCTGTCAGGAAAACGTCAAAATGCTGGGCAAACACGCCGAGTGAGGAAGAAAGGAGCTGTCAGCCATGCTTGCCCTGCTCCACATTGAAAACATCGCCCTCATCGACCGGGCAGACATCACCTTCGGCCCCGGCTTCAACGTGCTCACCGGCGAGACCGGCGCGGGCAAATCCATCATCATCGACGCCATCGGCGCGGTGCTGGGGGAGCGCACCAGCCGGGATCTCATCCGCAGCGGGGAAAAGGCCGCCCTGGTCACCGCCCTGTTCCGGGACCTGCCCCACCTGCCCTGGTTTGACGAGAATGGGGTAGGACCCGACGAGAACGGGGAGCTGCTCATCTCCCGGAAAATCCAGGGGGACGGGAAGAACCTGTGCCGGGTGGGGGGCGTGCCCTGTACGGTGGTCCAGTTAAAAGCGCTGGGCAGTCAGCTCATCGACATCCACGGCCAGCACGACGGCCAGCAGCTGCTGGACGAGACCTGCCACCTGGGCTATCTGGACAGCTTCGGGGACCTGGGCCAGGCCTTGGCCGACTATCAGGCAGAATATGCCGCCCTGGACCAGCTGCGCCGGCAGACCGCCGCCCTGCAGATGGACGAGGGGGAGAAGGCCCGGAAGATGGACACCCTCCAGTTCCAGATCGGAGAGCTGGGGCGGGCCAACCTGCGTCCCGGTGAGGAGGAAGAGCTGGAAGAGCGCCGGACCCTTCTGCGCAGCGCCGACAAGCTCATGGCGGCGGTGGAGGGGGCGTACAATGCCCTCTTCGGCACCGACAGCCAGGACGGGGCTGCCAGCCTGCTGGCCCAGGCGGAGGGAGAGCTGAGCCGGGTGGCAGAGGTCTCCGGGGAGCTGGGGCGGCTGTCCGCCGCCCTGTCCGACCTGCGCTATGCCGCAGAGGACGCCGCCGACGGCCTGCGGGAGTTCCGGGACAGTCTGGAGGTCTCCCCCGGCCAGCTGGATCAGGTGGAGGACCGGTTGGACCAGCTTCACCGGCTGAAGAAGAAGTACGGGTCCACTGTTCAGGAGATGCTGGACTATCTGGACCATTGCCGCCAGGAGCTGGACCGGATCGAACTGGCCGACGACACCTTGGCCAAGCTGAAGCAGCAGCGCCGGGCCCAGCTGGCCAAGACCCGGGAGAAGGGGGAGATCCTCTCCCAACTGCGCCGTCAGGCGGCAGAAAAGCTCAAGGCCCGCATTGAGGAGGAGCTGCGGCAGCTGGACATGCCCAAAGTGTCCTTCCAGGTGGACTTTGCCCCCAAGCCGGCCAAGTCCGGCCTGGACGAGACGGGGATGGACCAGGTGTGCTTCCTCATGTCCGCCAACGTGGGGGAGACCCTGAAACCCATCGCCAAGGTGGCCTCCGGCGGTGAGCTGAGCCGGATCATGCTGGCTCTGAAAAACGTGCTGGCGGAAAACGACAGCATCATGACCCTCATTTTTGACGAGGTGGACACCGGCGTCAGCGGCCGGGCCGCCGGCAAGGTGGCGGAAAAGATGAGCCGCCTGTCCCGGCGCTGCCAGGTGTTATGCGTGACCCATCTGGCCCAGATCGCCGCCATGTCCGACAGCCACTACGCCGTGCAGAAGGGGGAGAAGGAGGGCCGGACCTACACCAGCGTTACCGAGCTGGACCGGGACGGCCGCCGGGCAGAGCTGGCCCGCCTGACGGGAGGCGCCCACCTCTCCGCCGCCATCCTGGACGGGGCAGAGGAGCTGCTCCGGGAGGCGGAAGCGTATAAAAAGACCGCAGGACCGTAACAGGACGAGAGGAGAGTACACATGAGCCGCTTTAAGAAGATCTACAGCCAGGGCACCGTGGACATTATGGAGATTTGGGTGGACACGGAGACCGGGGTGAACTATCTCTTCCATCGCAACGGCAATGCCTCCGGCATGACGCCCCTGCTGGACCGGGATGGTAAGGTCGTGGTGACCCGTTGAGAAAAGCCATTGACAAAGGGCGAAAAAAGGTGTAAAATGCCATCTAATTGAACAACCGCTACTGTGATGAAGGGAAGAAGTAACCGGCGACCCCGCTGTTCAGAGAGCCCCCGTTCGGTGCAAGGGGGACAGCGCCGCCGGCGAAGCTACCTCCCGGAGCAGCTGCCTGAACCCGCCCCTCCGCCGGGGGAAGTAGGGTATGTCGGGTGCGCCCGTTATCGCGCACAGGGTTTGCAAGGTTCAGACCCGCTGAGGCCCCCTTTCGTGAGGAAGGGGGTAAATAGAGGTGGTACCACGACACGTTGTCGTCCTCTGTCATTTCCATGGCAGGGGACGTTTTTTGTTCCCCTGTGACAAAATCAGAAAAGGAGAGCAAGCTATGCAGATCTATGAAGAACTCAGAGCCCGCGGGCTCATCGCCCAGGTCACCGACGAGGAGGAGATCCGGGAACTGGTCAACAACGGCAAGGCCACCTTCTACATCGGCTTTGACCCCACCGCCGACTCCCTCCATGTGGGCCACTTCATGGCCCTGTGCCTGATGAAGCGCCTGCAGATGGCGGGCAACCGGCCCGTGGTCCTGGTGGGCGGCGGCACCGGCTACATCGGCGACCCCTCCGGGCGCACGGACATGCGCTCCATGATGACCCCCGAGACCATCCAGCACAACTGCGACTGCTTCA
>DXEA01000014.1 GCA_019115225.1 Candidatus Evtepia faecigallinarum
GCCTTGACAAACGGGGCAAGTTGCCGGATAATAGACAAAACCTGTAACCCCATGGGAGGTGCCCGCTGTGAGACAATGTATGGATTCGGACAATCTGCACCGGCGCTTGAAGAAGATCATCGGTCAGGTCCAGGCCATTGACCGGATGGTGGACGAGGACGTGCCCTGCGAGGACATCCTGGCCCAGATCAACGCCGCCAAATCCGCCCTCCACAAGGCCGGCCAGGTGGTGCTGGAGGGCCACATCAAGCACTGCGTCCGGGACGGCCTGGAGCACGGGGACCCGGACCTGACCATCGCCAAGTTCACCAAGGCGGTGGAGCGCTTTGCCAATATGCACTGAACGTCCGGCGGGCGGGGATCACTTCCCCGCCCGCTTTTTGCAGGCAGTTCGCTCTTGACAACTTATACCCCTATGGGTATAATACAACTATACCCCAGGGGGTATCTGTTGCCAACGAAGAGAGAAGGAGGCTGCTATGGAGAAATTAGAGGAACTGTTGGAGTGGGGGGGCACGAAGAAGGACGTGACCTGCCTGGTGCTGGGGGGCATCGCCCTGCTGGCCAGTCTGCTGGGCTGGGACCCGCTGCCCTTTGACCTGGCCTGGGTGGCCATCATCCTGTGCGGGGTGCCCATTGTGCTGGAGGCGGTCATCGGCCTGGTGACGGCCTTTGACATCAAGGCCGACGTGCTGGTCTCCCTGGCCCTCATTGCCTCGGTGTGCATCGGGGAGGATTTTGCCGCCGGGGAGGTGGCCTTTATCATGCAGCTGGGGGCCTTATTGGAGGACCTGACCGTGGCCAAGGCCCGGGCGGGCATCGAGCGGCTTGTCCACCTCACCCCCCGCACCGCCCGGGTGGTGGGGGAGAGCGGCGAGGAGATCGTCCCCGCCGAAAAAGTCCGGGTGGGCCAGCAGCTGCGGGTGCTGCCAGGGGAGACCATCCCTGTGGACGGGGTCATCACCAGCGGCCAGACCTCCATCAACCAGGCGGTGATGACCGGGGAGTCCCTGCCCGTGGACAAGGGGGTGGGGGACGAGGTGGCCAGCGGCACCGTCAACCAGTTCGGGGCCTTTACCATGACCGCCACCAAGGTGGGGGAGGACAGCGCCATCCAGCGGATGATCCGCTTGGTCCGGTCCGCCGACGCGGGCAAGGCCAAGATCGTCCGCCTGGCCGACCGCTGGGCCACCTGGATCGTGGTCATCGCCCTGAGCGCCGCCGCCCTGACCTGGCTGGTCACCGGGGAGATCATCCGGGCGGTGACCATTCTGGTGGTCTTCTGTCCCTGCGCCCTGGTGCTGGCCACCCCCACGGCCATCATGGCCGCCATCGGCAACGCCACCCGCCACGGCTTTCTGGTCCGGGAGGGGGACGCCCTGGAGCGGCTTGCCCAGGTGAAAAAGGTGACCTTTGACAAGACGGGCACCCTCACCTTCGGCACCCCCCAGGTGGTGGCGGTGGAGCCCGTGGCAGGAGGCCCCAGCCGGGATGACCTCTACGCCTGGACCGCCTGGACCGAGGCCGGCTCCGAGCACCCCCTGGGCAAGGCCGTCCTGCGGGGCTGGCGGGAGGAGACCGGGGGCACCGCCGCCCCGGCGGAGGACTTTCAGATGCGCCCCGGCCGGGGGGTTCTGGCAACCACCGCCGGACACCGGGTCGCGGCGGGGAGCCCCAAGCTGCTGGAGGAGCTGGGCATCCCCCTGCCTCCGGCGGTGCTGGCGGCGGCGGAGGTCCATTTGCAAAAGGGCTGCACGGTGATCTACTGCGCCGTGGACGGGCAGGCGGCGGGGTTCCTGGCCCTGTCGGACACCCTGCGGCCCCAGGCGGCGGACACCATCCGCCGGACCAGGGAAGCCGGGGTGGAGCCCGTCCTGCTCACCGGGGACAATGAGAAGGCCGCCCGCCACATGGCCGGGGCCCTGGCCATCGGGGAGGTCCGCTGGGCCTGCCTGCCGGAGGATAAGCTGGCCTACATCGACGCCTGCCAGCAGCAGGGGGCGCCGGTATGCATGATCGGCGACGGCATCAACGACGCCCCCGCCCTGAAAAAAGCCCAGGTGGGCATCGCCATGGGGGGTGTAGGCAGCGACATCGCCGTGGACGCGGCGGACATCGCCCTGGTCAGCGACGACATCTTCCAGCTGCCCCACTTGCTGTGGCTGGCCAAGCGGATGATGGTGACCATCCGGTGCAACATGACCTTTTCCATGGCGTTGAACTTCGTGGCCATCCTGCTGGCCATGGGGGGGATCCTGAACCCCGTGGTGGGGGCGCTGGTCCACAACGCCGGCTCGGTGCTGGTGATCATCAACTCGGCCTTCCTGCTCCAGTGGCACAGGAAGACGTGAGAATAAGGGGGAGACCGGAACCGGAGGGGTTCCGGTCTTTTCTGTTTTTGGAAGATATAGGAACAAAATGGCCGGTTTTTTTGAAATTTCCCCGTTTTTTTACCATTTCTTTATAATTTCGCAAACCAAATTTTATGATTTTCTGGTATGCTATTTTATAAAATAGAATGGAATCGTTTGGGGTCTTTGCCAGACCGGAAAGGAAGTGGACAGGATGAATCGCTGGGAACGGAAACTGCTGGATGCCATCCAGACAAAAGGGCGCAGCCCCAAGCGGGATCGATTTATGACCGCCGTCAGCCGGGCGGGGGACAAGGGGGCGGTGTGGCTGGCCCTCACCGGGGCCCTGGGGGTCCGGCGCAAGACCCGCAAGACCTCCACCGCCCTCAGCCTGGCCCTGGCCCTGGATGCGGCCAGCTGCAACCTGGTCCTCAAGCCCCTCACCGACCGCCTGCGCCCCTGCGACCGCAACCCCTCGGTCCCCCTGCTGGTGGAGCGGCCCACGGACCCCTCCTTCCCCTCGGGCCACACCACGGCGGCCTTTGCGGTGACCACGGGGCTGTATAAAAACGGCAGCAAGCTGTGGGTGCCCAGCCTGGGGCTGGCCCTGCTCACGGCCACCTCCCGGATGTACCTGTACCTCCACTACCCCAGCGACGTGGTGGCCGGGGGCCTGCTGGGGACCTTTGTGGGGTGCATGGGCACCCGGCTGAACGAAAAATGCTGGAACCGGAAGGACCGGGACGGAAAGGGCGGCCGGGCGGCATGATCGTCAAGGTCTTTCACGGCTTCTGCATGGCCCTGGCCGACAGTGTGCCGGGGGTGTCCGGGGGGACGGTGGCCTTCATCCTGGGCTTTTATGAGCCCTTCCTCAACGCCCTGCACGGGCTGTTCGGCAAGGACCCGGCGGCCCGGCGGGGGGGCTTTGTCTACCTGGCCAAGCTGGGGGTGGGCTGGTGCCTGGGATTGGGGGTGTCGGTGGTGGTGCTGACCAACCTGTACCACACGGAGACCTATCTCCTCAGCTCCCTCTTCCTGGGCCTGACGGCGGCCTCCCTCCCCTTCATCCTCTTCCGGGAGCGGGGGGTGCTGGCGGGGCGGCTGAGCCGGCTGCCCCTGGCTGTGCTGGGGTGCGGCCTGGTGTGCGCCCTGTCCCTGCTGCGGCGGATGTCCACCACCATCAGCGGGGTGGACTATCTGGACCTGTCGGTGGGGGAGGGGATCTATCTCTTCCTGGCCGGGGCCCTGGCCATCACGGCCATGGTGCTGCCGGGGATCTCCGGCTCCACCCTGCTGCTGATCTTTGGGGTCTACGTCCCCACCCTCCACGCCCTGCGGGGGCTGCTGGACGGGGATTTTTCCGCCCTGCCCGGGCTGGTGATGCTCTGCCTGGGGGTGCTGGCGGGGGTGGGGGTGTCCATCCGGGGCATCCGGGCGGCCCTGCGGCGGCACCGGGCGGCCATGATGTATTTTATTGCGGGGCTCATGGCGGGCTCCCTCTTTGCCATCGCCATGGGACCCACCACCTTGCCCCAGCCCCAGCCTGCCCTGGATCTGGGGACCTTTCATCTGCCGGGCTTTCTGGCGGGCATCCTCATCCTGGTGGCCTTAGAGCGGCTGCGGGTGGTCATCGCCTGCCGGGAGAGACGTGCCCGCCAGGGGCTTTGAGGGGAGGCGGCCATGGAAAAACGATCCTCCTTCCTGTCGGGGGTGCTGGTCATCCTCCTGTCCCAGCTGGCGGTGAAGGTGGTGGGGCTGGTCTACCGGCTGGTCATCACCAACATCCCCGGCTTTGGGGACGTGGGCAATGGGTTTTATACGGCGGGGTTTCAGATCTACATGCTCCTGCTCTCCCTGTCCTCGGTGGGCATCCCCAGCGCCATTGCCAAGCTGGTCTCCGCCCAGGTGGCTCTGGGCAACCGGGCAGAGGCCCATCGCATCTTCCGCACCGCCCTGGTGCTCTTTTTTGCCATCGGGCTGGCCTGCTCGGCCATCCTCTTCTTCGGGGCCGACCCCATTGCCAGGTATGTGATCAGAATGGACGGGGTCCAGTGGACCCTCCAGGCCCTGGCCCCCTCCATCACCCTGGTCTGCCTGTCCTCGGTGATCCGGGGCTACTTCCTGGGCCTGGGGGATGTGAAGGCCACCGGGCGCTCCCAGGTGCTGGAGCAGGTGGTGAAATCCGTCCTCACCATCCTCTTTGTCCTGGGCCTGACGGCGTATTCTGCCCAGGTGATGTCGGCAGGGGCCAACTTTGCCACCACCGTGGCCACGGGGGTGAGCGTCCTGTATCTGACAGCCTATTACCGCCGCCGCCGGCCCATGGCCGGCCTGCCCCGGCAGCGGGACCGGGCCCGGATCTTTGGCCTGTGCCGGACCATCCTGCGGGTGTCCATCCCCATCTCCCTGGGCTCCATCGTCATCGCCATCGGGCGGGTCATCGACACGGGGACCATCACCCGGGGCATCACCGCCGCCTTCGCCGGGGGCATCCCCGGCCAGGCAGGGCTCCCCACAGCGGAGCAGCTGAACCAGGAGGCGGTGCGGCTGGCGGGGATGCTGTCCAAGAGTGACACCATCTTGAACCTCCCCCTGGCCCTGAACATCGCCCTGGCCACGGTCCTGGTGCCCACCCTGTCCGGGGCACTGGCGGCGGGGCGGCGGCAGGAGGCGGAGGAGAAGGCGGCCTTCTCCCTGCGCCTGTCGGTGCTGCTCATCTTCCCCTGCGCCGCGGGGCTCATCGCCCTGGCCCGGCCCATCTACCAGCTTCTCTACCCCAACGCCCCCGACGGCTATCAGCTGCTGGCCATCGGGGCGGTGGCCCTGGTGTTCATGGCCCTGGAGCAGACCATCAACGGCAGCCTCCAGGGGTTGGGAAAGATCTTCGTGCCCGCCCGGGCCCTGCTGTGGGGGGTGGGGGTGAAGGTGGTGCTGAACACCATCCTCATCCGCATCCCGGCCATCAACATTTACGGGGCCTCCATCGGCTCCCTGTGCTGCTACGGCACCGCCTGCACCATCTGCTTTGTCCACCTGTGCAGGACCCTGCACATGGACCTGCCGGTGGGGAATTTTATCGGCAAGCCCCTCCTCTGTGCCGGCCTCATGGGGGTGGGGGCCTGGGCAGGGTACGGCCTGCTGGTGCGCCTGACGGGCGCGGAGGGCCTGTCCCTGCTGGTGACCATCCTGGCCGCCGTGGTGGTCTACGGGGCCCTGGTGCTGGCCCTGGGCATTTTCGGCCCCAAGGACTGGGCCCAGATGCCCCTGCCGGCCTCCCTGCGCCGGCGGCTGTGCCCCGAGGAGTCAACGGAATAAAAAAAGAGAGGGCAAGACCCTTGCGCTGCTGTGTGCGCACGGGGGTCTTGCCCTCTTTGTTTCTCGCGGTCAGCCTGCCTCTTCCTCGCCGCCGGTGACGATGAGGTCACACCCCAGCCCGAAGGGGTCCCGGAGGGCCGCCTGCCCGAAGGGCACAGGGGCGGGGAGGGGCGGGAGATGGCGTAAGGTCTCCATGGCCGGAAGGAGGGCCCCCTTGGGCAGGGGCGCCGAGGAGCGGACGGGCAGGAGGTGCCCGGCGGCGGTCTTGACGGTGGTGGTGAGGACCCGGCGGGGGTCCGTGGCCTCCTGGCGGGCGTATTCCTCCCCCTTGGGGCAGCCGTTGCCCTTGGCGGTGCCGTCGGGGGCCAGGGTCACCCGGCAGCCCTTGGGACAGAGGATGCAGGTGGTCACCCCCGGCCGGGGCAGGCCCTTGGCCATGGCGTTGGCGGTCTCCGGGGGCATGGGGGCCAGGGGCTTTTTCTGGAGGAAGCGGGCGGCGTTGGCCCCGGCGGCCCGGCCCTGGACGGTGACGAAGTCGGCCAGATCCATCACCCGCCGGCTGTTGCCGCAGGCGAAGATGCCGGGGACGGAGGTTTGCAGAAAGACATCGGTGACCGCCCCGTTGGTGGCCCGGTCCAGACGGATGCCAGCCTGGGCCCCGATCTCGTTTTCCGGAATGAGGCCCACGGAGAGGAGAAGAGTGTCGCAGTCCACCCGGTGCCCGGTGCCGGGGATGGGCCGGCCCTGGGGGTCGGTCCGGCTCAGCTCCACCCCCTCCAGCCGCTTGGGCCCGAAGATCTTTGTGACCGTGCAGGAGAGGCAGAGGGGGATGCCGAAGTCGTACAGGCACTGGCTCACGTTGCGCTCCAGGCCGCCGGGGGCGGGGCGCTGCTCGGCCACGCACAGGACCTGGGCCCCCTCCAAGGTCAGGCGGCGGGCCATGATGAGGCCGATGTCCCCCGAGCCTAAGATGGCCACCCGCCGGCCCACCATGAGGTTTTTGGTGTTCATCAGGTTCTGGGCCGCCCCGGCGGTGTAGATCCCCGCCGGCCGGGTGCCGGGGATGGCGATGGCCCCCCGGGTGCGCTCCCGGCAGCCGGTGGCCAGGATCACCGCCCCCGCCTGGCAGGAGAGGAGCCCCCGGCGGGTGACGGCAGTCACCTGCCGCTGGGGGGTCAGACGGGTGACCATGGCCCCGGTGACCAGGGCGGCGCCGGCGTCCACGGCCTCCTGCCGGGCTCGGTGGGCGTACTCGGGGCCGGTGAGGGGGGTGCGGTAGTGGACCAGCCCAAAGCCGTCGTGGAGGCATTGGTTGAGGATGCCCCCCGTCTTATCCTCCCGCTCCAGCACCAGCACGGAGGAGGCCCCCGCCTCTCTGGCCCCCTGGGCGGCGGCCAGGCCGCCGGGGCCGCCCCCGATGACAATGACATCATAGGTGACAAGGGACATCACTTTACCCTCCCTGTAAACAAAGGGGAACCTGCCCCGCGATAGGTGACCTCTTCCGGGCGGAGGCCATAGTCCTCCACCAGCATCCGGGCGATCTTGGGCAGGCAGTAGCCCCCCTGACAGCGGCCGGTGGTGGCCCAGGCCCGGTACTTGATCCCCGCCAGGGTCCTGACCCCCAAGGGGTTCTCCACCGCCTGGCGCAGCTCGGCCCGGGTGACCGTCTGGCAGCGGCAGACCACCTCGCCGTAGTCCGGGTCGGCGGCGATGAGGGCGGCCTGTGCTTCGGGCCCCAGGTCCCGGAAGCGGGG